>CAZDDH010000187.1:0-17661 GCA_964504165.1 uncultured Rickettsiales bacterium | reverse complement strand
TCGTTTTTTGGCTTGAAGGAGGCTATCAGGTGGCCCAGACCTACATAGGATCTAGTGAGTCATGAGCATCAGTCCCATCACTACTCACGTGAGTAGTACTCGCATCGATCTCCTGGACCCCAAACGGCTGCCCATCCGGACGAGTCCAGGCCGGCTCCCCATCATCCCCCCGCGCCACCCGCAACACCCCTTGATGCAGCAGGTCGTGGTGGGTCGAACAACAGGTCACCAGATTCTCGGCCACGTGCGCGCCCCCGCTGGCGAACGCCTTCACGTGGTGCAAATCCAGCCACAGGTCATTGCAGCACCCGGGGGCCGAACAGCGGTGCTCGTCCCGGGCCATCACCGCCCGCCGCACCGTCGGCGGGATCGTGCGCTGCACCGTCCCACGCTTCACCTTGCCCGCGTCATCCCCCTGCACCCGCTCCGCGTCACACTCCACCATCTCCACCGCCGCGTCCGTCAGCTCGGCCCGCCCCGCCGCCGTCTCCTGCCAGGTGTCCCTGCAGTCGGGGCACTGGTGCACGACCATGCGGTAATTCTCCCGCGCACCGTTGGGCGCCTCACCGCCCCCGGGGGGTGACCCGGTGATCACCTTCTCCGCCATCGCCGCCAGCAGCTGCCCCCCGCTCAGCTCACACCCGCCGTTTTGCCGGCGGATCCGGGCGAAGGCCCGCGTCAGCTGTTCGTAGTGTCGCGTCTCCATCCGGAAGCTCACGTTCATCCAGGCCGGGGCACGCAAGGACTCGTCCCGCCGTGGCGGCATGTCCCCCTTGCGGCTCCGCGCCGTCATCAATTCCAGCTCCCGGCTGGTGTTCTCGAGCGCCGCAGCCACCCAGGCCCCGTCCGTCTGACGATCGGCGATGCGAGCAACCATCAGGGCCTTGGTCCACCCCAGCTCACCTCGCTCCATCGCCCCGCTCAGGCCCCCGAGCACCCGCAACCGCCGGCCCAGAGTCACCAGGTCGTAGACCTTGTGTGGCTTCATGCCGAACTCCACCTCCCCGTACTGGGCCATGGAGGCATACCCCAGCTTGCGGAACAGCTGCGTCCCGCTCATCTGGGCCATGGCCCGCGCCACGTCCCGCAGCGCCTGCCGCTCCCGCGCCACGGCGTCGCGGACCTGCTGATGAAGTTTCTCCGCTGCTTCCAGCGGATTCACGGCCGAGCCAGCGCCAGTCCGCGCGCTTGGGTCCAACCCGTGGATGCCGCCGTGTTCGTTGTTTTTAGGCGCAGTTCGAGCCACATTCCCCCCTGATCCGGTCATTCTCTTCGAGGTTTCAGGTTACAAGGAAATTATGGCCTGAACAGGCGTGCAGGTCAATGCGTTAATAATATTATTCAATATTATTCGTTTGGTTCGCTGCAGGGGCCGAAAACCCATAAATTCTCCTCGCCAACCCCGCAATCTCATCCCATCCCTCGATCCGTTCCTCGCCAATATCAGGCCGTCCGTTTGCCACCCCCCACAGCGACCCCGCCATCGCGGCGATCGTGTCGGTGTCGCCGCCACATTCCGTCGCGAAGCGGAGCAACTCGTCAAAACTCCGCTCCCGATAATTCAGGCCAATATAAACGGCCGTCGGGCAGGACGTGGGCACAGTCATTCCGTTGCCCAGGGCCCGTGCGACCTCTGCGGGGGTCAGCGCCGCCCCTTCGAGCAGCCGCTCCGATGCGATCCCAAAGGGGCCAGCCAGTTCGTCGGTGCGCACACGCGCGTTGGCTTCCTCCAGCACGGTTCCCAAATCATCCCCATGCAGCAGTCCCCGGGCCACGTGCGCCAACAGCGCCGCACCATCCACCCCCACCGGGTGCCCGTGCGTGACCTCTGCAGCCGAGCGCGCCGCGTGGTCCAGCTGCTCCGCGTCCTCCGGATAGAACAGCGCCAGTACCGTGGACCGCATGGCCGCGCCGTTGCCGTACGAGCCGTCCGGATAGACCGCACGGGTCGCTGACTCCCAGGATTGGCCCCGGCGAATCCGTTTGAGCACTTTCACGGTCCCCGGCCCATAGCCCCGGCTCCACCGGTAGCTCGACGCGAACCTCACTCCCAGAGCATCCAGATCGAGTCCACCCCGCTCCAGGATGGACTCCGCCAGATCGAGGGTCATCTGGGTATCGTCCGTCCAGCGCCGTTCCCCCAGCCGGGTCTTGCCGATGGCCGCCCAGACGGCACGTTCGAGGATCCCACCTTCATAGGGCGCACCCAGAGCGTCCCCGGCAGCGAGCCCGAGCAGGCACCCCAGATAGCGATCTTCCGTATGGATTCCCCTGGCCATCATTTATTACGATCCAGCACTTCCCTCATTCTCTCGGTCAGCGTGCCCATGCCGAAGGGCTTGTCGATCAGATCGATGCCCGCCTGCAGGATCCCATGGCGGGCGATGATGTCATCCGTATACCCCGAGCTATACAGCACGGCCAGCCCCGGAAAGGTCTGGAGTAGCTGATCGGCGAGCTGCTTGCCGTTGAGGCCGGGCAGGACCACGTCGGTGACGAGCAGGTCGGGGGGCTGGCCACTCGTGGCGACCAACTCCAGCGCCTGTTCTGCGCTCTCCGCCCCGGACACGCGGTATCCGACGCTGGTCAGCACTTCGACGGCCAGGTTCCGGATGGAGGCCTGATCTTCGACGAACAACACCCGCTCCGTTCCAGCATGCAAGGTGGTCTGATCGGGCTTCCTGCCGCGCGCAGGCGCAGCGGCGCAGGCCACGGGCCAGCATATCGTGAACGTCGTGCCCTGGCCGGGAACGCTGTATACATGAATGGCGCCCTTGTTCTGCTGGACCACGCCGAACACCGTGGACAGCCCGAGCCCTGTGCCTTCACC
Organism: uncultured Rickettsiales bacterium; assembly: GCA_964504165.1. Taxonomy (GTDB): domain Bacteria; phylum Myxococcota_A; class UBA796; order UBA9615; family CAYRNR01; genus CAZDDH01. Next base: position 14,831 of record CAZDDH010000187.1, on the reverse strand, counting down.
TGCAGATTTGGTGGTGAAGAACGGATCGAAGATCTTGGCCCGGGTTTGCTCGTCCATGCCGGTGCCGTTGTCGCGGACGATGAGGCACGCGTAGTGGTCCGCTTCGTTCGTCTCGTACCCCCAGGTGGTGGTGCCTTCCAGCACCCGCGAGGACGTCTCCAGGACGATCCGGCGCCTTCCGTTGTGGCCCACCCGGGCATGGATGGCGTCGCGGGCGTTGATCAGAAGGTTGGCCAGCACCTGGTCCAGCTGCTGTGGGTCGGCCATGATCTCTCGCCGGTCCTCACCCGGCTGGAAGTCCAGCTCGATATCCTCGCCGATGAGCCGTCGGTACATCTTCAGCGATGACTCGATCTGGTCCGGCCAGATCAGCGGCTCGGGGCGGATGATCTGCTTGCGACTGAACATCAGCAGCTGCTGCGTGAGCGACTGGGCCCGCTGGACCGCATTGACGATCGTGTGCACGTGCTCGATCTGGGATTCGCTCAGCTCGGTTCTGTACTGCAGCAGCTCGGAGTACCCCATGATGACGCTGAGCCAGTTGTTGAAATCATGGGCCACGCCACCGGCCAGCGCACCAACCGCCTCCATTTTTTGCGACTGGTTGAGCTGGTCTTGCAGCCTCTTCTTTTCCTCTTCGGAGTGCTTGCGCTCGGTGACGTCGAGGTGTGTGCCGCAGACGCGAAGGGGACGGCCGTCCCCTTCGCGTTCGATGACCCGGCCCTTGTCCAGCACCCAGACCCAATCGCCCGATTTATGCCGCAGGCGATGGGTCGATTCATAAGGAGCGATCTCGCCCTCCAGATGGGCGTTCCGTGCGGCAAAGGCCGCCTCCCGATCGTCGGGGTGGATCAGAGTTTCGGATAGCTGCTCGTTGTCGGCGAATTCCTCGGGATCGTATCCGAGCATCTCGGTTGCGCGGAGGTTGTAGATGATCTCACCGGTTGCGGCACTCCAATCCCAAGTGCCCAGATCGGCGCCGTGCAGGGCCAACTCCATGCGCTGCTCGCTCTCCCACAGCTCACGCGAGCTACGCACCTTGCCCAGGGCCCCGAAGAGGATGTCGCCCACAAGCTGCAACAGGGGGATCATGTCCCCGTCCAGCGGCTCGGCGTGCTGCACCCAGTCCAGGCCAAAATGGCCGATCAGCCGGCCTTGCTCCATCATCGGTAACACCAGCACGGAGCAGATATTCTGGGACTCGAGGACCTCCTTCTCGGCGTTCGCCTCAGGCGGCATGTCCCCCACGGATGGGACATGGATGTACTCCAGGCTACGTAGCTTGCCGATCCACCAGGTGTAAGCGTCCGCGTCCAGATCCTGGAGATTGCGCTTCTGGGGATCGGCCCCGGGGGCGCACCACTCGTGTGTGTTGCTCATCCGCCGCCCGTCGTCGGAGAACTGGAAGATGTAACAGTGGTCGGCGCCACCGAAGGCGCCCACCTTGCCCAGCGCGTCCTCGATGGCTGCGTCGGTCTCCACCGTCGGGGAGCGCATGAGATCGGCCGATATCTCGGTGAGGAGCTCCTGGAACTCGTAGCGGGACGCCAGGCGATCAGCCTGCTTGTGGCGCAGCCGTTCGATCTTCTCCTTGCTGCGCAGGTTCTGGTACACCGCGCTGGCCATGTTGCCGACGGAACGAAGAACGTGGATGTGGTCGTACGAGAAGGCGTTGGGCTTGGAAGAGGCAAGCCCGAAGCAACCGATGCAATCGTCGTGGCTCATGACCGGCAGATAAAGGCGGGATCGGACCGTGAATCCGCGGGCGCTCGATGTGCTCCTGCTGGGCTCCCTGCGGGTATCGGGCACGTGCAGGATCAGCCGGGTTTTGAACACCGCTCCGGGGTGCCGATCCATGGCGGTGCGCTCAGCTTCGGCCCGTTCCTCCGGGGTGAATCCCTTGGCGAACAGCAGCTTCAGGCGATCCTGGTGGTGGTCGAAGAGGTAGAAGCCGGTGTATTCGGCGTGGACCAGATTGTCCACGATGGTCTCCACCGCGCTCCCCAGCTCCGAGAGGTTCGTCACGGAAGACAGGGTCCCGACAAAACGTTCGAGGATGTTCAGGGTCTTTCGGTCGACCTCGGATTTCATCGCTCCCCCCTTACAGGCGTCTCACCCGGCGACCGGTGCGATGATCATTCGAGCTCTCCCAGCGCAGCCTTGGCGCACTCCTCGTCCTGCCGGTAGTGCCCGCCGCTGACCCCGATGGCGCCCACCAGCGCACCGTCGATCTGGATGGGCATCCCGCCGCCCAGCAGCGTGAAATCCTCGATACCCTGGACACCCTGGCTCAGGATCGGGTCGTCCTTGATGAACTCGTGCCACGCCTCCCCGGTGGGGAGCCCGAGGCCGACGGCGGTGGTGGCCTTGCGCTGGCTCACCCCGACGGCCATCAGCGGTGCGTCATCCATCCGCACAAAAGCCTTGAGCACGCCGCTCTCGTCCACGACCGTGACGGCCACACCGATGCCGATCTCGGCGGCCTTGTTCATCGCCGCGGTGGCCATCGCCACGGCCATGGTGCCGGTGACCGATCGTTTTGGGAATGTGGATACCATGCCTGCGCCTCCCCCAGGGCCGACCCTGCCGGTGCCCGTCTTCGCGGCCTGTTTGGTAAAGAACAGGGTACCACTTCCAGGCGTGAACAGCGCCTAATTCACGTGCATGTGCCGTGGTTGCAACAGGTTCAACGACGCTGTTGTTCAGCCCACTTTACCGCCTTCACCAGCGTCTCGCAGATCAGCGGATCCTTGCCGGCCATGTACCCCTCGGCGTCGTCGCGGAACCGAGCGGCCAGCTCCACCTTGAGCTCCCCGTACCGGGCGGCATCCTCCGGATGGGCGATCAGGTAGTCCCGGAATTCCAGATGCCGCCTGATCTCACCGTGCCCGTCCTCGTAGGTATGCAGGTGGAACGTCCGCGCGTCGTCTGGCCCCTTGGGGAAGTAGCGTCGGCCCGCGATGCCGAACTCCCCCTTGGCCACGTACCCCAGCGCTGCCATTTCGTCGTCCTTGTGGTCCACCGCCTCGATGTCCTTCACCACCAGCAGCATGTCGATTACCGGCTTGGCGGCCAGCCCGGGCACCGACGTGCTGCCGATGTGGTGGATCGCCACCGCGTTGTCTGCAAACCGATCGGCCACCTGCGCGCTCTCTTCGGCAAAACGCCCGGGCCACCTGGGATCGTAAGGTACAACAACGATGTTGCGCATGAACGTCATCGGGGTCACCCGCGGGATTTTTCGAACCGCAGCTTGTTCCCACCCGCCACGCCGCCGGCCACCACGCCGGCCTCGACCCAGCCGTTCTTGCGGTAGAACCGGTTGGCCATGTCGTTGTTCTCGAAGCTCTCGAGGATCAGCCGCTCGTGGCGGGGGAACATCTGCTGCTCCATGTACTCCAGTAGCTTGGTCCCCAGTCCGCGCCGCTGGTGTTCGGAGTCGATCATCATCAGGGCGATCAACGGGCCGTCAGAGACGGCGCAACCCACCACCGCACCGTCAGCGAGGAGCGCCTGGCACCGCGAGAAGCTGTGCTCGAGGAACCGGCCGGCCTCGCCGCTGTTGAGGTATTCGTCCACGGCCGCGTCGCCGAGGACAGGGCGGTAGGCCGCGCCGATGGTGCGGTGGGAGAGGCTCATCAGCTCGGCCAGATCCGCGGCCACCGCCGGGCGGATGCGGATCCCGTCGGGGTCGCTGCTACGGTGCTCGTCCCGCAGTTCATTGGTCGGGTCACCCCGCTCCACGATCGCCGCCAGCAGCTGGCGGTCCGAGCCCGCGGGCAGCTGGCCGGCCAGATCCGCCCGCACCACGACCTCCCCGTTTCCGTTGGAGAACACCGCCTGGGCCGTCGCCCGCCCGTCGTCTTCCACCGTCTCCACCGTCACCACGCAGGTGATCGTGTCGCCAAAGAACACCGGCCGCAGGAACTCGAACGACATCGACGACGCCAGCCACGCCAGCTGACCGCCGATCTCGCAGATCATCGCGCCGGTCAGCAAGCCGTGCAGGATCGGCTGGGAGAACCCCTTGGCCGCCGCGAATTCGGGCTCGTAGTGCACCGGGTTGTAGTCCCGGGTCAGCGCCCCGAAGCGCAACGTATCGTCACGGGTGAATTCCCGGCTGATGGTGAACCGATCCCCGGCCCGCACCCCGTTGATGGCCCGATCGCGCAACTCCGACATCCTCTCGACCTCCTCGATTCGCGTCGCCTGGCCCGTGCCGCGGCAGGGTGGATGGTCCCTCAGACCACGGGCTCCCGGTCCAGATCGCTGTTGGGGTAGTGCCCCTTGCTCTTGAGCAGCTCCAGCAGCTTGGGTGATCCCTCGCTCATCGCGTATTCCATCTCGCTGCGGAACAGCTCCATACAGATCAGCAGGCCGTGCTCGCGGTCACCGACCCGGAAATCCACCCCGGGCTTGCGGTACTCGTCGAACACGACGCAGCGGTTCGGCTCCCCCTCCCCGGCGGGGACCTCGCAGGTCTCCCCGGGGTTCAGCACCGCCTCGAAGGAGTAGAAGCCGATGGTGGTCATCAGCCCGCACATGCGCCGCTCGATGGCGCTGAACGGCTCCTTGACCGACTCGTCGTTGATGTCGTGCTTGGTGAACGTGAGCAGCTCGTAGGTGCCGATGCTGGACGGCTGGGGCCCGGACCCGTCGGGGTTGAGCAGCTCCATCGTCACGAACGCCGTCCCCTCGCAGTCGTGGGGGAAGTAATACATGTCCACGGCCCCGCCCACCTGGAACGGGATCACCGCGTGCCCGACCATCTCGTGCATCTTGCCCAGCACACGCTCCAGGCCGGCGAGCTTGAGGTCGTAGTCCGCCTCGAACTCCTCGTCCGTGGGCTGCTGGGGTTCGTCATCGCCGCCGAAGAGTTTCTTGAGGAACTTGAACATGGGACTCCCCTCACCGGGAACCCTACCACGCTCGTGGCGTTCGGCAACCGCCCTCGGCCGTTGGACGATGTCGCCAGGTATCTGCGCAGCAAAGAGGTGCGCAAGAATACCGGGGATCTGTGAGAATCATGTGGCTCGAGTCCTACAACCACCTTGAACGTGGATTGAAGGTTATCGTGACAATGTACGGTAAATAGGGGGTTTGGGCAGATGAAGAAGGTGGAAACCAGAGGCAAGTTGGAGCAGATCGTACTCGACCTGATCGCGGATCGGGGTTGGGCCGTCACCGGCTCGGAGCGGTGCGATCATGACCTGGATGTATTCATCGACGCGGAGGGTACGCCGGGCCGCCTCCGCTTCCGCAGCCGCTTCGTGGACCCCTCACAGAGCATCGACGCGGACCGATATCTACCCTTCGTGCGCCTGGATCTGGGCACTCCGGCCGACGAGCCCGAGCTGTGGGCGGCCACCGACGACTACGAGAGAGTGCTGAGCCACGAAGGGGGTGTGCGCTATTTCCACGGCACGGTCACACATGCCGCCATGGGCGAGGGCTGGGCTTCGATGACGGTCAGCGTCGAAGGCAACGTCATCAACTGGGAGTGGCAAGTCGCGTCCACCGAGGCAATGCTGGGCCATGCGGTGGCGCTGCACCCAGGCGCCGACGCCGCAGCCCGCCGCGATCACCTCCAGCAGATGGCCAAGAAGACCGCGGACGAGCAAGAGGGGGAGCCGGAGCAAAACCGGCTGGGGTACCGCATGGCCCCGATCTTCATCCTCGCGGTCATCGGCGCGGCCACCACAGCCATCACCTGGCACGAAGCCTCTCCCAGCGCCGCCAAGATCTTCGCGGGCGTCTACACGCTGTTCGCGCTGGGATTGATCGCCGCCGGGTGGCGCCTGTGGCGCAAGAAGCCCCCGCGCACCATCGAGCACACACCGGTGGCCATCGAGGCCCTGAGCCGCAAGCTGGACATGGACGACCACATCGTCGAACCCGCATACAAGCGTACCGGCCTGGCTGTCGTATGCACCGAGGCCTCGGGCCTGAACATGGCCATCGCCAAGCTGGACATCTGCCGCTTCAAATCACGCTCGAACCGCCACGAGCTGAAGGCCGTCACCGACGTCCACCGCGTGTTGTGGCCCGAAGGCACCACCGACGAATGCCGGATCTTGCCCCGCTGGTGGGCCCGCATCGAAATCCACGGCCCCCCCGACCGTCTGAACAAGCTGCCGCCGGGCCCCCGGGAGAAGCGCTATGACGGCCACGTTTGCTGGACCCTCACCGGGGAAGAGGTTGAGCGGGGGGACGCAATGGTCGGCATGGATGGGGTTCTTTGACAGAACCGTCCACGGTCCCGGGCCCGAGTTCGTTTACACTGGCAGCGCCCGATCAATCATCGTTTGACCGATAGGACCGGAGGCCCATGGAAACCATGCTCAAACTACAACACGCTTGTCTGATTGGACTAACGGCAGCCCTGCTGCTGCTGCCGGCCCTCCCGGGGCAGGCCGACCCACCCCCGCCCCACCTCCCGCCGGACCTTTCCCCGTGCGGGATGGGCGACCTGTCGATCCCCGATTTCACCCTCATCGATCAGATCCCCGGATCCCCGACCTACAACCAGTCTGTATCGCTCACCGACTACGCCGGGCAGGTGCTGCTGATCTACTGGATGGACGGCAACTGAGGCGCCTGCGCGTCGCGGTACGCGACGGAATTCCACGACATACTGGCCGCCAACGCCGGCCGCTGGGGGGACGACGTGGCCTTCTTGGGGGTCAACGCCTCGGGGGCCGAGGAGGGCATGGCGGCCATCGCTGCCAACTACCCGAGTGCCACCATCCCGGTGCTGCAGGACACACCCGACGACAGGGCGCTGTGGAACAGCGGCGCCTCCATGCACTACCTGTACATCATCGACGGGGACCGCAACGTGCACTACGTCCACTACTCCGAGACCGTGCCCTTCTCCGACGCCGGAGCGCGGATGGTCGAGGAGATCGACGCGGTGCTGGGGAGGTGACGCCATGATTCACCGTGCTGAACCCCGTCCCTGGCTGCTGCTGGCTGCAGCCACGTTGTTGGTCCTCGGCGGATGCATCCACAAAGATCCCGACCCGGCCGACGACGACTCCTCCATCGGCGACGACGACAGCGGCGACGACGACGACGACGACGACGATACCGCGCCGGTCTATCCCTGCGTCGACACCCCCAACTCCGCCGAGCTGGACGGCCTCGTCTGCGCCAACGACGCCGCGTGCCAGATGGCCGAGGAATACATCACCGCCTTCCAGGGGTCGGCCCTGGCCGCCGCCGGGGATTTCGACGGCGACGGTGCCGACGACCTGGCGGTGGGCGCGCCCATGTTCGACGAGGCCCAGGACGAAGGCATCGTCCTGCTGTACAACCTGGCCTCGTTCGGGGAGCTGGCCCCGGTCCCGGTGGCCGCGATCCAGGGCCCCGATCCCCTGGAAACCGCTGGCTATTCCGTGGCCTATGCCGGCGATACGGACGGCGACGGCATGGACGACCTGCTGGTGGGGGCCCGCGGCAAATCCACCTACAACGACAGCGCCGGTGCCGCCTATCTGGTCTACGGCCGCGGGCTGGACTCGGACGTGGCGAACCTGCAGATGCTCACCGCCGATGCCACCATCCACGGCGCGTCCGAGACCAGCCGCGTGGGCAGCGAGGTGGGGGGCCTCTTCGACGTCACCGGCGACGGCCTGGCGGAGATCGCCGTCCCCTACCGGCTACGCCAGGAGACCGGCGGCATGGAGTACCCGGACGACGGCGCCGTGGCCATCTTCCACGGCCAGGCCCAGGGGCTGCCGAACCAGCAGATGGTCATCGAGGGTGATCTGCTCGTGGAGCCCCCCGCCACCAACAGCGAGTTCGGAGCCTGTGTGGACGGCAACGGCGATATCACCGGCGACGGCCTGGGTGATTTGCTGGTGGGCGCCCCCCAGGCCACCACCGGCCGCGGCCGGGTCTACATCGTGCCCGGCGAGGTGCTGGCCGGCGGCGGCACCGTGCTCGCCGAGGAGGTCTCGGCCATGCTCTACGGCGCCGAGATCAACGACCACCTGGGCCACGCCGTGGCGTACCTGGGCGACGTGGACGGCGACGGTATCGACGACGTGGCCGTCGGGGCCTCCGAGAGCGCGATCACCTGGCCCGACGGCGGCGCTGTTCACATCTACAAGGGTTCCCTGGACATCGCCAACGACACCCCACCCACCCAGCTGGCGTTGATCGGCAGCGAGTGGGACGACTTCGTCTTCGGTGGCACCTTCGCCGGCCGGGGTGACGTGGACGGCGACGGCCTGGGCGATCTCGTTGCCGGCGCCACCGACGCCTACCTAGGCCCGGTCACCAAGAACGGCCGCGTCTACCTCTTCCACGGCCGCGAGACCGGCTGGGACACCCTCACCGACGCCACCAGCGCCGACGCCAGCATCGCCGGAGTCGGTGTCGGCGAACAGCTCTCCGCCGCCATGGCCCTGGGCGACCTGGACGGCGACGGCGTAGACGACATCGTGCTGGGCGCCCCCTACAACGACTGGAAGGGCGGCTACGCGGGGATCACGTACCTGTTGTGGGGGCCGACCCGGTAGGGGTAGCGGTCCCGGCCGCCGTACCCGCTTTCTCACCATCGCCGCGTTCCGGTGAACCACCCCCCGGTTGGTGGAATGTTCCGCTCGTCTGCCCGCTTGTGAGTACGGGCACGCTGAGAGGGAGACCATGCAGATACACGATATCTCGGATTTCATGGCAGCGGCTGGTCCGCTCGGTTTGTTTGCTCTGGTGGTGGCACTGTTGGCGGCGGTGGCCGTGGTGGTCCACCGCTTCGGTTTTCCACGGACCCGCTTCTTTGGCATGTGGCCCGCCTTCGTCGGGCTGATGCTCAGCATCGCCACCGCTGGCTGGATGGCCGGCACGATCCAGGCGTTCAAGGCCGTCGGTGCCGCGGCCTCAGGCCACAAGGAAGCGCTGCTGACCGCCGGCCTGAAGATCTCCACCTTCCCGTTTTTGATCACCGTGGCTTGCGTGATCATGATCGTCCTGCTGTGGGCGGGCCTGCGGTTGATGCGCCCAGTGGAAGCGGCCGTGCCGCGGCGGCGTTCGGATTGGGTATGGACCGGCGTATCCGGTGCGGCCGCGGCCGTCGCCGGGGTGGCCACCGCGATGGGGCTGGCGGCGTATGTCTCCCTGTTGAATCTGGCGCACGAGAGCACGGCGGCCACAGGGCCCGCCCGCACGGAAGCCATGACCGACATCGCCGCCCGCTCGAGCCTGTTGCTCTATTCGTCGGAGCTGGCCGCCCTGCTGTGCTTCCTCATCTGCGCGGTATTGATCCTCGTGAGCGCGATCCGCGGCATCCTGAACACACGCCGGACCAACCGGCTGGCCGCCAGCGCGTGAGGCATCGAGCCCCCGGTCAATCCGAGGATCTGGAGAGCGAGACCACCCCACAGCAGATCAACAGCACGAACGTGATCGGCGTGAACAGCAGGGTCTCCCCGAGGCTCGAGGAGGCCAGGTTCCCCAGCGTGTTCAGCGCCATGAAGCCCGTGATGACCCACGACATCACCTTGATGGAGACGGGGATCGGCTCAGGCCCGATCAGGCCGGCGCGGCGTCGGATCACGTAGATGAAACAACCCAGGACGAACACGGCGACCAAGCTGGCCACCCGCAGCGAGAACGTCAGCGTGTCCTGCTGGCCACCCCACGCCATCGTCACCGGAAGAATGCCTGCGGCCAGCAACAGCTGAAGGAGGATCACCACGGCAAACAGGACCGTCGCCGCGGTGGCCGCGATGCGAGCTGTGATCAAGGAAGGTATCGTGGTCATGGGGGCTCCGGGCCGGGGAGGGGTCGTCGATGTCGTGGGACTACTCACGTGAGTAGTACGCGCGTATGGACCGGCCTCACTCTTCAGCCGGGTAATGGTACCTCGACAGGTCGAGCCAGTACACACCTGCCAGGTAGCCAGCGGCGTCTTGTATGGCCTTGGATTCTTTCATGACGGCATCGGTATATTCGGATCCCAGATCTTCGATCAAGAGCTGCAACGCCAGCTCTGGGGACCCGGCCGCCACGTGCAGCTTCTGGATGAACCGCAGCTCCTGGTCCTCTCCGCCTTCTTCTTCGTCCAGCTCTTCAGTCGCGGGCACATCGATCAGGACCTCGTAGATGCTCCCGGTATCGATGAGCTGTCCCCGCAACTGGCGCCGGCACTCGAACTCCAACTCCATTGCCACGCTGCTAAAGGACAGATCGTCCACATCGTACAGCGTCTCGAGCAGTTCGATGGCCGCCGTGTATTCCCCCCGCCTGGACCTCACCACAGCTTGGTTGTACCGGACCGAAGATACCGAGGCGTGGGTACACTCGAGTGCGCGTCGGTAGGAGTCGTCGGCCTCGTCGTATTGCTCGAGCTCCGACTGCAGGTTGCCCCGAAGCTGCCACATGCGCCACACATCCTCGGCGACCTCTAGCCCCTCGTCGAGATGCCCGATGGCCCCGTCGATGTCCCCCCTCGCCTGGCAGACTAGGGCCTCGATCTCGAACGAGCCGCTGTACCGCTGCTCGAGGAGCCACGATGCGATACGGGACGCCAGCTCGAGGTGTCCATTTTTGATGGCCTCGAAGGCCCGCTGGAATTCCGATTCCGCGTCCATGGTCATGTCCGTACCCACACGCTTCACCCAATGGTCCCCAATGGCCGGAGTAAAAAACCGCCCTTTGATGGCTCATCGCTTATGGTACGGAAAGTGTTCTAGGGGTCAACGACCTCTACCAGATAACACGTTCAGTTAACCCCTTCGTACGGGCCGCAGAGGTAGCGCACCTGGCACGCGCTCCAGTTGTGGTCGGATGCATGCTGGCACGCCTCGACCATCACTTCCCGCGATGTCGATCCCGCTGGGCAGTTGTTCGGGCAGAACACGTACACGCCCTCCGGGCAGCCGCCATCCTCATCGGGGAGGTTTTCGTATATGGCGGCATCGTGCCACTCCGTACCCTGGCAACCATCCGTCGAGCCCCCGGGCACACAGACCGTGGTACCACTGGACGGGCAGCCGCAGATGACCAGCAGCAACAGCGCAGACAACAACGTGATTGTAGGCTCGACAGACCCTTTTCTGAGCGTAGTAGAGATGGCCTCACCCTCTTAGTGCCGTCCGGCGGCAACCGACTACTCCAACGGTCGAGGTCCCGATTGGATTCACCATCATTCCACGGCCAGGCCCGTCCGATCCAATGGATCCATCCGGTCCCGTGCGTGGGGGTGATGAAGGGGTGGCGGGGTTAGCCTCGTGCGCCCGATTTCCCGTCCGCTTTCTTACGAAGACAGTGCTTTATGACCTCGTCGATCTGTTCGGGAATCGCGGGTTTCTCCACGAATCCATCGCACCCCGAATTCACGGAGTCGAACAGCTCGTCGTTGCCCAACGCGCCGGTGAACATGATGATCGGCAGCCCCGGAGCGACATTGCGCAGGCTCCGCAGCAGGCCGATTCCATCCATCCCGGGCATATAGATGTCCAGCAATGCCACGTCGAAATCGTGCTTCTCGAACAGATGGATCGCCTCACTCGCCGAACTGGCCGAGACCACGTTGTAGCCCAACCGGTGAAGGCTCACCTTCGTCGATTCGAGCATGTCGTAGTCGTCATCCACATGAAGAACCCAGCGTACGGGTGCCTTCTCCATGGTTCCACCCTTCCCCCGCTCCCCGGTATGTTTACCGCTCTCACCCTCTTGATCAGGATACACCGGGATGGGGGGGGGCAGGCACGAGAATTATTCGGGGTGCCGGCGCCGCTTCCGACCGAGGGGGGCAGATGACCGGGGCTACTCAGCCGCCGCGGACGTCTTTCATGACGTGCTGGATCAGCTTGACGATGTCGATGGGGGTGCAGGGCTTTTCCAGGTAGCCATCACAGCCGGCGAGCACGGAATCGAACAGTTCGCTGGCTCCAGACGCGCCGGTCATCATGATCGTCGCCAGGTCTGGCTGGGATTCCCTGAGCTTCCGCAGCAGCTCGATCCCGTTCATCCCCGGCATGAAGATATCGATCAGCGCGACATCGAATGGCTGCTCCTCCACCAGGGCGAGCGCCTCGTTGGCCGAACAAGCCGAGACCACCTCGTAGCCCAACCGGTGCAGGTTGATCTTCGTAGCCTCCAGGGTCTCGGGCACATCATCCACATGAAGGATCCGGTAGATGGGGCGTTTCTCCACGGTTCCTCCTTCCTGCTGTGCACCTGTCGATGCCACACTTTGTCCCCAGAATACTACAGGCAGCGGCGTTTTCGTTACTCCAACTCGGCTGGCGCGACATCGATTCGTCGTTCTCCATCCATAGTCCCAGCGCGGTCAGAGTCCAATGGGACCCAGATCTGACTTACGGCAACATGGCGGCGCCGTCGGCCTCAGCGATGGGGACGAATGGAGGGGACTCAAGAGTTATCGAGGGCTCGATGCGGAGCCATCAATCCAAGGTGAGGTTGAGCCAGACGTTATCCGCGGGGTCAAAATTAGAAAAGCCAGAAAAATTAACGACCAGGGCGTCCAGATCCCCATCGCCGTCAAAGTCGCCTAGCTCGCAGGCCTGGCCGTAGTGGCTGTCGTTGAGAGCCTGGCCATATACAAATTCCCCATCGCCTTGATTGAGCCAAACCATGTTCGGGCCGGAGTTGGCTACAAAGGCGTCGAGGTCGCCGTCTTCATCGAGGTCACCGAGCTGGACATCTTCGCTGGGGAGATAGCCCAGCTTCTGGCCGGAGTTGTTGAACACACCGTTGCCATCGTTCATCCACACCAGGTTTTCGTATTCATAACGGACGCCGAAGATGTCCAGATCGCCGTCGCCATCCAGGTCGCCGATCGCGGCCCCGAAGGTATCGTAGGAATCGATCATCTGGGCTGGGTCCGCGTCGAAGACCTCGGTCACGGTTGGCTGAACCCCTTGTTCACAATCCGATGCAATCAGCTCGATGGCGTTTTTCAGTTCGATCCGTGCAGCTTTGGGATTGTCTTCCCAGAACGCCATGTACAGGTGCTCGTAGTGCCACCGCGACTCGTTGCAGGGATCCCAGACATGGCTGCGCTCTCTCACGGTGCCGTGCAGATCCCAGTCTCCTTCGAGGCCCGAGTCGCCAAACAGCAGGGGGATATCCGTCAGGCCCAGCTGTTCGACTGTGGGCTCACCAAAACCTGCGGATTGAAGCACCGACTCCTCGCTCATGTTCGCCACATAAACAAACTGAACATCGTGCTCGAGGCCAAGTTCATCGATCTCATCTCTCAGCGCCTCAACCTGAGGCACCAGGCTGGCAAAATTGCCGCCATAAGCGATGATTCACGACCAGCACAGGTTCATCAAAACGACCGTCTTGCCGAGGTAGTCCCGAGGCGATATCTCCTCACCATAGGTCGGTGAATTGGGATTCCAATCCCGTACGACGACATCCGGTACCGCATCTGACGACGGGCCGTCTCCACACGGGCAGCCGCCGTCGTCGTCATCGCCGGATGCATCATCATCGGCGGGCCCCGCGTCGTCGTCCCCCGTGTCCGAGGTCCTCGAACACGAGCACAACAATAGTAGAATGGTCGCAAGGACCATTCCGGGGTTTCCTAGCTTTGATTTCGGACCATTGGTAATCATTCGGCACCTCCTTACTCCGGGTTATGGGCGCCAATCATCCATGTCAGGGCACTCAGGCCCTGGTCCAGTGACTCGATCACATCTCCCTGTTCCGATACGATGGCGGGGCCAGCATCGACGAATACGCCCGTATCCTTGGATAGCTCATAAATCTGGACGGTGGTGGCCGGGTCGAGCCCCCAATCATTGGCCAGGCGCACCGGTATCCCCGACGGATTTTCCGCATGGGCGCCAAAAGGGGCGAACACACACAACGCGAGCACCTCGTCGTCATCCAACTCTGGGCATCCGTGGGGCCAGAATTCCGCGCCGAGCGAACGGCCACCGACCCGGGGTTCGGCGAAGTTCCAGTCCATCTGTGTGGGCTCGATGGTGATCTCCAGCCGCTCATCGAACAACACCGTCGTCTCTCCCTGTGCATTCTCGAGGGAGTGCAGGGCTCCCACCTCATGGAGATAGACGACGCCGACGTCGGACTCCTCATCTTGGTCCATCCGCCCCTTCACCGGCGTACCCGGGCAACGGGCCGCAGAACTGGATATTCGGATCCGGCAGGGACTGGTCGTACGCGTCTAGTAGTACCCCAACGATGCGGGCACCGCCGTCTTCCCCGCCGGATGTGTCGTCGTCGTCGGATGGTGAGCCGCCTGCCGAGGGCTGATTATCAGACTCCTCGACAGGCGTGGAACAGGCGAAGAGCAGTAGGAATACCGCATGGATGGCAAGGCGGCCAGACAGCCAGGTGAAGTTAATAGTCCAGCCCCCTTGACCCATGACGGCAGTCCTCCACAACTCCCACGCGTTCCTCGAATTCACCATCGGTATCGCAGTTTTAATATGGATCCGGTGTGTGATGTTGAAGGCGCAATTATTCACAGGCCGCGAGACCTCATCCCGCGCCCACTAGCTATTCCGCTCAACGCCTATTGAATAGACACCTCTTTCAGCAAGCGGCAATAGTTCGACCTGTCCCAGGTTTCCACGACAAACGCTACGAGGCAACGCGTTGGTCAGTGAGGGCTAGATTTTGGCCGATTGTGCCCAGTTCGTGAATATTCCACGTCATGGCACATAAAGAGGACGTGTTATTGTTCACAATACCCGGACAACCCCATCGTGAAGTATCTGGAGTTCGTGGTGAAGAGGGCAGGCAGGGCACGAGTCGCGATTTGATCCCTCTTTAAACTGAAGTTCCCGTAGTTGCTGACCCGGCTTTCCCCATCGTGCCGGGCGAATCCG
>CAZDDH010000186.1:0-17682 GCA_964504165.1 uncultured Rickettsiales bacterium | reverse complement strand
AGTGGTGACCACAACATGTAGGGGGTGGAGGCGCTAACCGTCTACCCCCCTTCCCGAATACGGTCTATCCTTGTAAAACGATTCGGGGAGTGGGCATGCAAAGACTGCTAGACCGCCTGGCCAGGACGATTTCCAGACACCCCGGAAAGGTCGTGCTCCTGTCCGCGGGCCCCTGCCTGCTGATGGCGCTGGCCGTCATCTGGGTGCCCCGCGACCTGGCCTTCCTCAGCATCATGAACCACGAGTATCCGCTGGTCGCCCAGTACTTCGAGGTCAACACCCAGCTCAAGCTCGCGTGCCAGCTACCGCTGCTGCTGGAGGGATCGGAAGAGGCGCTGGAAGCGGCCCTCGACGACCTGGTGCCCGCCCTGCAACAGCTCCCCCAGATCGACCGGGTGATGGCCGAACCGCCGACGGAGTGGCTGACCCGGCAGGCCCCCTGGCTGGTGGAGCGCGAGCTGTTCGATGCCTGGGTGCGGTTGGCCACCGCCCCCGAGGACAAGCAAAGCGCACAACGCCTGCAGGACGGGCTGACGGCCATCGAGGAGGAGTACGCCCGCCAGCGCCCTGAAGGGGTGCGGCTGATCTTGCTGCAGATGGCCCGGGATCCCCTCACCGAGCCGGTGGGCCACAACGGTTTCAGCGAGATCGAGGCCGCCACCCAGCAGGCCCTCGAGGGCCACGACGTGGCAGGTTCCTTCGCAGGCCTGGCCGCCATCTCCGAGCAGGACCAGGCCAAGGTGCTCAAGCGGATCCAGCTCCTCACTCCCATCACCTTGGTGGCCGTGCTGCTGCTGCTTCTGTTCGTCGAGCGCCGCCCCACGCGCCTGGCAGCGGTGGCCGCGCCCATGCTGCTGGCCCTGGGCGGGACGCTGGGGCTGGTGGGACTGATCGCGGGCAAGATCACCGTCATCGAGGCGTTTTTCGGGATGCTGGTGTTCGGGCTGGGGGTGGATTTTGCCCTGCACCTGATCGTCCGGCTGCGCGAGGAACGCGCGCAAGGGCACTCGTTCGACGAGGCGCTCCGCCTCACGATCACCGGGGCGGGCAGCGGCATCGTGGCCGGCGCCCTGACCACGGCCGGTGCATTCTTCGTGGCCTCGCTGGCGTCGGACCCGGTGGCCTTCCACCTGGGTTTGTCCGGCGGCATCGGGCTGCTGCTGTGCCTGGTGTTGATGCTCACCTTGCTGCCGGGGCTGTGGACGCTGCTGGACCGCCGCACCCCTGCGGTGCCCCCGGGCACGATGTCGCTGCCGCTGCTGCGTCCGCTGGCGCGTTTCTCCAGCCGCAACCCGTGGCTGGTCATCATCGCCGCCGTCGGGCTCGTAGCGGGGGCGCTGGCCGGCAGCGGGCGGTTCCACTTCCAGGACGATCTGGGCAAGGTGTTCAGCCGGGATGTGCCCGCCCTGGAGGTGCAGGATCGCATCCAGGACCTGTTCGGGATCAACAACTCCCCGTGGGTGTCCACCGCCCCGACCCTGGAGCAGACGAGGGCGCTGGCCGCCGAATTCGAGGCCGAGCCCGCCTTCGTGCGGGTGGAGAGCGCGGCCACCCTGCTCCACACGGATCTGGACGAGAGAGCCGCCATCCTGGCCGATGCCGCTCCGGCCATCGAATCCCGCCGCCAGCTGTTCGCGGCCCTGCAGGCGATGCCGATGGGGTTCAACGCCGGCGCAGCCCGCGCGGGCCTGGAGCTGCTGACCACCCTTCAGGGGGCGGCGGCCACCGGGCCGCCCACGGTGGACGACCTGCCCGAGGTGGTGCGGGCCCAGCTGCTGGCGCCGGACGGCCGGTTCCTGGTCTACGCCTACGCGGCCCGCCCCACCATGAGCGGCCAGGACGCCCGCGAACAACGCCTGACCGCGCACGCCATCGATCCCGGCGCCACCAGCTTGCTGATGGCCATCGAGGCGATGCTGCGGGGCGAGCGGCCGTGGATGCGCTGGGTGCTGGCCGGCATCCTGCTGGTCGTCATCACCGTGCTGGCCGTGGATCTGCGCAGCCCGCGCTGGCTGATCGTGGCGCTGGCGCCGGTGTTGTTCGGGACGTCCATGACCTTCGGCCTGCTGTGCTGGATGGGCATGGATTTCAACGTGATGGGTGCGGTGGTGGTGCCGTTGATCATCGGGCTGGGGGTGGACGACGGGATCCACGTGGTGCACCGCATCCGCGAATACCCCGGGCCGGCACACGAGGCAGCGGTCTCCGTCGGGCGGGCCATCGTGATGACCACCCTGACCACCTGCGTCGGCACGGCAGCGTTCCTGTTCACCGATCACCCGGGGCTGGAGTCGATGGCCATGGTGCTGCTCATCGGGCTGCCCATGTGCCTGCTGGCGTCCGTCTGCCTGATCCCGGCGCTGGTGCACGCGCTGCGTCTGTCGGCGGACAGTCAGGGCCGATGATCGTAGTAGAAGTATGCGGAGCTGCGGACCTGTAGCGTGACCGCCCCGGCTGCTGTTTCAGCCGTCTGCGCCGTGTAGCGAGTGAGCTCGGACAGGTGGCAGTTGGCGCCCGCCTGGACGGGGCAAACGGAATCGGGGAACACGGCCAGCAAGCTGGAGGGGATGGTGAAGCTCCCCGTGTCCGGCCCCACGCAGCTGAGGAAGGCCGTGATCGTCAGGCCGTGGCCACGGGTCGGCGCCCGTACGTCCAGCCGCACACAGGCGTCCTCGTCCGAGCCCGGTGTCCACTGGACCTCCAGGTCCTCGAGGAACGGCATCACCAACTCCCCCAGATCCCCCAGCTCGGTGTCGATGGGATCCACCCCCCGCGCCGCCAGGTTCACCGCAGGGAAGCCGTCCCCGGCCAGGGCGACCTGGATCTCATCGCCCACTGCGAACAGGTCGAGGGGCAGATCCTCGGGCCCGTAGTACAGACCGGGGTTGTAGCTCTCCGGTTCGATGGAGAGCGGTTCGCCCAGGCCCCCGATGGCCAAGGTGCCGCCCGAGAGACCTTCGGGGTAGGGCGTACATTCGCCGTCCTCCGAGCAGAACTCGTCCAACGAGCAGCTGGCCTCGCAGTCCCCCCAGTCCATCAGCAGGACCCGGCAGCTGCCGCCGACCACCTCGATGTATCGCGCCGGGCTGGGGCCGCTCCATAGCTGGGCCAGCACCTCGGCGTGCCAGACCGGATCGGTGGCTCCCCAGTCGGTGTAGTACCCCTCTTCGATCTGGATCAGACCTCGGGGCTCCTCGCCAAACTCGCAAACATCCACCTCGTCGCTAGCGGGGGGCGCGCCGTTGTCCGGCAGGCCCTCGGTCTGGGCACAGCCCGCTGCCGATCCCACCAGCAGGAGGATCCACGGGGCCAACACTCGGTGAGGAGGTAGAAGCATCCCGTCGAGCCTATCCGAACCGCCGACGCCAGCCTACCGTGCTAGCATCCCCACCCGAGGGGCCACCATGAGCCGATGGATCGTCGTACTACTGCTGCTGGTCGGGTGCCGTCCGCAGGACGTCCCCGAGGAGACACCGCTGAACCACGATTTTGACGACGGCGCAGACTACTGGGACGCCCCGTGGCCATCCGAGCACCGGCGGCACGCCGACGGCACCGTGGACGTGGCCGCCTTCCCCAATCCCGACGAGGTCCCCTTCGTCGCCACCCTCGTGGAGCTTGCCGATGGCCAGCTGGAGGGATTCGGCACCACTTCGCCCGTCTACTTCACCTCGCGTACCCCGCTGAACCGCGCAGCGCTCCCGGACGTGTGGCGTTCCGTGGAGCCGGATTCGCCCGTGTTCCTGGTGGGCATCGAGCCCGGCGGAGCGGACCACGGCCAGCGCGTGCCGCTGGACGCGACCCTCCGTGAATGGGGCGGCACCTTTGGCGCCCGGCGCATGCTTTCGCTGTTGCCGCTCCAGGGCTGCCCGCTGCGCCCCGCGTCGCTGTACGCCGCCGTGGTGCTGCGGGATCTGGGAGACGAGGCTGGCGAACCGCTGGGCATGCTGTACACAGAGGGACTGCCCGAGATCTACCTGGACGCCCTGGACGAGCTGGAGGTGCTAGGCGTGGCTCCGGACACCATCGCCGGGCTGGCCGTCTTCCGCACCCAGGATCCGCGGGCTGGGACGCGGGCGCTAGCCGAGGCCGCCGCCGCGCACCCCCCGTCCCCCATCGAGCCGTTCGTCCTGACCGACCTGTTCGACGAGTACTGCGTGTACCAGACGGCCGTCGAGATGCCCGTGTACCAGGAGGGGGAGCCGCCCTATCTGTCCGGCGGCGGCAGCATCGCCCTGGACGCGCAGGGGGAGCCGGTCCTGCAGCGGCTCGAGCAGGCGCGGCTGGTGATCACCATCCCCCGGGCCCAGGCCCCGGAGCATGGCTGGCCCACGGCCGTGTTCATCCGCACCGGCGGTGGCGGGGACCGGCCGCTGGTGGACCGGGGGGTGCGCGACACCGACGGCCAGGTCCTCGTACCCGGCAGCGGCCCGGCGCAGGACCTGGCCCTGGCCGGCTGGGCGGGCGTCAGCGTAGACGGGCCCCTGGGCGGTCTGCGCAACACCACCGGCGGCGACGAGCAGTTCCTGATCTTCAACATCACCAACCCCGCGGCCATGCGGGACAACCTGCGTCAGTCCGCCGCAGAGCTGACCCTGCTGCCGGACCTGCTGGATGGGCTGGACCTGGACCTGGCCGACTGCCCGGACGCCTCCGGCGGCACCTTCGACGGCGATCACATCGCCCTGATGGGCCACTCGATGGGGGCCACCATCGCCCCGCTGACCCTGGCGGCCCAACCCCGCTACGGCGCGGCCGTGCTGTCCGGCGCCGGCGGCAGCTGGATCGAGAACGTCGTGTACAAGCTCAGCCCGCTGGAGGCGCGGCCGATGGCCGAGGCGATGCTGGGCTACAGCGCCGGTGACCTCACCGAGGACGACCCGGTGCTGGCCCTGCTGCAATGGGCCGGGGAATCGGCCGACCCGCCCGCCTACGCACCGGAGCTGGTGCACGGCGGCGGCCTGGACGTGCTGATGATCCAGGGCATCCGCGACACCTACATCCTGCCCCCCATCGCCAACGCCACCTCCCTCTCCCTGGGGCTGGATCTGGCCGGCGATTCCCTGGACGTGGATCATCCGGAGCTTGCGGCCTTCCGCCCGCTGGAGGACGTCATCGGTCTGGTGGGCCGCGGCACGGTGGAGCTCCCGGCGAGCGGCAACATCGCCGCCGGCCACACCGCCGTGGTCGTCCAGCATCTCGAAGACGGTGTCGAGGACGGCCACGAGGTGATGTTCCAGCTGGAGGCTCCCAAGCACCAGTACCGGTGTTTCCTGGAGAGCTGGTTCGAGGGATCACCCGGCGTGGTGGACGGGGGAGGTGAGGAGGACAGCTGCGATTTCTGAGGGGCGAAGTGAGGACGCAGGAGGCCCGGCGAGAAAAGGGACGCTCATCCGTACAGCAGAGACAACGCAATACCTGAATACCTAGCGAGCGTCCCCTCTCCCCAGCGACCGCAACATGGTGCCGACGTCCGTCGTAGGTGCCTCACACGCATGCCCCCGGCACACGTACGCCGTGGCCGCTCCGTCCACACTCGTGTGGGACGCCGTAAACGGGGCCAACGCCACGATATCCGCGTCGCCGTCAGGCCGCAGCACCACCACCGTGTCGGGCAAGAAGGCTCCCTGCAGCGCCGCCAGCATGGCCAGCGTGTCCGTGGCCTCCGGATCCCCCCCCACCACCACCTCGTGGCCGCCGGCGGTGACCCGCTCCAGCGCACTGAGCATCGCGGTGTGGCTGGAAGGGTTGTCGTCCACCACCGCCGTGAAGGCCCCGCACAGCGCCTGCGCACGCCGTTCGTACGACGGGTCCCCGGTGAGGCGCGACAGCCTCAGCAGCACGTCCGCCGCCACGGCATTGGACGACGGGAGCGCGCCATCATGGATCTCGCGCCCACGCACCAGCAGCACCTCGCCGTCGTCCGGCGTCATGTAGAACCCCGCGGCGTCCCCGTCGGAGAAGTGGTCCAGCAGCTGATCGGTGAGCGCCTGCGCCTCGCGCAGGTATCGCGGGTCGTAGGTGGACCCGTACAGCTCCAGCAGGCCCCAGGCCAAAAAGGCGTGGTCCTCGGCCAGGCCGTCGTGGTCCGCCCGGCCATCGCGATAGCTGCGCAGCAGGCGGCCCCGCTCGTCGAGCATCTGGGCCAGCACGAAGTCGGCCGAACGCCGGGCCGCGCCCGCATACCGCGGTTCGTCCAGCGCCCGCGCGCCGATGGCCAGGGCCGCGATCATCAGGCCGTTCCAGCCGGTGAGGATCTTGTCGTCCCGCAGCGGCCGCACCCGCTTCCCCCGCTGCCTGAGCAGACGGTCGCCGGCCTTGTCCAGCCGGCGGCGTAGCTTGGCCGGGTCCTCGTTGCGTTTGAGGGCCACGGCCTCGACGGGACGCGGCAGGTGCAGGATGTTGCGCCCGTCCCGGTGCCCCACCGTGGGATCGATGAAGTTGCCATCCGCCCGCGCGCCGTAGACCCGTGCAAACAGCTCCCCCTCCTCGGGCCCCAAAACCTGGCGGAGCTCGGCCTCGGTCCACAGGTAGAACCGCCCCTCTTCCCCTTCCGAGTCCGCATCCTCCGCCGAGTAGAACCCGCCGCCGGGGTCGGTCATGTCCCTCAGCACGTACTCGAAGATGCGCCGCGCCGCCCGGGCGTGGTCCTCGCTGCCGGTGACCTGATAGGCCTCGCAAAAGGCGATGGATAGCATCGCCTGGTCGTACAGCATCTTCTCGAAGTGGGGCACCAGCCAGCGGGCGTCCGTCGAGTACCTGTGGAAGCCGCCCCCCAGCTGATCGTGCAGGCCGCCGCGGGCCATCTGCGCCAGCGTCTCGTCCGCCATCAACAGGGCCATCTCGTCGCCGGTGCGGTGGTGGTAGCGCAGCAGGAAGCTCAGCTGATGGGGGGACGGGAACTTGGGGTATTCGCCAAAGCCGCCGTGGTCCGCGTCGTAGCGCCGGGACAGCTGCTGGAAGCCCAGCTCCAGCGCCGATGGATCCAGCCCTTCACCGCTGTAACCCGACTCCAGACTCCCCAGCACGGCGGTGATCCGCCCGGCGGATTCCAGTACCGCTTCCCGCTCGTTGGCCCAGCCCAGTTGGATCGCCGGCACCAGCTGGCTCATGCCGGGCCGGCCGTAGGCGCTGTCCCTGGGGATGTAGGTGCCCACGAAAAACGGGCTGCCGTCCGCCGTCATCGCCACCGTCAGCGGCCAGCCCCCCGAGCCGTTCATCACCATCGCGGCGTTCATGTACACATGGTCCACGTCCGGCCGCTCTTCCCGGTCCACCTTGATGTTGATGAAGGCCTGGTTCATCGCCGCGGCGATCTCCGGATCCTTGAAGGTCTCCCGCTCCATCACATGGCACCAGTGGCAGGTGGCGTACCCGATGGACAGGAAGATGGGCCGGTCCAGCTCCCGGGCGCGAGCGAAGGCCTCTTCCCCCCAAGGGGTACCAGTCCACGGGGTTGCGGGCGTGCTGTAGCAGATAAGGGCTATTTTCGTGGATCAACCGATTGAACGGATCGCCACCGTCCGGCGGTGCGGCGGCGATCTCCTCGGGTGTGGGCAAGGCGTGGTTCACAGCGTGGATCTCCTCCGGGGGGTCGGCATCCACCTCGGCCGCCTCGGAGCGCGGGCTGCACGCCAGTGGTGTGCTGGCGGCAACCACCACCGCCAGCAGTAACGGGCGGCAGCGGGCGATCGAGGTTTGGCAGGCGGGCACGACCACGACCTGGCTCCCTGGATGACCATCGGTTCCAGAGTTCTCTAGGTCTTCACGCAGCGGTGTGCCGCATCTATCGCTCCGAATCGGTGTTTCAGTCCATCTCGCGCACGAATTCGAGCACCTTTTCGATGTGATCCTTGACCTTCACCTTGCGCCAGATCTTGCGGATGATTCCCTCGCCGTCGATGACGAAGGTGCAGCGCTCGATGCCGAAGTAGACGCGGCCGTAGTTCTTCTTCTCCACCCAGGCGCCGTAGGCCTCGATGATCTCCCGGTCCGGATCCGACAGCAGCGGGAAGTTGAGATCGTGCTTGGCGGTGAAGTTGGCGTGGGCCTTGAGGCTGTCCTTGCTGACCCCCAGCACCGCGACCCCCAGCGCCTGGAGGTCATCGTTCGCATCGCGGAATCCGCAGGCCTCCTTGGTGCAGCCCGAGGTATTGTCCTTGGGGTAGAAGTACAGCACCACGGTGCTCCCCCTGAAGGACTCCAGGGAGACCTCACCTTCGTTGCTGACGGAGGTGAACAGGGGTGCGGGGGAGCCTTCGGTCAGTTCGCGGTCGGCCATGATTTTCTCCAGGTGTCTCAATGCTGTAGTTTGGCCTTGAACCTTGCAAGCCACATGCCGGCTCTAAAGGTGTAACGAAGTTTTTTTGGAGGTGAAAGATGGGCCTCGAGATGACGGTTGAACTGGGTGACAACAAGCGAGTGGATGCGGGACTCAGGGGCTTCACTATCCGCACCGATCAGTCGGTCAAAGCGGGCGGGGATGCCTCGGCGCCGGAGCCGTTCATGCTGTTCCTGGCCTCCATCGGCACCTGCGCGGGGTTCTACGTGCAGAGCTTCTGTAACGCACGCAAGATTGGCACGGACGGGGTACGCATCGTGCAGCGCATGGAGTGGGACGCCAAGGGCCGCAAGCTCACCGACCTGCACATCGACATCCACGTGCCCCCCGATTTCCCCGACAAGTACCACGCAGCGGTCATCCGGGCCGCGGACCAGTGCGCCGTCAAGAAGACGATCCTCGCCCCGCCAAACATGCACGTGACGACCGTCGTCGATCGCTGAGCCACTCCTTCCAACCCTGGAACGGGAATTGCACCGTTCCCCTCCTGCGAGCGATTTCGGGGCGATCTGTCTCGAAAAACTGTCTCAGAGCTGTCTCGTGTAGGAGTGCAGATGGAACCCATGATGCTGACCGGAAACCAGGCCATCGCCCGGGCGGTGGTCGACGCTGACGTGCGGGTGGCCACCAGCTACCCCGGATCGCCCACCGTACAGATCCTCGAGAGCATCGCCGAGATGGGCGATCTGCACACCGAGTGGTCCCCCTCGGAGAAGGTGGCCATGGAGGTGGCCATCGGCGCGTCCATGGCCGGCGCTGCCGCCTTCGTGTCGATGAAACACGTGGGCGTCAACATCGCCGCCGACCCGCTGATGACCTTCACCCAGAGCCGGCTCAACGGCCCGCTGGTCATCGCCGTGGGGGACGACCCGGGCCAGATCTCCAGCCAGAACGAGCAGGACAGCCGCATGTGGGCCGAGTACGGCATGATGCCCATGCTCCAGCCGGCCACCCCCCAGGAGGCCTACGACCACACCCGGCTGGCCTACGAGATCTCGGCGCGGTTCGAGACGCCGGTGTTCGTCCGGCTGGTGGATCGCACGTGCCACATGATGGGCCAGGTGACGACGCAGGAGGCCGACAATCGCCCGCCCCACGGCTTCGAGCCGGACCCGGTGCGCTACTACCAGGTCCCGCCGTTCTCCCGGGAGGCCCGCAAGCGGGTGGAGCCTCGCATCAGCCAGGTACGCGACTGGCTGGAGCAGGGCCACGGCTACCGCGACGAGATGCGCGACCCGGCCATCGGCATCGTCACCTTCGGCATCCAGTACGCCCTGGTTCGGGACCTGTTGCCCGATGCGTCCACCTTCAAGCTGGACGTCATCTGGCCGCTGCCGATCCAGGCCTTGCAGGATTTCGCCGGCCGCGTGGAGCGGGTCATCGTCATCGAGGAGCTGATGCCGTTCGTGGAGGAACAGCTCGCGCTGGCGGGCATCGAGTGTGAGGGGCAACAGCTGTTCCCACGCTTCGGCGAGATCAACGCCACGGCGCTGCGCAAGGTCTTCGCTGCCCAGGGCCTGTGCGCCCCCGCTGATTCCGTCGCCGACCGGTCCCTGGCCGAGGCCCAGCGCCCGGCCATGTTCTGCCCCGGCTGTCCCCACCGCCCGGTGATGGTGGCGCTGCGGGAGCTGGACATCCTGTGCCACGGGGACATTGGCTGCTACCTGATTGGGTCCTACCCCCCCTTCGAGGTACTCAAATCCTCCATCTCGATGGGGGCCTCCATCGGTATCGCCCAGGGCATGGCCAAGGCGCTGGAGGGCACGGACAAGGAGATCCAATCCATCGTCTCGGTCATCGGTGACTCCACCCTGTGCCACTCGGGCCTGCCGTCGGTGATCAACTATGGCTACAACGGCCACCGCACCAAGCTGCTGGTGCTGGACAACCGTTCCACATCCATGACCGGGCTGCAGGACAACCCGGTAACCGGCAAGACCGTGCGGGGCGAGCAGAACAACGGCGTGGACCTTGCAGAAGTGGTCAAGGCCCTGGGCATCCCCGATGTCACCGAGGTCAACCAGTACAACCTGTCCGAGTGCCGCAAGGTCTTCCGTCAGAAGTTCATCGAGGAGGAGGGGCCGCTGGCTGTCATCGCCACCGGACCCTGTGCGCTCAAATACAAAAATCAGCGGGTCTACTACTACGTGGACCCATCCGCTTGCATCGGCTGCCGCGCCTGCATCAAGGTGGGCTGCCCCCCCATCAGCATGCGCCACTACCCGGGCAAGCCGGAAGGCGCCCGCAACTCCTACATCGATCCCGAGCGCTGTGCCGGCTGTTCGGTCTGCTTCCAGGTCTGCCCGGTCAAGGCCATCAAGCCGATGGCCCTCGGCGAGACCCCGGACGTTCCGCTGCCCCTGGATTTCACCGAAGAGGAGGAGTCATGAGCGCCCCCGTCAACATCTTCCTCGCCGGCGTCGGCGGCCAGGGCCTGGTGCTGGTCAACCGCCTGCTGGCCCGGGCGGCCATCCTCTCGGGCCTGGACGCCAAGAGCACCGACACCCACGGCCTGGCCATGCGCGGCGGCGGCATCATGGGGACGCTGCGGATCGGCGAGCAGGTGGAGACGTCCATCTTCGCCGAGGGCGAGGGAGACTTCCTGCTGGGGCTGGAGCCCCTGGAGGCTTTGCGCCACGCCCACAACCTGCGCCGCGGGGGACTGGTGGTCACCGCATCCGACGAACAGTGGCCCGCCCCCATCCTGCTGGAGCGTTCCCGGATGCCGGAGGACTGGCGTCAGCGCATGGTGGACAAGGGGCTGCGGGTGGTCGCCATCCCGGCCATGAGTCTGGCTCTACAGGCGGGAAGCAACAAGATGGTCAACGTCGTGATGGCCGGCGCCCTGTCGCCGTTCCTCGACCTGCCGCTGGAGCAGATCGAGGCAGCCACGGAAGCCCAGGTTCCGCCTGGGACGTACGACAAGAACCTCCGGGCGCTGTTGCTGGGTCGGGAGGCGGCCCGAGCGGCCGAGGTGTTGTCCCGAGCCTGACACCCCCGTTCATCGTCAATCGAAGCACACCGGCGTTCCCGTCGACGGGATGGTCAGCGGCTTCTCCTGGCCGTTGTAGCGGATGATGTAGTCCCCTTCCGGCAGGGGTGTGGTCCGGCAGTGGGCGGCCAAGGTGCCACAATCCTGGGTGCACATATTTGCGGACGCGCGGGTGTAGCTGCCGTGAGTGCTCACGTCGATGATTTCACCGCCGCTTTGCAGCCTCATGGCGCAGTTCGCCTGACGGTCGATATCGCACGAAGAGCTCAGGCAGTAATCGAACACGGCGGTGCCGTAGATGGGAAGCTCGCCCACGAAGGGCATCTCCTCCAACGTGCCATCGATGACATCGGATCCACCAACCTCGTAGGAGCCCACGCAAAACGGCGACTCGTTCTCGAATGTGACCGGCTCTTCGTCCTGACAGCCGAACAGCGCAGTGAGTGCCATCAAGCTCAGGAAGCTCGCCATTGTGCGCCAATTGCTGATGGTACGTTTCATGGAAATGAACCTGGATTTCATCTATCTGCTCCACCGGAAGGATGGCCCCTGGATCCGATGAACGGGCAAAAACTGTGCCGGGCAACCAGGCCCTGCCATACCCGGTGGGAAGTGGACCACCCCCGACCCGGCTCGCATCCAGGTGGTAGCCTAGTACCTCGTTTCAGAGGATCTGGACCACCATGCCCGAAGACCGCCCACCACCCCGGGCCTCGGCGCCGACCCAGCGCTGGACCGACGACGACGCGCTGCCCCCCGGCTCCCAGCTGGACTCGGAGCCCGGCACCCTCCCCAAGGGCACCATGGTGGACCACTACCAGGTGGTGCGCCGGCTGGGCGAGGGCGGCATGGGGGAGGTCTACCTGGCCCGGGACACAGGGTTGGGGCGCAAGGTGGCGCTCAAGGTGTTGCGGCCCAAGGCGTTGGGATCGGCGTCGGCGGTGGATCGGTTCCTGTTCGAGGCGCGGGCGACGGCCCGCTTCAGTCATCCCCATATCGTCACCATCCACGCGGTGGGCGAGGTGGACGGCAGCCCCTACCTGGCCCTGGAATACCTTTCGGGCCAGACGCTTCGGGAGCGGATCCGCCAGCGGCGGGCGGGGGTGAAGGAGGCGGTGCGCATCGCCCTGGCCATCGCCGAGGCGCTGCGGGAAGCCCACCGCAACAAGCTGCTGCATCGGGATCTCAAGCCCGAAAACGTGATGATCCCCCGGGACGGCCGGATCCGCGTGCTGGATTTCGGCCTGGCCAAGGCCGTGGCCGACCAGCCGGTCATCACCGGCGAGGGCAAGGGCGCCCCGAGCCTGCTGTCCTCCCTGGCCGAATCGGACGACCGGGGCGTGGCGGTGGAAGGATTCCGGACCCGTGAGGGAGGGGTTCGTGGGACACCGACCTACATGGCCCCCGAACAGTGGGAAGCCACCCCCATCACGGCGGCAGCGGATGTCTGGGCGTTGGGGCTGACCCTGTACGAGATGCTCGCCGGACGGCACCCCTTCGCCGGCGCGAGTTCCTACCAGATCTGCACGCTGGTGTGCGCGTCCGAGCCCATGCCCGCGCTGGCGGACGAGTTCCCCGCAGAACTGCGGCAGCTCGTGGCCCGCTGCCTGGACAAAGATCCCCAGGGCCGGCCGGACATCGGCGCGGTGGTGGCCGAACTCGAGGAGATGCTGCAACACGGCACCCGGCGGGTGGAGCCCCGGCCCCCGTTCCGCGGGTTGCTGCCCTGCGACGAGCAGGACGCCGACCAGTTCCACGGCCGGGACGCCGAGGTGGCCGCCTTCATCGAGAGGCTGCGGCACGAGTCGGTGCTGCCGGTGGTGGGGCCGTCCGGCGCGGGCAAGAGCTCCTTCGTACAGGCCGGCGTGGTGCCACGGCTGCGGGAGCAAGGGCGCTGGACCGTGCTGACGCTGCGGCCGGGGCGGTACCCCTTCCGGGCGCTGGCCGCCCGCCTGATGTACGGAGAGGGGTCCCGGGGCTCGGTGCTCAGCAGCCGGACATCCCGTGTGCCGTCGCTGCTGTCGGGGACCCAGTCCGGCGAGAGCCTGCAGGATCTGGAACGGGCCGAGGGGGAGCTGGCCCAAGAGCTGTTGCAGACGCCCACGCGCCTGGCTCTGCAGCTGCTGCAGATGAGCGAGGAGGCGGAGGGGGGCGCCCGCGTCCTGCTGTTCGTCGACCAGCTGGAGGAGCTGTACACACAGGTGCAAGAAGCGTCCGTGCGGCGGGCGTTCATGGAGGCGCTGTGCTGTGCGGCGGACGATGTTCGGGGCCCCGTGCGGGTGGTGTTCACGCTCAGGGATGATTTCCTGGGACGGCTGGCGGACGGCGAGGCGGCCCGGGAGGCGCTGAGCCGGGTCACCGTGCTGCGCAGCCCGGGCCCGCAGGCGCTGGTGGAGATCCTGACCCGCCCGGTCCAGTCGCTGGGCTTCGACTACGACGACGAGGCGCTGCCGGCGCGCATCGCTGCAGCCGTCCAGGGGGAGCAGGCGGCCCTGCCGCTGTTGCAGGTGGCCGGCCAGATGCTGTGGGAGCGGCGGGATCGCAAGGCCCGCCTGTTACACGCCGCCGAGTACGAGGCCATCGGCGGGGTGGCCGGCTCGCTGGCCCGCCACGCCGACGGCGTGCTGGAGGGCCTGTCCGCCGGGGAGGAACAGCTGGCGCGGGAGCTGCTCGTCCGCCTGGTCATCGCCGGATCCGGTACCTCTGGGGAGACGCCCACTGCCCGCCGGGTCGTGGAACGGGCCGAGCTCCTCGACGGCCTGGACGACGGCGCCGAGGAGGTCCTCGACCGCCTGGTGCAGGGGCGCCTGGTGCTGGTACGCAAGGCGTCCAAGCCCGCCCGCCGGCGGCCCCGGCCGGACGCCGACGAGGCCGAGTACGAGCTGGTCCACGAGTCGTTGATCCGCACGTGGGAGCGGTTGGCCCGCTGGCTGGACGAAGGGCGGGAGGACATCACGTTCCTCGCCGAGGTGGGCCAGGCCGCGACGTTGTGGGAGCGCCGGGGACGCCGGCCGGAGGAGCTGTGGAGCGGGGAGGCGCTGCAGGAGGGCGTCCGGCGCGCCCGGCGTATATCCGCCGTCCCCGGGCAGGTGGCCCAGTTCCTGCGGGCCGGGGAGGCCCGTGCCGGACGCCGGGCCCGTAACCGTCGCATGGCCCTGGCGGCAGCATTCGTGGTGATCACGCTGGTGGCGGGGGTGA
This sequence comes from uncultured Rickettsiales bacterium, assembly GCA_964504165.1. Taxonomy (GTDB): domain Bacteria; phylum Myxococcota_A; class UBA796; order UBA9615; family CAYRNR01; genus CAZDDH01. The sequence continues at coordinate 3,151 of CAZDDH010000186.1, read as the reverse complement.
TGGCCGGGCTGGCGGTGGACGCCCGACGGCAGCGGGGCTGGGCCCAGCAACGCCAGGCGGAGGCCCAGCGTGACGCGGCCTACCTGGCCCTGGAACGGGAGGACGTGGTCGCGGCGCGCAGCCGGCTGCTGGCCTCTTTCGAGACGGTGGATTCACCGCTGGCCCGGGCGCTGTGGTGGCGCATCCAGCGCACTCCCTACCGTTGGTCCAGCCGGCTGGGGGACGCGGTCTACGGGGTGGCCTATTGCCCGGCCGGTGGAGAGGTGGCGGCCGCCTGTGGGGACCGGTCGATCCACCTCTTCGAGACGGTCACCGGGGCCCGCCGCATCCTGCGCGGCCACTCCAACCTGCCGTGGGTGGTGGCCTACTCGCCGGACGGGCGCCTGCTGGCCTCGGGGGACTACTCCGGGCAGATCCGCCTGTGGGATCTGGAGGGCGGCACCGTGCACGAGCTGACCGAGCACTCCATGCGCATCAGCGGCCTCTCGTTCAGCCCGGACGGCCGCCGGCTGGCATCGGCAGCGACCAAGGACGGCATCGCCCTTTGGAACGTGGAGACTGCCTCGCTGGAGCGCCGCATCGATCCGGAATCCGACTGGGTCAGCGTCGTTCGGTTCTCGCCGGACGGCACGCGCCTGGTGTTCAACGGTGGCCCCCCCATCAGCTTCGTCGTGGTGGACCTGGAGGGCGGCGACCTCCGGCGCTACCCCATGGAGCTGTATTCCAGCGACGTCCGGTTCACACCCGATGGCCGCTCCGTGATCAGCGCGCACTGGCAAGACGACATCTTGCGTATATGGGACCTGGACGGTGGCACCGAGCGTCAGATACCCACGGGGCACGACGGCGGCGTCTGGGTCACCGCCCTGCATCCCGACGGGCGCTCCATCGCCACGGGGAGTAACGACCACGACGTCCGCCTCATCGACCTGGAGAGCGGACGGCTGCTCCAACGCCTCCGAGGCCACGACCACAACCTGCGGGGGGTGGCGTTCTCCTCGGACGGCACACGGCTCGTTACCGGGGCGGAGGATTCCAACGTCCGGCTGTGGGACGTGGATCCCGACGCGGCCGGGGACGAAGCCAGCCTGCACGATCAGCTGGGGGACGCCTTTTCCGCCCGCTTCCTCGCGGACGGCCAGACCCTCGCGACGATGCATGGGGGCGAAGACGGGAACACCGTGTTGCTGTGGGACTGGGCCACCCGCCAACCCAGCCGGGCCCTGGAGATGGGGACCCGCATCGCCGGTTCCATGGCGGTGCGGCCGGACGGAAGCCTGCTGGCTGCTTCCGGCGCGGACGAGGACGGGCACACGACCATCTTCCTGTGGGACCCGGCCACCGGGGAGGAACGGGGCCGGCTACGCGAGGAGAACAGCAAGGTCCAGGATCTGCGCTTCAGTCGGGATGGCCGGCTGCTGGCATCGGCGAGCCACGACACCACGCTGAGGCTGTGGGAGATCCCGTCGGGCCGGCTGCGCCACCGGCTGGAGGGCCACATCACCTACGTCTACGCCACCGCCTTCAGCGCCGACGGGCGCTGGGTCGCGTCGGCATCGGCGGACACCACCATCCGCCTGTGGGACACGGCCAGCGGAGAGGCCGTCAAGCTGCTCGAAGGCCACGGCGCCGACGTGCACGACGTGGATTTCCATCCCGTGGAACCCCTGCTTGCGTCGGCGGGGGCGGACCGCTCGGTGTTGCTGTGGAACCTGGACGACTCCACGGCCCGGGAGTTGGGCCCCTTCGACAGCCCGGCCCGATCGGTCCGTTTTTCCGCCGACGGGCGTGCCCTGGCCGCCGCATTCTCCGATGGCAGCGTGCTGCTGTGGCACCTGGCGTCCGGATCGGTGAAGACGTTGAAGGGGCACCGCTTCCCGCTGGGTGAGCTGGACATCAGCGCCGACTCCTCCCTGCTCGTGACCGACGGTGAGGACGGCACCGTACGCCTGTGGCGCATCCCCGGCGGCGAACCGATCTGGAACGTGCCGATGGCGGAACCCATGCCGGCTAGCGTCACGGAGCGCGGACGGCTGGCGGACCGGCACTCCCCCGACGGGACCCTGTGCCTGGCCTCGTCCTCGGATGAACTGGAGATCTGGCACTCGGACGAGCTCCAGCAGCACTATCCCGCCCAGGATTTGACCCGGCTGCTGGCCCTGCACGACGGCTGCCTGACCCTGTCCGGAAGCGGTGAGGTCGCGCGCCACCTGCTATCGGGCGAGACCCAGGTCCTGCACCGCAACGGCCGGGCCATCGGCAACGTCAATGGAGAGCTGTGGGTCGCCACTGGCGAGGAGCTGTTCCGGCGCAACGCTACCGGCGAGATCGTCTCGAGGTTCCCGGTGGCTCCTGGAGTCACGGCGGTCTCTCGTAGTGGCGAACGGGTGCTGCTCGGGTACACCGACGGCAACGTGGAGGCCGTGGGGCTGGACGGCCAACCCATCCCGCCGTGGACCCTGGCCGAGGAGACCTTCCCCAACGCCGTGTCGCTGATGATCCCCGGCCCCGAGGGCACCGTGGTGGTGGGCTACGACAGCGGGACGGTGGGCCTGTGGAGCGTGGACAACGGTATCCGCCACTACTGGACCGAGCTGTACGGCCCCGTGACCGAGCTGTCGCTGGCCGACGGCCGGCTGTACGCCGCCTCCGAGATCGGCGACTCCCTGACGCTGGACCTGGGCGAGTTCTACGCTGAGTACTGTGACGTGATGCGGGGCATGTGGGATGAGACACCCTCGGATGGGCAGGCCGGACATCGCTGCTCGCCCAGGTCCGATTAGCCTGGACTCACGATCTACATGCAAACGGTGCTGTAGGGGTGGGTGTGCGGGTAAAAATCACCGCCCACAATATAAACCGTGAGTCCTAGGCAATCGAGCACAACACCGGGCCAACGAGCGTGGATCCGATCAGGGCGAAATTCGAATCCAAGCCCTGGGATTAATTGGGCTTGTGGAAAGCTACGGGGGACAAATCAATATCGTTCGATCCGACCCAGCTCGCTCCCCGGTGTTGTTTGAACTGTAGGACATTCCAGCCCCATTACGTCAGGTCCGGACTGGCCAGAAGATGGACATTAGTGGCCATTACAAATAAGGGGGGTAGACGGTTAGCGCCTCCTGCCACAAGATGTAGGGGTGAGCCATCC
>CAZDDH010000185.1:12017-17751 GCA_964504165.1 uncultured Rickettsiales bacterium | reverse complement strand
GGCGGCCCCGCGCGCCCCCCCCGCCCCCCCCCCCCCGCGGGATAAACGCCGAGGAGTGGAGCGGGAGGCATCGCAGGAACACCACGTTGTAGCCTCCAGCCGTCCATAGCGGAGTGGGGTCGGATCCCGGGGCAACCTGGAGCCCTCCGGGTCCTGGAAGGACAGGAGGAGGGCGTAGGATTAGGGAGGGAGGGCGCCGGACGCGCCCGGACGACCGGCCACGGGACCGACACCACGGAGCGTAGGCTGGAGGCGGTGGGACACAGCAGGATTGTGGGTACTTCCAGCAATCGTGGGGGCTGGCGCCGGGATGCTCAGCTGGAGCTACGACTCGGCAAGGGCAAGGGCAAGGGCAAGGGTTGGGAAGGGAGGGGAACTGTGAATCAGGAGTCGCCGGGAGTCAGGGGCTCGATCTTGACCATCATGGTCTTGCGATCCACGTTGGCGCCGGCCTTGACCGCCACCTCTTCGACGACCCCCGCCACCGGAGCCGCCACCTCGTTCTGCATCTTCATCGCCTCGAGAATCAGCAGCACATCCCCCTCCGCCACCGTGTCCCCGACCTGGCAACAGATCTCCATGATCGTCCCCGGCATCAACGGATAGACCGCGCCATCCGTGGCCAGCTGTTCGCTGCCCGCGTTGGACCGCCCCCCCTTGCGCGCCGCATAGACGATCTCCGCCGCGACCCCATCCCGCTGCAGCCCCAGCCGGTCGCCGCTGCGCCCCCGAGGCTCGTCCCCTTCACTGGTGAACTCGTAGGTCTTGCCCTCGATCGTGACCCGGTACCCATCCCCGGTCACCTCGACCGCCGAGCGATGGGATACACCATCACGGGTCACCAGGATATCGCTGCCATCCCGCGTGACGTCGAAGTCCAGGGTCTCGCCGTCAATCTCCAGCCAGAATTCCATGATTGCTCCGTGGGCCTCGGTTTCAACCGCGGTATCGCGTGATCTCCCAGCGTCCAGCCAGCTTCCACGGGTTGACGCCACCTTCAGCCGGGCCATCGTCGGTGACCCGCTGGTTGCGCTCGTGGATGTCGAATGCCACCGCCGCCATGGCAGCCTTGAGTTGATCCGGATCTTCATCCCCTTGATCGCGAATCTTCAGATACATCTCGCTCAGCTGGGGGAAGATGGCGTGGGCGATGACGTCCTCGACGCTCTCCGCCCGCTCTCCCAGCGCCTCCTCGGCCGCCGGCATTTCCGGCTCCAGGCCATCGGCGGCCCGCCCCACGATGGGTTCATCATCCCCCACCGCCGCGGCCACCACCTCCGGATCCATCGGAGCCGGAGGTTTGCCATAGCTCCCCAGGCAGTACTGCTTGGTCTCCCGCGTCACCGTGCCGTACCTGGTACCGGTGAGCACGTTGAACGTCGCCTGCGTACCGACGATCTGACTCGACGGCGTCACCAGCGGCGGGAAACCCAGGTCGGCCCGCACCCTGGGCACCTCGGCCAGCACCTCGTCCATGCGGTCCAGGGCGTCTTGATCCCGAAGCTGGTTGGCCAGGTTGGAGATCATGCCGCCGGGGATCTGGTTGGACAACACACGGGTGTCCACCCCCGTGAAGCTCGACTCGAAGCGGCCGTAGTGCTTGCGCACCTCGCGGAAGTGGACGGCGATCTGCTCCAGCAGCTCCAGGTCCAGCCCGGTCTCGTACGGCGTGTCCCGTAGCATCGCCACGAGGGTCTCCGTCGAAGGCTGGCTCGTGCCGCCAGACAGGGCCGATATGGCCCCGTCGATGACCGTCACGCCGGCCCGCGCCGCCTCGAAGTACGACGCCTCGGCCATGCCTGACGTGGCGTGACAGTGCAGATGCACCGGCAGTCCCACTTCCACCACGAGCCCGCTCACCAGGTTGTACGCGTCCCGTGGGCTCAACAGCCCGGCCATGTCCTTGATGCACAGCACGTCACAGCCCATGCGCTGCAACGTCCGGCCCAGCTCGACGAAGCTCTCGATGGTGTGCACCGGAGAGACGGTGTAGCTCATCGCCCCTTCGGCGATCTTGCCCGCCTTCTTCACCGCGTCGATGGCCACCCGCAGGTTGTCCACGTCGTTGAGGGCGTCGAACACGCGGAAGACGTCGATCCCCTCCCCCGCGGCCCGCTCCACGAAGGCCTCCACCACGTCGTCGGCGTAGTGGCGGTAGCCCACCACATTCTGCCCCCGCAGCAACATCTGCAGCTTGGTGTTGGGCATCTCCCGGCGCATGATGCGCAGCCGCTCCCACGGGTTCTCACCCAGATAACGGATACAGGAGTCGAAGGTGGCGCCGCCCCACATCTCCACCGACCAGTAACCCACCTGATCGATGAGAGGCAGCACCTCCACCATGTCCTCGATACGCATGCGGGTGGCCAGCAGGGACTGGTGCGCATCCCGCAGGATCGTATCCATGATTCCAATGGATCCCATGGCCGCTCCTTACAGTGGGATGTTGCCGTGCTTCTTGGCCGGCCGGGGCTCGCGCTTGTTGGCGCACGCCCGCAGCGCGTTGATCAGCGTCGGCCGCGTCTGCTGGGGTTCGATGACATCGTCCACGTAGCCACGGCCAGCGGCGATATACGGGCTGGCCAGCTTGTCGCGGTACTCCTCGACGAACGTCTCGCGGGCACGCTCCCGCTCTTCCGGATCGTCGATCTTGGCCAGCTCCTTGCGGTACAGGATGTTGACCGCGCCACCGGCGCCCATCACGGCGATCTCCGACTGGGGCCAGGCGTAGTTGAAATCGGCCCGGATGTGCTTGGAGTTCATCACGTCGTACGCACCGCCATAGCCCTTGCGGGTGATGACGGTCAGCTTGGGCACCGTGGCCTCGCAAAAGGCGTACAGCAGCTTGGCACCGTTGAGGATGATGGCGCCGTACTCCTGCTCCGTGCCGGGCAGGAAGCCGGGCACATCCACCAGGGTCACCAGCGGGATGTTGAAGGCGTCGCAGAAACGCACGAAGCGGCCGCCCTTCCAGCTGGCGTCGATGTCCAGGCAGCCGGCCAGGTGAGCCGGATTGTTGCCCACGATGCCCACGGACTGCCCGCCCAATCGGGCAAAGCCGACGATCAGATTGCGGCCGAAGTGGGGGTGGATCTCGAAGAATTCCCCGTCGTCGACGATATGGCTCACCACATCGCGCATGTCGTACGGCTTGTTGGGATCCACCGGCACCAGGTCGATGAGATCCTCGTCCATGCGGTCGACGGGATCGGGCGTGGCCACGAAGGGTGGATCCTCCATGTTGTTGGAGGGGATGTAGGACATCAGCGTGCGCAGCTGCTCGATGCAATGGTCCTCGTCGTCCGCCGCCAGGCACGCCACCCCGGAGCGGGTGTTGTGGCTCATCGCGCCGCCCAACTCCTCGAAGGTCACCTTCTCGCCGGTGACCGTCTCGATGACCTTGGGGCCGGTGATGAACATGTGGGAGGTCTCCTTGACCATCAGGATGAAGTCCGTGATGGCCGGGGAGTACACGGCACCGCCCGCACAGGGGCCCATGATCGCCGACAGCTGCGGTACCACGCCCGAGGCCACGGTATTGCGGAAGAAGATCTCCGCGTAGCCGCCCAGGCTGACCACACCCTCCTGGATCCGAGCGCCACCGCTGTCGTTGATGCCGATCACAGGGGCGCCGTTGCGCACCGCCAGGTCCATGACCTTGCAGATCTTCTCGGCGAAGACCTCGCCCAGCGCGCCGCCGTAACAGGTGAAATCCTGGGAAAAGACGTAGACCGTCCGTCCGTGGATGTCCCCGTATCCGGTGACCACCCCATCCCCGGGGATCTGTTTATTCTCCATGCCGAAGTCGTGGCACCGGTGGATCGCCAGGGCGTCCAGTTCCCGGAAGGTCCCCGGATCGAGCAGCTTGTCGATGCGTTCGCGCGCAGTGTGCTTGCCCAGCGAACGTTGCTTGGCGATGCGTTCGGGGCCGCCGCTGGCGAGGGAACGCTCCTTGATCTCACGCAGCGTGGCGATCTTGTCGTGGATGTCCATGGTGGACGTCTCCTGTCAAATGCTGAAAAAACCGACGGGAGATACTACGGACCGTCGTTTGCCCCGGTCAAGATCGGATAAGCGCCAAACGATGTACAATGGAGAATCGTCGGCACCGACGCTCAACCTGTTCGCAGTGCGCCGGAGATTCGGACCCTTGCCACCCCGGACCAAGACCTTCGGGCGTTACATGCTCAAAAACGTCATTGGCGAGGGCGCCATGGCGGTCGTGTACCGGGCCGTGCGGTCCGGCCCGATGGGGTTCCGCAAGGTCGTGGCCATCAAGGTCGTCCATCCTTCGGTGGCCCGGGACGAACGCATCATCCGGGCGCTGATCAACGAGGCACGGGTGGGGGGCTTCCTGCGGCACCGGAATCTGGTGGAGGTCTACGAGTTCGACTCCGTGGACGGCCGGTACTACATCGCCATGGAGCTCGTCGAAGGGCACAGCCTGCACGAGGTCACCGCACGCATTCCCGAGCAGGGGTACATGGCCCCGCGCTCGGTGGCGCTCATCGCCAAGCAGTTGTGCGACGGGCTGGCCTTCGCCCATGACGCGGTGGACGACGACTGGAAGCCGCTGGGCCTGGTCCATCGCGACCTCAAACCCGAGAACGTCACCATCATGCACGACGGGGTGGTCAAGATCATCGACTGGGGCATCGCCAAGGCCTCCATCAATCTGTTCACCACCACCCACAGCGACATCACCAAGAGCACGCCCGTTTATATGAGCCCCGAACAGATCATGGGGGACGCGATCGATCGCCGTTCGGACCTGTTCTCGGTGGGGTCGATCATCGTGGAGATGATCACCGGCTACCCGGCGTTCCACGGCGCCAACCTGCCCGAGATGGTCGACAACGTCATGGAGGCCGATCTGGACAAGGGGCTGGCTGGAGTTCGCGAACGTATGCCGGAGATCGTGCCCATCCTGGAACGGGCACTCCAGCGCAAGCGGGAGGATCGGTACCCCTCCGCCACGGTCATGGCCTACGAAATCGCCAACCTGTACGACACCCTGCCCAGCGAGGAATCGCTGGGCCGTTGGGTGAACGCCTGGGTGCTGGCCGGATGACGGCTGGCACGGACGGCGGGAGGAGGGGCTGATGGAGCCAATCCGCATTCTCGTGGTCGATGATTCTCCCGTAGCGCGGATCTATCTGCGCCAGGTGCTGGAATCGGATCCGGCGCTCGAGGTGGTCGGCGAGGCACGGGATGGCCTCGAAGCGCAAGACATGGCGGCCCGGTTGTTGCCGGACCTGATCACCATGGACGTATTCATGCCCATCCTCGATGGCCTCGAAGCCATCGAACAGCTGATGGCGGACCAGCCGACTCCGATCCTGGTGGTCACCGCCGCCCGGGGGGCCAGAGCCGACCACCTGACCTTCCAGGCCCTCAGCCGCGGCGCCTTGGATCTGGTGGTCAAACCCGACGGCGGTGGCACCAGTGCCGATCAGGAGCGGCGCCTGATCGGGATGGTCAAGTTCCTGGCATCCGTGCCGGTCGTGCGCCACGTCAGCGGAGCGTTCCGGGCGCTGTCTCAATCGGAGGAGGGACGCAACGCCCTCATGTCCCTCGAGATCCCGGCTGTGGTCCCCCGCAAAACCGCGGAGCCCGATGTAGTCGGGATCGCCGCATCCACGGGCGGCCCCGCCGCCCCCCGCCCGCTACAGGGGCCAATAACCGCCAAATTAACCCAAGGCAAAGCCGTGGTTTAACACAAACACCCCACCGT
>CAZDDH010000185.1:0-12007 GCA_964504165.1 uncultured Rickettsiales bacterium | reverse complement strand
GCGGGGGTGTGCCCCCCCCAAAACCGGGGTCGCCGGTTTTTGTGGGTTGGCCCGCACCCCGGGGGGGCCCGCCCCCCCTCGGCCGGATCCTGGGCAATCTACCGGCATCTTTCCCCCTCGGAATCGCGGTGGTTCAGCACATCCCCCCAGGCTTCATTGAGGGGATGGCTGGCTGGCTCGATCGCCTGTGCAATCTGGACGTACGGGTGGCTCGCGACGGTGAGCAGCTGATGGCCGGCCGGGTGCTGCTCGCCCCGGACAGCGCCCACCTCACCTTTGCGGCCAGGGGTGTCGTGACCCTGGAACCACCCAACGAGGACGAGATCTACTGCCCGTCCGGGAACCGCCTGCTCAACTCCATGGCCCGCATCTATCGGGACAACTCCCTGGGGGTCGTGCTCACGGGCCTCGGGGAGGATGGTGCCGCTGGTATCCGCGCGATCAAGAACGCCGGGGGCACGACCATCGCCCAGGACCACGAGTCATCCATCGTGTTCGGTATGCCCGGCGCCGCCATCGCGACCGGCTGCGTGGACACCATCTGCCACATCGGCGGCATGGCCAAACTGCTGTGCAAACGGACGGACTGCCTGGACGATTGATCCGCCACCGCTCCGTCCCCCCCATCCCCCATCGCAACGCCGTGTCCGCGGGCCCTTCGGCGAAGCCTTCGGCGAGGCCTTCGGCGAGGCCCGAACCATGTTAAAATGACCGTTCGGGGGACAGATCGGGTGGGAGCGGTTGGAACAAGATAGCCACACGAATCCGGTAGCATCGCTCCTGTCTTTCGAGATGGGCGGCGTCGTGCTCTCCCTTCCGGTAGAGCCTGTCGAGGAGATCCTCGACGACGTGGCCATCACGACGATCCCCAGCACGCCACCCCATATCGTCGGCGTCGCTCACGTCCGCGGCCGTATCGTGACGCTATTCAAGCTGGGCACCATCCTGGGCCTCGACTCGGCGAGCCAACCCCGGCCGAATGACCGCCACTCCCTGGGTGCGGGGCGCTCCATCATCATCTTCCATACCGGCATGCGAGCAGGGTTCACCGTGGACTCGGTGATGGGCATCGATGCCGTGGCAGCGGAGGCCATCGTGGACGTCCAGTCCGCGCGAGGCACGCTGGCCAAGTTCCTGCGTGGGGAGTGGGACCGCGACGGACGCACCGCTTGCCTGCTCGACATCGACAAGCTCCTTACCGCGGCGAGAACCCGGTGAACAGCAACACATCCCTCCTACCGGCGGACGTCGACACGACGAGTTTGCTGCTGTTCCACGCGCACGAATCCGTCTTCGGCATCGATGCATCCACCATCCAGCAGATCCATTTCCCGGGCACGGGGCCGCCGCTGGAAGCCACGCCCACGCCGTTCTCGCAGATCCTGCTTGGTGCCGGCACCTGGGATGACCCCACCGGGGACGACGTCACCTTGCTGGAGGTGAGCGCCGAGGACCGGCACGCCGTCATCGCCGTGAACGGCAACGTGGAGATCCGGGACCTGGAGAGCCAGCAGCTCCAGCCGCTCCCCAAGCTGGTGGGCGAGACGGCGAGCTGCGACTACCTGGATGGGCTGGTTTCGATGGATGGCGGGCTGGTGCTGCTCGTGGATCTGCAGCGCTGGGTCAGGGCTCACGGTATGGACGATCCGCATGGTTCAGGCGAGGGCCCTTCGGCCCACGATGAGGAGGACCGATGAGAGTCGAGAAACAGATGCTGATCAACTTGACGACCAAGCTGGTTGTCATGCTCTTCGGCGCGTGCCTCACCTTCGTGATACTCGCGATGGTGGTGTTCCCACGCCTGGATGAATCCCTCGACATGCGTGTGAGGGCGATGGCGGAAATCCTCGCCGGGGAGGCATCGACCCCCCGTGCCGCCAGCCAGGACCGGGAACTCCGGATGGCCGCCTTCGAACTCTCCACCCACTCGCCGGACTTCCGCTACCTGGGGGTCCTGGATTCAGCCGGCCGGACCGTCGTCCAGCAGGGCGAAGGGGATCTGGAGATCGCCATCGAGATGGTCGGGCCCGGCTACCGGGAGACCGTCCTGCTCGACAACGGCGATGACCGCATCGCGGTGGCCCCGTTGTGGGACGGCGAACAGCCGCTGGGCCATGCCATCTATGTCGAGACGGCCAAGAGCACGAAGGCCACCAAGCGCCTGTTCATCCTGGTTTGTATCCTCTCGCTGCTCATTGCGGCGGCCATCGCCGTGTTCAACGTCATGCGGTTCAATAGCCGGGTCACCCTACCTGTGGCCCAGCTCAAGGAGCACGCCCAGGCCGCCTCCCACGGGCAGCTGCTGGCAACCCAGCTGCAGGGCAATCCCATCGAGGAGATCGAGGAAACGGTCAAGGCGTTCCACGAGCTGGTGCGCAAGTACCAGCAGCTGCACACGAGCCTCTCGGAGAACACCTCCGAGCTGGCGTCAGTGGCCGGACAGATGTTCGGGACGGCCCGCGAGCAAGAGGTGATGGCCACGGAGCAGGCATCGGCCACCGAGGAGATCGGCCGCACCATGGAGTCGTTGCTCTCCTCGTCGGAAAAGATCGCCCAGAGTTCCCAGGGGGTGCTCGCTTCCGCCCAGGAGACCCAGTCCACCAATGAGGTCATCTCGGCCCACATCCAGGAGCTGGTCTCCCTGGGCAATCAGATTGGAGATGTCCTGGGCACCATCAAGGACATCGCCAACCGGGCCGACCTGCTGGCGCTCAACGCCGCCCTCGAGGGCACCAAGGCGGGCGAGGTGGGGCAGGGATTCTCCCTCGTCGCGGGTGAGATGCGTCGTCTGGCGGAGAGCACCATCGGATCGGTGGGCGACATCAAGGTCCTCGTGGAGAATATCGGCCGCGCCAGCCAATCCTCCGTGCTCGCCATGGAACAGGGCATGAAGCTCTCCATGGACACCACCGACGCTGCTCAGCGCATCACCCTGATCACCCAGCAGCAGCGCAGCGGCACCGAACAGGTGATGCGCAGCATCGAGGAGATCACCACGCTGCTCCAGCACGGGCTATCGGGGGTCAAGCAGCTCACGTCTGCCGCGGAGCAGCTATCGACATTGTCCCACTCCATGCGCGACACCGTGCAGCACTTCACCCGGGCGGACGAGCAAGAGAGCGGAGGTGCGGATGGCTGACGGTGGCGGCGGGCGCGGCGGCCTGCTGAAGCTCTTCCGTGCCAAGGCCACGGATCGGCTGGAACGGCTGGGGCAGGGAATCGTCGCCCTCGAGCAGAACCCGGATCAGGAAACGCTGGTGCGCGACCTGATGCGGGAAGCCCACACCCTCAAGGGTGAGGCCGGCATGATGGGATTCCCCCACGTGCGTACGCTGGCCCACGCTCTGGAGGATTTCCTCACCGCCGCCCAGGACCAGGAATTCAAGCTCTCCGCCGAACTCCACGATCTGGTGTTCGAGTGCCTGGACCGTATCGCCGTCCAGGCCCGCTCCACCGAAGAGGCCGAGGGCACGGCGGATGAGGTCGAGTCCTTCGGGCGCAAGCTGCGGGCCGCCGCCCACGGCGAGCCGATCGAAGAGGACGCGGAGCCGGACGGGGCACCCACAGCCGCGTCGCCCCCCGAGGTCGATCTGGAGCCCGTCGCCGAAGAAAAACTACAAGGAGAGATCACCAAGACGTCCGTCGAACTGCAGCCCGAACTCTCCGATTCATTCAACAGCTTCGAGACCACCGGCCTGTCCACGATGTCCCTCGAGGTGGCCGCCGAAGGCACGATGTCCCTGGAGATGCCCGCCGGCACCGCGGCGCCCAGGCCAGCCGCCACTCCGTCGGACGAGGCGTGGATCCGCGTCGAACGGGAGGGGCTCGACCACATCGGCGGGGTGCTCAGTGACATCGGGCTGCAGCTCCAGGGGTGGCGCGTGTCCGTGGGCCAGCTGGAGGAGATGCTCGCCGGCGCAGCAGCCACGTCGCGCTCGTCTCACCCCGGGGCGTCACCGGAGAGCACCCAGACACTCGGGGAGCTGCGCGACGCCGTGGAGCGGACGGCAGAGGCGGTCTCCAGCATCGAGGAGCGTCTGATCGAGCTGAGGATGCAGCCGTTGCGTTCCGCCCTCGGTCACTACCCCCAGGGTGTGCGTAATTTGGCCCGCCAGCTGGGCCGGCAGGTGACCCTGGAGTTGGAGGTGGGCAACCTGCAGCTGGACCGGGAAATCCTCGACGAAATCGACGAACCGCTGCAGCACGTCATCCGCAACGCCGTCGACCACGGCATCGAGCCGCCGGACAAGCGCGTCCGGGCCGGCAAGCCCCCCAACGGGACCATCACCATCGAGGCGGTGCTCATCGGCGGCGATATCGAGATCCAGGTCTCGGATGACGGGCGTGGCGTCTCCACCCGCTCCATCCGGCGCAAGGCCCTGGAGAAAGGGCTCCTCACCCGGGAGACGGCCCGTGAGATGGATCGGGCGACCTGCCTTGGATTGCTGTTCAAGCCCGGATTCTCCACTCGCTCCTCCGCGACCGAGGTTTCCGGACGCGGGATGGGGCTGGATATCGTGCGATCGACCCTGGCGCGGGTCGGCGGTGACGTCGGCATCCGCAGCAAACCCGGGTCGGGGACCTCGATCCGGCTGCGGGTTCCCATCACCCGCGCCATCACTCGGGCCCTGGTCGTCGAGCGCGGCGGTGTCCGCCTGGCCATTCCCTCCCGCTCGGTTACCCGGGTCATGGAGGTCCCCAGCGCCGACGTGGAGAGTATCGGCACGGGGCGCTGCATACGGGTGGAGGACCAATCGGTCCCTCTGGTGGATCTGGCCGCCACGACCGGAGAATCGGCGCAATCCGCCAACTCGCCCCAGTCCCTGCTGGTGGTCGTTCTGCAGCACCTCGGGCACCACGCGGGCTTGCTCGTCGATGCCTATCACGCCGAGACCCGTGTGGTCCGCAAGCCGTTCGACTCGTTCCTCGGCGGGGTCGGTTTGTTCTCCGGTGTGGCGATCCTCGCCGGGTACGAGTTGGTCCTGCAGCTGAACGTCTCGGCGATCTTCGGCGACCAGCCGGCCGTGGTCGCGGACTCCATGCCCGCCACCCCCACCGAATCCCACACGCACAACGTGATGGTGGCCGAGGATTCGGACATCGCGCGGGCCCTCATCGCCGATGTGTTGCGCTCGTATGGGTTCCACGTGATCGAGGCCTTCGATGGCCAGGACGCCCTGGACAAGCTGGACCACGAACACCCCGAGCTGATCCTCACGGACATCGAAATGCCCCGCATGAACGGCTTCGAGTTGATCCGTTCGATTCGCGAGCGCCCGGACACGAGGAGCATCCCTGTAATCGTGCTGTCCACCTTGAACAAGGAAGCCGACCGGGCCAAGGCTCTGGAGATGGGCGCCGACGCCTATATCGTCAAGGCCGAGTTCCATGAGAAGATCCTTCGGGACGCCGTGGGGCGTTTCATCGGAGGGGCCTGAGCCGTGGCCGACTGGTACCGGAGACTGAGCCTGCTCATCGCCGATCGCGCAGGCCTGCAGCTGCCCAAGGGTGTCCGGCCGTCGGTGGAGCGGTTCCTCATCACCCGCTGCCATGTCACCGACAAGGACAGCGTATCGAGTTACCTGGACGCGCTGGAAAAGGACGATGATCCGCTGGAGCGGCAACGCCTGCTCAACCTGGTGACCAACGGACTGACCCACTTCTTCCGGGAGCCGCTGCAGCTGGCCGGCGTCCGGCAGCTGATGGCCGCATTCCCTCACCGCGACAAGCGCCCGATGGCCATCTGGTGCTGCGGGTGCTCCACAGGCGACGAGGCCTATACGCTGGCGATGCTCGCCGCCGAGGCAAACCTCGCCGTCGAGGTGCTGGCTACCGATCTCAACACCGAGTCGCTGGAGATCGCCACCCAGGGCCAGTACAACGCCTGGAGTGTGCGCAACGTGCCGGCCGAAGAGCTGGAGCGTCACTTCCACCAGACCGGCGACGTCTACTCCGTGCTGCCCCACATCCGCCAGCAGGTTACCTTCCGGCGGCAGAACCTGATGATCACGCCCTACCCGCGGCCCGTTGCGGCGTCATCGTGGGATCTGATCCTGTGCCGCAACGTGCTGCTGTACTTCTCCCCGCGGGATCAGCGCCGGATCCATCTCCGGTTCGCCCAGGTGATCGACCCTGGCGGGCACCTGTTCCTGGGTGTGAGCGAATCCGTCCGCGATGACCCCTTCTCGTTGACGACCGTCGGGCAGGCATTCTGTTTTCGCATCGCCCCCAGCCGCCGGGCCGATATGGTCACCAGTAGCTGGGACGAAACCTCGCTCGACTCGGCCTCCCTGGACACCACCACGTCGCTGGACGGGGCCTCCCTCGACCCGACTGATTACGATGGGAGGCCGGGCAGCACGACCCTGGGTGCGGAGTGTACGAACCGGGCCCTGGACCGCATCCTCAAGGCCGTATCCCGTAGCGACAAGGACAGCGAGCTCCTGTTGCAGCGATACGTCAACGAATACCCGCAAGATGTCACCGCGCTGGTGACCATGGGTAATGTGCTGCTGGCCGAGCAACGGTATGCCGAGGCTCTCGAGCGGTACGCGGAGGCCGAGGAGGTCGACTGGTTCGACCCGGAGATCCACTTCGCGGCCGGGATGGCCTACCGGCAAATCGGCGACATCGACCGGGCCATGCGCGCGTTCCGCAGGACGCTGTTCCTGGACGGCCGCAACTGGCTAGCGTCCTTCCAGCTGGCGTCCCTCCTTCGCCAGACCGGCAAGATCGCCGACTCCAGACGCGAGTTCCAGTCGACCTTGGATCGCGTCACCGGGCGCCGGGTGGCCCCGATCGAGTTCAAGGCCTACTTCGCCGGGATGGACGATGCGGCGGCGTACCGACAATCCGTGGAGATGGCCTGCAACCGGGAACTGGAAAGGCTACGATGAGTGCACCGCTCGCCGACCGTGAAAAAGCCCTGGCCCGCATGAACGGCAACGAGGAGGTGTACGACGAGATCCTCGATCTCCTCGTGGACACCCTTCCGGCCAAGCTCGCCGAGCTGCAGACCGCACAGCAACAATCGGATATGCCGACGATCGAACGGCTGGCCCATTCGGTCAAGGGCGGGTCCGCCTCGGTGGGCGCGACACCGATCAGCATGGCGGCGCTGGCGCTGGAGGAGTGTGCCCGGTCTCAGTCGGGTGCAGAGGTGCCCGGCCTACTCGGTGCGTTGCTCGATGAATTCGAACGCCTGCGCGGGCTGGTCCGTCCGGGATAGAACTGGGCCTCGGTCAGCGGGTCGTCGTCACCCGCGGAGAAGCGCGAAAGATGGCGGACGCGGCAAGATCAGCTGCGGGGGGAACGCCGGCCAGCTGGGAATTCACCTCTTCGATGATGGCATCGACGATCCCCTTCTCGGGGTGATCACCCGCAGCCAGGCTAGCCCTGGAAACCACATCCTCCACCGCGCCCAGCCCAAACGGTGGCCCGCCCTCGGGCGCCGATTCCATCAGACCAGGCCCCACCATCACCACACCGTGCTCCTTGATCAGCCGGCCACTCCCCTCCTCCAGTTCGTCCCCGAGGCCAGCGAGGCGGTGGGCGGCGGAATCCGAATCAAATCCGATGATCCCCACGCCCCTCGAGGCGTGGCGGTACTCGCCCGTCCTCAGATCGACGAGCAGATAGGCGATGGCGATGTTGCGCTCGGTTCGCTCTTCGGGGAACGCCTGTTCCACGACATCGAGCAGCTTGATCGGATCACGAAACACCAGCGATCCATGACGAAGCCGGCACAGCAGTCCCTGATCCGGCTCGGGCGACATCAGGGCGTGGATGGAGGCCGTCAGTAGAGTCGAACCGATGCCGATCCCCCCCACGGAGACGAAGCACATGCCGGCGTGGTACGGGCCCACGGGAGTGAACCAGGAGAGGTCACCACCCACATGTTCGCTGGGTACCGTCGACGGCGTGTAGGTCAGTGTACCGGCGGTGGTGATCCGATTCTCCGACATGCGCCGACGGGCACCGCGGGCGAACTCCAGGCCGGTGCGTTCCATGGCCATGCGCAGCATCGATTCACCGTCGAGGCTCTCGACAAAATGCAGCAGCAGTCGCTGCTTGAGGTCCTCCGGTACAAACGGCCGCGTGATGAAATCCACCGCGCCGATCTCAAGCCCCTTGAGCAGGCTCTCCGGATCGGATTTCACGGTCACGAAGACGACCGGGATGTCCCGCAGCAGGTCGTCCCCCTTGAGCGCCTTGCACAGCTCGAATCCATCCACGCCTGGCATCATGATGTCGAGGAGGATGATGTCCGGCATCGTCGAACGCGCCACCTCGATGGCCTCGAGCGCGTTCGTGGACGGGATCACCTCGAAACGGCTTTCATCCAGATGGAATCGCAGCACCTCGATGTTGAATTCCCAGTCGTCGACGACCAGAACCCGGTACTTCCTAGACATCCATGCTCGTTCCCTCGGTCAAGAGGTGCGGTACAGAGCGGCCACCGATGCATCCCCCTCGGCCTTCTCTCCCTTTAGATGAGATTCGAGTGAATCCATCACTGCTTGGATCGCCTGTTCGCCCCGTGGGGATTCGTCCGTGGCCCGAGCACTGGCGATGGCTCGATCGAACCTCGTCTGGCCGAACCCATCCCCATCGGCCGCTGCGGCCTCCAGGCAAGGGCCGCCCATCACGAGCGCCTGTCCGCGCTGCAGAACGCCCCCCCCCGTTTTCCAGCAGCATGGCGCTCGCCTCGCCCGTCGTCAGCAGCGTCGACTCCGGGTTGTCCGCCTGCAGGTGGCGTATCAGCGGGATACCGCGGGAGGCGAAGCGATACTCTCCGGTACGGTGGTTCACCGTCACGATGGCGAGCCGGGAGGCATGGCCTACCCGGTCCGCGGGGAACGCTTCTTCCAGGATGCCGATGACCTCCTCCGGTGCGCGGAGCGTCAGATCGGCCCCGACATAGCTGCACAGCAGGCCGCGGTCCGGTTCCGGTGACAGCAGGCTGTGCAGCGTAGACGTGATCAGCGTCGGCTTGATGCCGTCCCCCTCGATGGAGAGCATCGTCATCACGACGTGGTCCTTGCCCACCGGTGCAAATCCAGGAACGTCACCGCCCACCTTCTCGACCTGATGAACTTTGCTCAAGAACGAGATCCCGCTCGCTTCTCCCTGCCCCATCGCCAGCATGCGCTTGCGGGCGCCACCGGCAAAGGAGAGGCCCATCGCGAGCGTCTCCCCGGTCACGGTGATCCGGCTGCTGGCTTCCGCCAGGTGCATGAGCAGACGCTGGTGCAGATCTTCCGGTACGAAGGGGCGTGTCACGTAGTCGACCGCTCCCATCGACAGCCCCTTGATCAGGCTCTCCGGCTGGGATTTGGCAGAGACGAAGATGATCGGTACACCCTGGATCATCTCGTCGCCCTTGAGGGCCTTACAGACCTCGAATCCGTCGACGCCGGGCATCATGATGTCCAGCAGGATGATGTCCGGCTCGGAGAAGTGAGCCTTGTCGAAGGCTTCCAGCCCGTTGGTCGCCTGGATCACCTCGAAATCGCGCTCTTCGAGGTGAAATCTCAACACCTCGATGTTGATCTCAGAGTCGTCGACGATGAGAACCTTGAACTTTTTTCCTTGCACCCAGGTTCCCTCCAGATTTCCCCACCTCGTTCCATTGTACAAAATCCAGCGCCAAAACGAGGCGTCAACCTGCCTGGTTTTTTTTTATTGAACGAATCGGGGGATGCGCCGCGGTTTACGTACTCCGCTGTGGCGGCAATCGGGCAAGTTGTCTATGCTCAAAAAAGCTCTCTGGCGCGAGGGGAGGGTCGAGTCCGAGGAGCCTTTTTCGTGAAATTGCTCGTCGTTGATCAGGACACGGAGTGCCGCAGCCAGGTAGCCGGTGTGCTGACACAAAGGGGTCATCTGGTGGAGGAATTCTCCACCGGCCGCGAAGCCCTGCGACGACTCGGCCAGACTCCCGTACCCGGAGTCCCTCAGCCCCAGTTGGTCCTCACCGAGATGCTCACCGGCGAGATCACGGGCATGGATCTGCTCTCGTGGGTCCGCAACGTGGGGGATTTCAAGGACATCGGGGTGATCTTCCTCACCGCTCCGCTGGATCTGGATACCCTGCGCCAGGCGCTGGACCAGGGCCTAACCGGCTACATCTCCAAGCCCCTGGACCTGGAGCTGCTGGGCAGCCAGGTGGAGGACCTGGTCAACTGCATCCCCGAGGTCAGCGAGCCGGGGAGCATGGAGCTCGCATCCCAGGCGTCCCTGTCGAGCGAGGAGGACAGCTGGGAAGAGCAGGACCTCAGCGGCGAGGTCCTCGAAGGCAAGTACGGCGTGGAGGGCCTCATCACCCACGGCGAGACCGGTACGGTCTACCGCGCCCGCAATCTCGGCCTCGATCAGCCCGTCGCGATCCAGGTTCTGGACGGGTCTGCCGGTCGTTCCAAGCGCTTGTTTTCACGGTTCATTCGCGAGATCCGGAAGGTGTCCCGGCGCGCCTGCCCGCACATCATCTCGGTCATCGACTTCGGATTCACTGCCGACAGCAACCTGTACCTGGTCATGGAGCAGCTCAAGGGGCGCAGCCTGGACCAGATCCTGGCTCTGAGCTCGACGTTGCCGGTGGACCTAGCCGCACAGGTCATGCTGCAGATTGCCTACGGCCTGGAGGCCGCTCACGAAGAAGGCGTGCTGCACCTGGACATCAAGCCCGCCAACGTCATGGTCAGCGGGACCCCCCAGGACCTGCAAGACGGGCGGGCGGTCGTACACGTGCTGGACCTGGGCATCCCCCGGCTGCTCGGCCGCCAGTACCAGTGGGCGCAGCCCCCACCAGGCGGCGCCACCGGCACCGGGTCCTACATCTCCCCCGAGCACTGTCGTGGCGAGGATTTTGGTCCCTGGTCCGACCTGTACAGCCTGGGGGCCGTCGCCTACGAGATGCTCACCGGCCGGCCGCCCTACCCCGGCGAGAGCCCTCAGGATCTGGCCTACCAGCACCTACACTCGCCGCTCCAGTCTCCGCGGGTGTTCCGCCACGACATCCCGACCAAGCTCGAAAACATCTTGATGCGATTGCTGTCCAGGGATCCGGCTCAGCGATTGGCGAACGCCCAGGATCTGGTGACCCTGCTGATGGACGACGACAGCGGAGCGCTGGTGAGCACGTCGCTCACTCGTTCCATCGCAGAGAGTGAAGAGGATACGCTGGGTTAGCGCAGCGTCAGGCTACTTGCCCTGATACCAGGGTGCCTTCTCGTAGAAATCAGCCGGCAGATTGGTGAGCTTGCGGAAGTGCTCGAGCATGAACTTGGGCGCCAGCGGAGCGCCGGAGACCGGGTCCATCTGCAACTCCAGCTCGCGGCCCCAGCGTACGATGTACTTCTTGCCGTCCTTGAGCTCGATCTTGATGCAGTCCACAGGGCAGACGTAGGCGCAGGCACCGCAGCCGATGCACGCCGAGCTGTCGCCGAAGGGGGGCTCGACAGCCTTGTTGTCGCCGCGCTTGGAGAACGTGATGGCGTTGGCCTTGACCACCTCGCGGCAGACCCGTTCGCACAGGCCGCACAGGATGCAGTCGTTGCCCTCGTGCTTGGGGAAACGCACGTCCTCGGGCAGGACGCCATAGCTGGCGGCCAGCGCCTCGAGGTCGGGGGATCCGGGGCACAGGGCCATCAACAGCTCCAGCACCACCTTGCGGTTGGTCTGGACCTTGTCCGTGTCCAGGTGGACCTCGATGCCCTCCTTGACCGGATAGTTGCACGCGGTGGTGAGCTTGCGCTTGCCCCGCTTCTCCACCTCGACGAGGCACAGCCGGCAGGCGCCGTACGTGCTCACCGCTTCGTGGTAGCACAGGTGAGGCACCACGTAGCCGTTGTCTTCCAGCGCCTTGAGCAAGCTGGAGTTCTCTTCGGCTTCGATCTCGTGACCGGCGTACTTGGGGCCGGTGACCTTGAACTTGGCCATTGCACTCTCCTCAGGCGATCTCGATGGCCGCCCACTTGGTGGGGCAGGCCTCGTAGCAGACACGGCACTT
>CAZDDH010000184.1:0-17764 GCA_964504165.1 uncultured Rickettsiales bacterium | reverse complement strand
CAGAATGGGGAGATGTAGTTGTCGGTGATGCGGATTACTGATTGTCGCTGAGCATCCCATCCTGACGCTCATGTACCTCTCCGGCGACCAACAGGATGGGATCGCCCGAAATGTTGAGAAGGACCTCTGCAATCTGGCCGTCGTCATCGAGATGGACCTCTACCGACTGGACCTGCCCCGTGGGGAATCCATCCAGTTTCCGCGTCCTGAATAGGCTGTCTGATGAACCTGCATCCAGTTCGGGTTCCCAGGCATTCAACTGAGATTCGAAACATATCCCCCAGAATTCATCGTCCTGATACGTGATGAATCTGAAGGTCTGGTCGGAGTCGAGGTTGAGGTACAGCGGACAGACCTGCATGAACGGTAGCGAGCGATCTTCAAATTGTGGAGGGCCGTCATCCGCCCCATCACCACCTCGAAAGGCTATTTCCGTGGCGACAAAGCCGACCACGGACCTCCCCTTCAGGCCTCTGATGATCCCGATCTGCTTTTCAGTCCAGTCGGAAAACAAACCCATGGCACTCTGCGCTCCGTCGATCGGCAGACTACCTTATCGCGCCGCGGCACCGAGACACACCACCGACACACCCCGATCCCTCACCATCCCTCCAGCCGCTCCAAAATCCCACCAGCCACCTCACGATTTCATCAACAATTCCGCGCACATCCCCACCACTACTCACTCTTCGTCATCCCCGTCGCCCCTCCCATGCATCTCCGCCACGCCAGCCTGCTTCACCGCCACACCCAAGTGACAAGTGATGTCTGACATCATTCCCCCCATTCTCGGCGATGGGTTGGCGCTGGGCTTCGTCGATCGATGGTGCGATGGCCCCCGCGTAACGACAGTCCTTGTCGTCGCATTGATGTCAAATCAGCCTGTTGTCGATGAACGGGAGCATCATGAGCGAATACCAATTCTACGAATTCACGGCCATCGATCACCCCCTGGGTACCCAGGAGATGGACACGCTCCGCTCCATCTCATCGAGGGCGACCATCACCCGTACCAGCTTCAGGAACGAGTATCACTGGGGGGATCTCCATGCCAATCCCATCTCCTTGCTGCGCGACTACTTCGACCTGCACGTCTACGTGGCAAACTGGGGAACGCGGCATCTTGCGGTCCGGCTCCCCGCGGAAGCCATCTGTATCAACACGATCCAGGAATACTGTGTCGAAGACGCCACAACGATCGTCCAGACCGGCGATGTCGCGGTGCTCAGCCTGTGGTCCGAACCCGAGAATTGTCGCGAGTGGGAGGACGGTGAAGGCTGGGCCGCGTCGCTGTGCCCGCTGCGCTCCGGCATCCTTCGGGGCGATATGAGTGGACTCTACCTGGCCTGGCTCACGATCCTCGAGGGTCGTTGAGCCGTCGTCCCGCCCCTACTATCATATGATACTATCACTCCATGCGTAGCCCGCCCTTCGCCATCACCGCCGAGATCCTCGGACTCTGCTCCAACATCAGCAGGGCCCTCGGCAAACTGGATGGGGTTGGCGGACCCAGACCGCAGCCGCATCTCAGGCGCAGCAATCGCATCCGAACGATTCACGGCACGCTGGCCATCGAGGGCAATACGCTGACCCTGGAGCAGGTCACCGCCGTGCTCGATGGTCATCCCGTGATCGGGCCAGCCAAGGACATCCTCGAAGTCCACAACGCCAACCGTGTCTACGCCCGACTGCACCGGTATGATCCCCTTTCCGCAAAAGCGCTGCTCCAGGCCCACGCCACGATGATGGACGGCCTACTCGACGACGCGGGCCGCTGGCGTACGGGTGATGTCGGCGTCCTGCGGGGAACACGGGTTGCCCACATCGCCCCACCGGCGCACCGCGTGCCGGACCTCATGGAGGATCTGTTCCGCTTCATCGCCCACGATGACGGACTGCACTGGCTACTCAAGAGCGCCGTGTTCCATTACGAACTTGAGTTCATCCACCCGTTCACGGATGGCAACGGCAGGGTGGGACGACTGTGGCAGCAGGTGATCTGCGCTGCGAACGACGCAACATTCGAATTCCTGCCCATCGAGAGCCTCGTCCGGGACCACCAGGAGGACTACTACCGCATCCTTTCCGAATCGGACCACGCAGGCGAGTCCACCGGATTCGTCCAGTTCGTTCTCGAACTCCTGGACCGAGCGTTGGCCCAATTTACTGAAGCGATGCGACCAGCAGCCCAAACCCCCGGAACACGCATCGATCGCGCCCTGGCTTTTTTTGGCACCGAGGAATTCACGCGCAAGGACTATCTCCAGCTGTTCAAGACAATCTCATCGGCCACGGCAAGCCGCGATCTACGTCTGGCGGTCAATCGCGGTGTCATCTCCAGGATGGGTGACAAGGCCACGTCACGTTACAAGCGAACCAAGGACAGCTGAGATCTGAAAAAATAGGCCACCACAGCAACAAAGTGACCGTTAAATGCCCGACACCCGGGGCGTGATCCTGGCACGCCGCCGCTGTGTCAGAAGGTGCCGAAAACCCCCACGCTACCGAGCGCCAGATAGGGTGTGACCTGGACCCGAGGGGCGCGGCCGAGCACGTCGATACGCTTGGTCTCGGCGGGGTCGAGGCCCAGCTCGCGGCCCAGCGTGCCGTTGTACTCGTCCACCAGGGCCCTGGCTTCGTCGATGGAGTAGAACGCGGACAGATTGGGACTTGGCGCGATGGCGCCGGCCGTGAGGGGGGCGACCAGCACCATCAGGCCCAGACCGACCGAGAAACCGGCCCACCCCGCGGCCTCCATGCGGTCGGCTTCCGTCGAGCCGTAGGGGAGATCGTTCGCGCTGGCGACCTGCGCGATACCGCCGACGAACAACCCGACTCCTCCACCGAGGATGGACAGCCCGATGACGTTCGAGGCGATGCGCCGCTGACGGATCTGTTCCGCCAGCCGCTGGTCGCCAACGCGCTCGGCGAAGCTGTACGGCGTATGGACTCCCGCGAACTCCGACACGGTGTACGCCGGTCCCCGGCGGCCGGCCGGCCTCCCGTCGTCGAATCCCACCTGGAAGAAGACCATGCGGCGTCTCATGTACTCGCCGATGGCGTCGAGGTGCTCGATGTACTGGCGGTCCTGGTCATCGATGCGTTCGGCGTAGTCCACCACGTCGTCGACGGTCAGGTCCTGGCGTTGGTCGAAGGACGAAGCGTCGTATGGCACGTTCAGCTCGTCGAGGATGCGCGAGGCCAGCTCCTGCTCGAGGTCGAAGAACTGACCCACCTCGCCAGTGGACTCCACGGCGACGATCACCTCGCCGGCCTCGACCTCGACGACCCGCGCGTCCAGCCGCATGCCCTCGAGGACCGAGGTCACGGAACCGACCACCACCAGCGTGGCCCCGAGGCCGCGCCCCAGCTGCTGGGCCGTGGCCTCGTCGATGTACTGGGAGCGCTGGAGCTCGAGCTCGTTGAGCACCTCGGTGAGCCGGGTTCGCTCGACGATGCGGATCCCGTCACCACGCCGCAAATCGGTCATCAACATGTCGGCCACGCCGCGTCCCAGGGGCTCGAGCTCGGGATCGACGGAGTTGGAGTCGAAGTAGGCCACGGCGATGACGTGGTCTGCGGCCGCAGCGGGGGTCGCGCAGACCACCGCCAGGACCAGGACTAATGCGGAGCGGGTCACCATGCATACCTCCAGCGACAGCACGTGATCCATCCTACACCCGGGGCGTAGAAGCTCTTCCCCGGGAGGGGTCGCGCAAAGGGGACGGTTGCGCAACCAGCTGGTAGAGGATAAGCGGTACCTGGCCGAGCACCGTCATGATGGCCCCCTGGCCGGGTCAGTGCCGGGCAAGGTATATATCGCTGGCCGCACACACCTGGAGCCGACCGTTGAAGACTCTGCAAGAGATCGCCGTACTCGAAGAGAGCCGCGCTGGCGCCGGCACCGCCGCGGTCGCGGCCGTTTCCGAGCGCATCGCCGGCGGCTGGATGTGCTACGAGGAGCCCGGCTCCTGGAAGAACGGCTGCTGCGGGCTGGGGATGGACGGGCCGGTCACCCGTGACGACGTCGACCGGCTCGTGGCGTTCTATACGTCGCGTGGTGTCGAGCCGATGGTCGAGGTCTGCCCGTTTGCCGACGCGAGCCTGGCCGAGCACCTGGCAGGCGCGGGATTCCAGCTGCGCGCCTTCGAAAACGTCTTCGTCCGGATCGTTAGACCGGGAGAGGACCACCGGTCCCTGCTGACGCGCGGCTGGCCCGACGGGGTGACCGTCACCCGGATCGATCCGGCCTGCGAGGATGATCTATGGACCTTCGTGGAGGTCTCCACCAGTGGGTTCCGGTCCGCGGAAGAGCCCATGAGCGAGGACGTGCTCGCGCAGACCCGGCCGATGGTCGAGCACCCCGACTGTGATGCCTTCGTGGCACACCTGGACGGCCGTGTCGTCGGCGCGAGCATGATGGAGAGCGCGCCGCCGGTGGCGGGCCTGTTCTTGACGAGTGTGCTGCCCGAAGCCCGACGCAAGGGGATCCAGGCGGTCCTGATGGTACGGCGTCTCGACCGTGCACGAGAGCGGGGCTGCGACCTGGTCTGCATCCACGCCAACCCCGGCATTGCGACAGAGAACAACGCCCGACGGCTGGGATTCGAGCTTGCCTATACGCGGGCGATCATGGTGATGCCGGGCCAGGGGCTGGTGCGAGCGAAGCTGGGGTGAACCGTACGCGGCAGCCAGCCGTCTCGTTCCAGCTCGTGGGCGATGGCACCGAGATCTGTAGGCAACATGAATGTACTGGAGCCCCCGGTCGGACTCGAACCGACGCCCTGCTCGTTACGAGTGAGCTGCTCTGACTCGATTTTCTCCATCTGGCGGCGGATGAACGCGCCGGACAGCAAGGCTGTGGGCCGTCGTTCCAGATGGAGAAAGTCGAGTCTGAATCCAGCTGAGCTACGGAGGCTTGTTGGTACCGGAGGTGAGACTCGAACTCACACGACCTCGAGGGTCTCCGGGGTTTGAACCCGGCGCGTCTTCCTGATTTCGCCACTCCGGTACGTGGCAGACGAGACTTGCACTCGTGAGCTTCGCGTTGGCAACGCGATGCTCTGCTGCCTGAGCTACTGATGAATGGTCGGAGAGGCAGGATTCGAACCTGCGGCCCCCGCATCCCGAATGCGGTGCGCTAAAAACCAACTGCGCTACTCTCCGACGAAAGATTGGTGGGCCAGGTACTGAATACCCCAGGACCCGATTGAATCAGCACGAGCACTGAGTTCCCAGGCTGAAAAGCTAGAGGACCATCTCAATGCCGCCAGAGAGACGCTGAAGGCAAAAAAATTTTCTCTGTCAAATTTCCTTTCTATGGTAACGAAAACGAAGAAACGTAAAAACGAACAGAGAAAAAAAGTGCCAGGCTCAGGTATCCCAGGCGCCGATGATCGTAGCTACGGCCCAGTGACGAACTCCCACTCCGTGACCGGCATCTCGACGCCGCTGGACGATTTGAAAAGACAGCCATCTGCGCTACCCAGGCCGATCTGGTAACGATGGTTTGGCCGTAGTCCCCCCACGACCGGGATCACCAATCTCTGGTGCGACTCCCACCTGGCGTGCTCGTGACAGATGCCTGAATCACCACATTCTGTTTGAGCGCAGATGTCAAAAAACATGAAGGTGTTGAAGGTGACCGAGATCTCCTCCAGGTCCGTGCTGACGTCCACGGATCCGTGCGCTGGAGAGGCCTCCAACACTGCGGGCTCGTCCGGCAACGCGAACTTGGGGGTGGTCTTCAGGGTTTCCAGCCAGTCCGCGAACACAACATCCAACGTTGCGCCGAGGACCGCCTCGCTGGAGACGCCGAGATCGCGGGACTCCGCCAGGTCTCCGAGGAGCTCGATCAGCTTGTCGCGCCCGTAGGTATCGAGGACATAAAGCACGAAGTTGGAGGCTACGTTGTACGCTTTCCACGGGCCTTGTTCTGCCCGGTAGGTCTTCCATTTTTGCAACTGATCGAGCGTGAGCTGGCCCAGCTCGAGCTGGTCCACGGCGATGTTGTGGCTGTCCTTTCTGTAGTGTTCGAGCGAACCGGAGATCTTGTTGCCGAGGACGGACGCAAGCCCCTCGTCGATGAACCGGTGCTGCTCCTCGAGACTGGCGAACTGAGTCATGTGGCAGATGAAGAGGTGTGCGGTCTCATGGGCGACGAGCCGTTCGCTGCCGGGGATCTGCACCAGGATGCGATCGAAGTCCGGGTTGAACATGGACTGAGGACCGCCGCCGTAGGTGACCGTGATCTCGTCCGGCGTGGTGGTGCCCATGAAGTCGGCGAGGGTCTGCCAGATCGGCTCGAAGGCCTCCAGTGAGTTCCCGTGCAGGTCATGGTAGTGGGCGGTTGACACCACCGGCGAGTCCGATGGCCCGACCTCGGATGGGGGCGTGCTGGCATAGCTCAGGTTCACGAACGCAAGAGCGCAGATAGCCATGGTGTACGTCGTTTTCATGAAGGCTCCATGTAGAGATATCAGACTCCCGTACCTTACACGGTCGGCAAGTAGCCAAGACACCACCCCCCAACAAACCCGTGCTAGCCTGCCCCCTACGAGGTACCCCATGCGTCTGCTCCTCTTCCTCTTCATCCTGTGGTGGATCTTCCCCTTCTTCGTCCTGGGGGTCCTGGTGTTCATGGGCAAGCTGAAGAAGACCACCGCGGCCGGGATCACCGGGACAGCCCACAAGCCGTTCGAGATCCGGGCCATCTTGCATGTTGCGGGCCGCCGTCAGGACGGGGCAGCGATCCGGCTGATGCCGCACCTGCCGGTGTACTCGCCGTTCATCACCTGGGCCTACAGCCTGTTCGGGCTCGCATTCCGTTGGAGCGGTTTCAACGGCGGCTCGTTGCAGTACCCCCCGGCCCTCCCGGTCACACCCCGGACGTTCGTCTCATTCCGGACCCACTTCATCGACCAGCACCTGGAGCGCGCGGTGAGCGGCGACGGCCCGGTGCAGCAGGTGGTGTTCCTCGGCGCCGGCTGGGACACCCGCGCCTGGGGGCTGCTGGACGGCAGCGGGGCCCGCGTGTTCGAGGTGGACATGCCGGCCACCTCGGCGGCGAAGCAGGCGTCGCTGGAGGCGGCGGGATTGCCGCTCGACCGGGTCACCTTCGTCGCCACCGACTTCGTGGAGAAGACCTGGCCGCAGGCCCTCACCGAGGCGGGCTTCGATCCGGCCCAGCCCACGGCGTTCGTGCTCGAGGGGCTGGTCTACTACCTGCCCGAAGACGATGTCCGCGCCACCCTCGGGGACATCGCCACCATGGCGCCCGGCAGCATCGCGGTCTTCGACTACCTGAGCGCCGAGATGCTCCGCGAGGAGGGCCCCCACGCCAAGCTGGGCGTCCGGTTCAACAAATCCATGAAGAAGTACTACCCCAACGAGCCGCTGCGGAGCGGGATCGCCACGACCCCCTCGGCGCGGGACGCCGCCGCGTCCTTCCTGGCCGACGCGGGGCTAGAACTGAGCGAGTGGGCAGCCCTGGGGACCGAGGACGAGGCGTTCGGGGGGATGGCGCTGGCGGCCTGCCCGGACCGGGATTGATGAGCGCAGATCCACGATCCGATCCCGCTCGATAGATTGCACGCGCACGTCCGTAGCCAAGGTGCCCGCGCTGCCTTCTTTGTCAGCGTCCCGGAGAGGCCGACGTGTAGCTCTGAGCAATCCGGGTGGTCTTCTCGTCATCACACAGGTCCAGGCTGATTTGCCACAGCTTGCCCTGCAGTTCCGGATCCAAGACGGCCTGGTCATCCTCCATCTCGATGAAGGCCTCCTTCTTCCAGCTGATGAGCTTGCCAGATCTATCCAGGCTCTCGTCTCGGCCCTCGCAAAACAGAGGCGCCATGATCGCCCCGCACTCTTCGATGGTGATGAACATGCCGAAGAGCTTCATCAGCGTGGCCATGGCCTTCATGCCGAAGGGGATGATGTTGAGCTGGTTGGTCCAGACGGTCTTGGGGATCCGGAAGCCATAGAACGACACGGCCGCGCCCGCCCTCGCGGAATGGAGGCGGTGCAGGTGGCCGTAGAACATCCGCTTGGCGATCATCCCCTGCATGACGCCGCGCTCGTACCCCCATTTGTTCTTCATCTGCAGGTCGTCCCAGAAGATCTCACCGCCCGGGTTGACGTTGAAGACGACTCTGGCGCCGTGTTCGGACTTCTCGAGCAGGTCCAGCAGGTTCAGCGTCAGCATGAACTGAGAGAGATAGTTCACCTGGAAATGCGGGTCCATGCCGTCTTCGGTCTCGGCACGCCCGGGGGCATAGCCCAGGCCCGCGTTGATGAAGATGCCGTCCAGCGCATCGTGGCGGCTGTGGATCTCCTCCACGGCAGCTCGTACATCGCTGAGCCTGGCGAGGTCACACAGGACCATCGAGATCCGTGGGTTCGTGGTGAGGTCTCCGATCTCCTTGATCGTCGCCTCACCGAGCTCCTTGGACCTGCACAGGATGATGATTTCGTGACGCTGCTCATCGCGCCCGGCCAGGGCCATCGCGACGCCTTTCCCCATCCCGTTACTGCCGCCTGTCACCAGGATCTTCATCGTCGCTTCCTCCAGCCCCGAACTGGGAAGCTCCTCCAGGGCGCTCGATCTGCGAGTCTGCGGCCATGATCCGCCCCTTCGACCTCCGTGTCGAGTTAGAGGATCTCGATGCGTCTCCGCCATTCCATGTCCATAATCCCGCCATCCCCCGACGCGTCAGCACCCGATCAATCGCTGTGAACGGTCACGATCACATTCCCCTTCTTGTGCCCTCCATCCACATATCGATGAGCCTCGACGATCTGGTCCAGTGGATAGGTACGGTCGATGACCGGGCTCAGGCTGCCTGCCTCCATCAGATCCCTGATGAGACTCAGGTCTGCGATGATCTCACTTGCCGGCCTGTATGCATTGGTCACGGCCATGGCTTGTTGGCTGCTGGTCAACGAGGTCCACTTCATCTGCAACGAATCCGTCAGTGTGGGGACGGTGGTGAGATAGGTTCCCCCTGGCTTGAGCACACGTTTGCATCGCGTAAACGGGGTCTTGCGCAGCGTGCCCTGCGCGATGCCGAATCCCCGCACAGCCGAGTAGTGGATGAGCAGGTGGCTGCCAAGGAGCAGGGTCAGGACGATCGAGAGGATAGCTAGGGTCTTGATCATGGCGACGGGGACATCGATGGGGACGACATCCCGGACATCGTGGTGATCACCTATGGCAATGACTGGGGGGACGGCCGACTGCGTGCCGTCTCGGGGGACACGGGGGCCGAACTCTGGGACGCGACCGAGGCGGTCCAGGGGCAGTCCGGCGTCGCCATCGGCGACATCGACAACGACAACCTGCCGGAGGTCGTGGCCACGACGATGAGCTTCCAGGCCATCGCCTTCGAGCACGACGGGACCCACAAGTGGACCTCCGACATCCACACCAACCGGATGACGCAATACAGCACCAATCCCGCCATCAGCGACATGGACCACGACGGCAGCCCCGAGATCATCGTTGGGGCGGTGATCTTGAACGCCGACGGCACGACGCGAGGGGTCGGGGACCTGGGAACGGGGCGCAACCCGGTGGGGAACGTGGGTTCATCGAGCTTTGCCGTCGATATCGACCGCGACGGCATGGAGGAGGTCATCGTCGGCAACGCCGCGTACGACGCCGACGGCAACACCGAATACACCTACGGCGAGTACGACGGGTACCCCGGGGTGGGGAACTTCGACGCCGACGGCGACGGCGAGATCATCGTGCTCAGCAACTGCCACGTTGCCCTGTACGACTACGATGGGACCGAGATCTGGCAGCGGCCCCTGCCCGGCGGCGTCAACGGCGTGGAACCAGCACGCCTACTTCATCACGAGCGTCGAAGATGACGGGTCGATCCCCACGACGAGCGCGGTCAACTGGGACAGCTACAACAGCTTCCGCTCCGGCGACCTCCTCACCGTGGAGACCGCGCCAGCCTACGACCTGACCGGCGAGATCCTCGACGTGTGTGAGATCGAGTGCGACAGCGGCACGGTCGAGGTCATCGTCCAGGCCTGCAACTCCGGCGCGGACAACATCACCGGCCCCTTCTCTATCGCCCTGTACTCGAGCCACGAAGACCAGCTCGAACTCGTCGGGACGATGGTCTACGAAGCAGGCCTGCAGTCGGGGACGATGACCGCGGGCCTGCTGTTCGAGGTCGACGCCGCCGACGTCAGCGGTAAGACCCTGGAGCTATGGGTCGACGATGTCGGCAACCACGCCAGCATGGTCTTCGAATGCGACGATGACAACAACCGCTCGTACTGGCTCACGCCGGTGTGCATCTAGGGGACTGTTGCCTGGGCAACTGATCGCGCCAAGTGTAGTGTTTGGCACATTCCCAGGCCTCTGAACCGAAAGAGACATCATGTTGCGTGGTCTCCCCTTGCTGCTCGCCCTCGTCGCCAACCTCGGCTGCTACGAACCCGCGGTGCTGGGGCTGGTCACCCCCGACGAGGAGTGCGCCTTCTCCACCGATGGAGACGTGCGCGACACCGGTGTCCTCGACGTGGGCCCCCTCGAGGCGCTCACCCACTCCTACGAGGCGGTGCTTCTGGTCGAAGGCCACGCCGGTGCGGAGGTCACCAGCGCCAGCGTCGCCTTCTCCGACGCCGACGGAGTCCCCTTTCCGACCTTCAGCTACGACGGCCGCGACATCACGTTGCCTTCGGTGGAGGGCGAACGCCATTCCACGGTGGAGGGCACCATCGGTGACGATGGCCTCGGAACGGTGCCGTTCACGCTCGTCACCCTGGAAGAGGCGGCGCCGCTGCAGGCCCTGGGCTCCGTGGACGGGGACTTCGAGATGCAGATCGAGATACGCGCCGAGGTCGGAGGCCGGGGCACGACTTACCCCTACTTCGCGCGGCTGACCCTCTGCCAGATGTGCCTAGTGGGGGAAGGAGGCCAGGTCGACGGCGACGCCATCGTCTGCCCCGACGGCGCGGCGCCCACACCGGTGGATGACGCGCCCTGCCGTGCAGGCCAGGATGAGGTCTTCAGTACGTGTGAAGACGGTTGAGGGGGCCCGCGTTGCTCAGCAGTTGGGGTGTGGACCGGTTGTGATCCGCTGGCCGGATCACGGCTGGATCATCAAATCCTCGGCCAGCGCGCCGGTCACCGCCCGTACCACGTCCACGGCAAAGGGCAGGTCCAGCGTATCCGGCGTGTCCTGGCCACCGAGGCAGTGGTAGTTGGGGTTGCGGAAATTGGCGGTGTCGGTGATGAAGATGGCCGGATAGCCGGCGTCCCAGAACGGCGCGTGGTCCGAGCGCTGCAGGTCCGACATGGCCGGGTTGGCGATGAGCTCGTCGGAGAGCGCCACCGAGAGCTGATTCAGGGCGATGTCGTCGGAGTGGGCCGTGAGGGTTTCCATGGTGCCTGCCGAGGCCTCGTTGCCGAACAACGCCACAAAATCCCCCCGGTATTCGTTGTCGGCCAGCTGCTCCGCCTGATCCGGGATGAGCAGCTCGAAGCCAAACGGCAGCTGCTGGCATTCCGGTTCGTCGCAGGTGTACGCGAAGGTGTCGTAGACGATGGACGAGACGATGGCTTCGCCCCGCTCGGCGGCCTCCTCGACCCAGGCTTCCGCACCGATCAATCCCAGCTCCTCCTCGTCCCACGATGCCACCACCAGCGTCCGTTCGAAGGATGCCTGCGACAGGACCCGAGCGTTTTCCAGGATCGCCGCCAGGCCAGACGCGTTGTCGTCCGCTCCCGGGCAGCCCGCGATGTGGTCGTAGTGAGCCGACACCACGACCCACTCATCCGCCCGTTCGCCGCCCTCGAGGACGGCGATGATGTTGTGGCCCGTCCCATAGCTGTGCAGTTCCACCGCAAAACCGAGCGCCTCCAGCTCGTCGTACAGAAAATCTTGCACCATCTGCCACCCCTCGTCGCCGGGCACACGCTCGACGGCGGTGTACGTCAGGATCTCCTCATAGCGGGCGGCGTCGACCTCGGCCATCAGGTCCTGGGGCGTCAGGGGTTCGTCGGGCGGCTCGTCCTCCGATGGGGTACACCCGGCGGAGAGGAGCAAGGCAAAGGCCACAAGAAGCAGGGGTCGATGGGGCACGGATACTCCAGGATTTTGACCGCGTCAGGGTACCACGTCGTTGCCCGAGGCCAGGCCTGGGAGGAACGGGGGACCGGACAACTATTCAATATTGAGCATCATGAAAGAAATACACGCCAGCAATATTAGACGCGACTGTTTGTGAGAGCAAAACCGTTCACGGCTGCCCATCCTGGATATGATTGCTGAGGTAGGTGCTAGCATTGTCGCCTTGCCCGGTGTGCATGGCTGCTGTGTCCCTGCTATATTCGGCTATCCGCACAATGCGGGATTGTGCGCGGACGGTGTACGGCGTCCCTCGCGACGAGCGATGCGGTACATGGGAGGGAGCGGCGCTTGAGGTCCTCCGGTCACCAGACCGCCCAGACCACCAAACGGCCGGGTGTCGTCGTCCAACGTGAAGACGACGTCGGGATTCGCTCGGATGCCCTGGAGACCATAGAAACCGGCCTTTCGGACCCACTCGCGTCGATGCAGCTGTTCGATCCGCTGCTCACACCCCCTCCCCCCTTGTCACCGCCGATCCAGAAGAAGAAGGCCCCAACCGCCCGGGGATCCGAGGGTTTCGAGACCGGCGTGGGTACCGATCAAGGACCCTCTGAGATCGGGTTGGAACTTGAGCCAGAGCACGATTCGT
Organism: uncultured Rickettsiales bacterium; assembly: GCA_964504165.1. Classification (GTDB taxonomy): domain Bacteria; phylum Myxococcota_A; class UBA796; order UBA9615; family CAYRNR01; genus CAZDDH01. The sequence goes on along the minus strand of CAZDDH010000184.1, from coordinate 5,023 downwards.
CGCCCGACATCCCCGCCAGCCTGGCTCCTATCGCCGGGAGGGGTCGTCCCAAGCCATCAGGTGGGCGATCTGGCTCGCCGTGGCCGATCCAGGGGTACGAGCTACACGCACCCCTCTCCGATTCGTTCGCCGGAATCGCTCAGGCTGGCATCCGAGGCAGCGGGACAATGCTGCCTTTCTTGCCTGTGATCCAGGCTTCCTTCGGATCCTTCGACGTCAGCGGGATCAAGGCCCACCAAGACGGTCCGGCACAGGACGCGACGCGCTCGATGAAGGCTCGGGCGTACGCCACTGGTTCAGACGTGGCCTTTGCCGGCCCACCGGATCTGCACACCGCAGCCCACGAGGCAGCCCACGTGGTGCAGCAGCGCAGCGGGCTGTCTCTACCCGATGGCGTCGGCCGTGCCGGCGACGAATACGAGAAACACGCCGACCAGGTGGCCGACCGGGTGGTGGGCGGAGGGAACGCCGAGCCGATGCTGCAACGCTTCGCGCCGTCGGTGCTCCCGACCACGACTGATCCGACCGTCTCGTCGGGGCCCGTCCAGCTCCAGGACGAGGACGACGAGCCCTTCGAGTCGATCTATGACGAGATGAACCTCCAGTCCCTGGTCCTGGGCTATGTCACCGAGAGGGTGCTGACCAATGCCATGGAGACGATCGGCATGGAGGTCAGCAGCGTCATGGCCGGGGGAAGCCTGACCAAGGGTGAGCTGCGGATCTGGTGGGTCGATCTCAAGGACGTCGAACAGACCCTGCCCGGCCCGACCTCGCTCACGATCAAGCGGCCACACATCAACGAGTTCCTGTTCAAATTCTCGCTGCCCCAGGGCAAATTGGGAACGCTCTGGACCGTGACCAAGGGGATATTCAAGTACCTCAAAACCCGGGTCACGGGTGGCAGCATGTTCGACGAGTTCGCAAGCATCGTCGATAACCCGAAGGTCGAGATAAGTTCGCTCGGGATCGATCAGCTGAAGCTGCAGTACAAGCCCAAAACCAAGCAGGCGCTCAAGTCGGTCACTATCGTCGGCGATTTCGAGGTTGCCGGTATCAAGGCCTTCGCCACCAACTTGGTCACCTCCAGCACGCGACTCGGCGCGGAGCTGCTCAGGGTGCTCGATGGCAAAATCGGGTGGCACGAGGCGGTCCGGGAATTCCTCGGCCCGCTCAAGGCTGGACTGAGTGCCAAATCGGCCAAACTGAACCTGCTCAGCGGAACGGCGATCGAGATGGAGATCGGCGGCAAGCCGGTCACTCTGGATCTGTCCCTGGATAAGCCCCTCGAGAACCCGCTAATCAAGGACCAGGAGGAGGTCGACGAGGGCAAAAAGGACGAAGGCAAAAAGGACCAGGGCGAGGAGGAAGTCAAGAAGGACCCGCTGCTCAAACGGCTGCTCACCGGGGCGTTCAACAAGTGGCTGCTCCCCAAAGCGATGTCCGGGCTCGGCCTGAAGCTCAAGAACGAACCGGGGGTCAAGCTGACCCACGGCGAGATCCACATGGAGGCCCTGGATTTCCTCGATCTGAACTTCAAGGGCACCGCCTTCTGGCTCTCCTTCGAGGACGCCGGGATCACCGGTTTCAAGACCAAGGGAGTGAAGAGCAAGCTCGCCAACTTGTGGACCGCGCTCAAGGGCATACCGGACATGTACCGGTACGTGATGGCCAAACAGAATCTCGACACCCTGTTCAGCGATCTTTCCGGCAAGGTCACGATGAACATCGACCGGCTGTGGGTCAAGAAACTGGCGGTGGCCTACGAGCCGCAGACCCCGACCTTCCGCTCCCTGACGCTGTGGAGTGATTTCAGCGCCGACAACGTCTCGGCAATGCAAGAAAACCTGGTCAAGAACACACTCAAATCTAGCCTGACGTTCATCTCATGGCTGCGCAAAAAGCAGCCGTTCAGCGAGGTGATGCGGCGTTTCAAGACCGACTTCAAGGCGAGCCTCAAGGCCGGAAAGGTCGATCTGAAGCTGCTCAGGGGCTCGCACATCGACATGGACATCGGCGGTAAGCCGTTCAAGTACGCGCTGAAGCTCGACACCTCGATCACCAAGGTCGAAGGGGCGTACACCAACGAAGGTGGAAAATCAGACCTGCTCGCTGGGTTCGACAAGTACGAGGCCACCGACCTGGCGGTGACCAACCTGCTGGACTACAGCCAGTTGCTAATGCAGCGGCTCACCGTGGGCAAGAGTTCCTATACCTCGTCCAAGGCCCAGTTCGAGTTCAAGTTCGGCAAGGTCGACCTCAAGGACCTCGGCGGAAAGTTCCATACCAAGGAGGGGACCTCCACCGAGAGCCTCAAATCGGCCTCACTGGAGCCCTCGGATCTGGTCGTCGAGTTCACCCAGCCTCCTCCAGGCAAACTCTCCTCGGTCAAGGGCAAGGTAGGCAAGGGCAAGCTCGAGGACCTGGACATCAGCCACGTCAAGGGCAACAAGGTGCTGATGAAGTTCCTCGCCGGGGAGCTGGCCCTGCGCGGTTCCAAGCTGGACTACTCCGGCGGCGAGCTGAAGCTGCTCCGGATCGGTGGGCTCACGGGCAAGCGGCTCGACGTCAAGAGCGAGGTGGCCGCCCTCAACACGTTCATCGATACGTTCGAGACCGGCGACAGTACGGTGACCTACAACGGCGGCCGGCTGGTAGTCAAACTCGGCGGCGTGAAGACGCTCAAGGGCAAGGTCAGCCAGGGGACGCACGAGTCAAGCGTGACCAAGGGTAAGTTCGATCTGTCCTCCGAGTACTCGAAGATGGAGTGCATGTTCGACGCCGACTCGAGGGAACTGGTAGCGGTCAAGGGCACCCTCGGAGACGCCACGATCCACCACCTCGAGATGAGCCACCTGCAGGGTCGTACGGGCCTGGTCACGACGGTCATCGAGGAACTCAAGCAGCACAGCATCAAGGCGGTCTACCACGACGGAAAGGTCGTACTGAAGGAGATCGGCGAGCTGTCGGTCAAGTCGTTCACCGCCAAGAGCGACAAGCTCCAGCTGGACCTGTTCGTGACCAACTTCAAGCTTGGCAAGAGCGTGGTGGAGTATGGCGACAACGTGCTCATACTCAAACTCGGTGGGGTCCAGAACCTCGAGGGCCGGGCCGAACACAAGTCCAAAGAGCTGGGCACCAACAAGGCCCGGGTCAACCTCGCCACCGGGTACTCAGAACTGAAGTTCACCTTCGACGACGACGGATTCCTGCTCACCATGGAGGGCACGCTCGGGGACACGACGGTACGCAGCCTCAAGCTCAGCCACCTGGACCCCAAGATGGGCATGGCCAAGCTCATGGTCTGGGGACTCAAGCAGCGCGGCATGACGGTGGTCCACGACAAGGGCAAGTTCCAGGCCATCGACATCGGTGGACTCGACGCGCAGATCCTGCGAGCGCAACACGAGAAGGGGGACTCTAAGTTCGAGACCGCGGTCCTCGACCTCACCTTGGGCAAATCCAAACTGATCCCGTCCAGCGGCAAGATCCAGCTGATCATGGGCGATCTGGACCTGCCTGATATCGCCCTATCCCACCAGATGAAGCAGGACGACGGCAGCGTGACCACCTCCAGCGCCAAGCTGGGTTACAAGGGCGGGATCACCGACCTCAGCGTCGAATTCGACGCAGAAAAGGGAGAGCTGATCAAGGTCGAGGCCAAGGTCGGTTCGGGCAAGGCCAAGAAGATCGATTTGAGTCACTACGGCAAGGACTCGTTGGTGGTCAAAACAATCGTTGGCTCCCTCGCACACAAGGGGATTGAAGCCAAATGGAAGGACGGGAAGATAAAAATCGACCTCGAGCCCGTCAAGATGAAGGGGATCGAGGCCACCTTGGAGAAGGGGGAGGAGCTCGACGAGACCAACGAGAGCTACCAGGTGAACGCCGGGATCCGGAAGCTTCACCAGTCCGTGACGAAGGGTAGCGGCGTAAAGGGCGGCCAGGACGTCTTCGTCGAGGGCAAGATGGGCAAGACCACCGCGCACGATCTGGAGTTCGCCGCCGAGATGCTCTCCGAGGGCAAGAAGCGCTCGGTCAGCGGGGGCGTCGAGAAGGCCAGGATCCACAAATCAAAGGCCAGCGCGACGGTCAAGGACTACTCGAAGCTCGAGCTCGACGACGTGAGCCCTGGCAACATCGATGTGACCAATGTGGACGTCAAGCTCAGCGACCGCGACGAGATCGAAAACCAAGTCCTGGAGATCGAGAGACTCTCCTCGCAGCTCAACGACCAAGGTACGGGCAATATCGTCGTGACCCTGAAGCCCAATGTGGTCAACCTGAAGAAGATCCTGCCCAAGCACGCCCTGAGTAAATCGGTGATCGAGTCCGGGATCGATTCGACCAAACTGGGCAAGCTGAAGAGCCCCCTGAAGGGCCTGTTGAAGTTCGGCGCCAAGCACGTCAGCAAGCTGGACCCATTGAAGCTGGCCAAGAAGACCGGCAAGGGTTTGACCAAGGCCGTCGTGGACCGTCCCTACCAGATCACCGTCCCGGTCCAGGGCGGCGCCGTCAATCTCAAGCAGGTCCAGTTCGACAAGAAGATCCTCCAGGGACTCGGTGGCCTGGCCGCCTTGCTCAAGATGAGCGTGCGGGTGACCGACAACATCGACGGCAATACAAGTAACCGCGGGCCGGCCCAGCTCAAGCTCGCCGGCCCCAAGAGCTTCAAGCTGATCAAAGACACGGCCAAGAAGATCACCGGACACGCCCTCGGCGGCACCTCGAGCAAGCTGATGGGTGTGATCGACTGGGCCCTCGACAACGCCAAAAATACCTACAGCCTGAACGACCTGAAGATCACGGCCAAGCAGCAACAGGACAAGCCGGTGCTGGTCTCCAAGCAGACCCTGCGCGAGCAGAATGTGAAGAAACCCCTGGGCATCGTCAACGTCAAGCACCTGCTCGAGCACACGGTCCAGAACATCGTCGACGAACACGTCAACCTGCAAAGCCAGGTGGGCGATGGTGAGGTAGTTCCCGACCCAAAATGCTGAACAGCGGCCTGTAGCCCCAGAACGGG
>CAZDDH010000183.1:9989-17902 GCA_964504165.1 uncultured Rickettsiales bacterium | reverse complement strand
TGGTCGTCAGGTCAGGCGTGAGGGACGGAATTCCGCTCTATGACGGGAGTGTCCCGGATACGCCCTGAAACACCCGATCAGGACGAATCAGTGGAGCGCTGTTAGCGCGTTTGGATTTGTGGCAGGCAGCGGGCTCAGCATAGCCCGATTCACCTTCGGCGCCAGGTTTCGTTTGGCATTGGACGAGCACAACGCCCACATGTGGGTCAACCTCTACGTCGGTGTCGTTCTGTAATCTCGAGGATCGAGATCGAGGAATCAGCGATCGCACGATCGAGGGATCGACGTGCCTGGCACTGTGCGCCGGGCTTCTTGACGATGACGGGGGGGATCGGCGGGGATGCGGGTGGCGGCGACGAGCTTGTTCAGGGCGGTCTTCATCTCGTCGCGCCGGTCCTCGCTCAAGCGGTTGCCCGGAGTCAAGCTACGGGCACTAACGCCCATCGCTCCGTCTCGCTTGCACCGCGGTGACGAGCTGGGGATTGCGCCAGCTGGCCGGCTTGACGAAGCTGCGCATTCTGGGACTCTCGGAGACCGCAGTCGACGACTCGGACCTGGAATGGATCGCCACCCTGCCCCACCTCGAGGAGCTGTACCTGCTCGAGACGGCCGTGACGGACGCCGGTCTGGCTCACCTCCACGGCAACGAAACCCTGCGCCGCATCAACACCCTCGACTGTGATGGCGTGACCCCCGAGGGACTCGAAAAGCTCCGTCTCAGCATTCCGGGGATCGAGTAGCGGCCAGGTGCCAGACACCGACACCTTCGGCTGGTGAAGCCAAGTGACAAGTGGTTTCTGACACCTTCGGTCCGATTCGGGGGAGCCTATTCAGGTCGCTCCTCTCCGTCCGGACACAGCTCGGCGCTGAGGGGGGTATTCCACCAACTTTCATAGCTGGATTCGTGGACGGTACGGTTCAAGGGAGGGAAGGCCGACCGATCCCAGTCTCGGATCATCATTCTCACCCTGGCATCTCGAACGCTCAGGACCGTGATCGGATACTGAGAGGCCATCTGGCGGCCCGGAATAACCTCCTGGATGGAGAAACCGGGGACCTGGGTCGGTGCGGGGTGGTCCTCAACCTCATCACATCGGAATAGATCGCTGACACGGACATGGAAGTCGGGATCGAATTGATCAACCCCGCCGGTCTGGCTGTCGAGGCCCATACAGGGAAGGCGGTTTCCGTTTTGGTCGAAGGCGCTGTTCAAAGCTTGCTGGCTACGGCAATCGCCAGGCTGGATCGGTAGATCATCGCGTACCCATGTGGATCCATCGTACCGCCATGCACGTTTTAACCAGCCACTGCGTTTCATGACCTCCGTCGTGGAAAGGAACGCGACGATGCCGACGCCAATCACGGTCGCCGTCCGAAGGAAACACCCTGTCTTGTTGACCGAATACGCCACCTGACTCCTGCTTGCGCGGGCGGCATTGGCGAGGAACTGCTCTTGAGTGATGGCGCCGGACTCGAGCAACTTGAGTTGCGACATATGCATCTCGGCAGGCATGCCGTATGACTGACCGCTGCGGAGCAGGTCCACGTAGGCCGTATGCAGAGGATTGGGGGCAGCAGGTGGGAGCCCTGGCACGGCGTGCGATCCGAGTGGCATCGGAGATGGCGTGCTCGAGGTGAAGAAACTGCCCATGCCGGTCGACCCCGAGCCGGCGCCTGCAATGGACGCGAGCACCAACGGCAGAGGCTTGGAGCCAGGCTCGTCCTCGGGTTGACGATCCGGTTCCCCGGAATCCAGCAACCGATGAAGCTGGGATTCGTGGGAGGTCAATAGGTCGAAGTACGCCTCGAGCGCTCCTTCGACGACGTAGGTTTCACGTTTTCGCTGTCGCTCGATCCCCCGTATGGTCTCCTCGCTGAGCCTGGCCGTTCGGCTCCACCAGCACCAGCCACAACGGCTTTCCAGAACGGGTTCGTCAGGCCACCTGGCGAAGCGAACGATTCGCTCTGCGTCACCTCGGTTCACCTCGCGGATTTCGTCGGTGTAAAGGTGGATCACGTATATGGTGGTGCTGATGTTCGCTATATCCAATCGACCCTGTATCGGCATGATCTCGACGTGAACGTATCGCGGATCCTGGAAATCAGGTATCTGGTCCGGCATGGAGCTTCTCCCCGGGTCGTCGAACCGACCCTTCTCCTCAACGTGAACTGATGGGTTCGTCTGCCGCCGTTCGGTTGGCGCCAGAAACTGGAGCCGATTCGCCTCGGCCAACGAATCCGACTCTCCAACCGACATTTATACTTCAGAAAACTCCAACGATCATCCCAGCGGTCCAGTTGTCAGGCACCTCTGTTGGGATCTTCTTTGCTCCCATCTTGTCCGTCTTCCCGCTTTGCGACCTCTGCGCGCACTCTGCGGCCTCTGCGGGAGGCTGTCCCGGACGGACGGCCCTTTTTTTCTTCTTCTCTCCCCCGTCAGATCAGCTTCCCAGCAAACGGACTGGCGTTGTGCACCAGCACCGTGGCCGGCAGTCCCTCTACGAGCTTGGCGAGCTGCTCCGCCGCTGCGGCCTCTTCGCCTTCTTGGGGCACGGCGATGCCCAGGAAGACGATGTCGGCGGCCTGGCTCTCCACGTGGATCGTCTCGGGCACCGAGAGATCGGGCTTCTTGACGATGACGTGGGTTCCGGCGGGGATGCGGGTGTCGGCGACGAGCTTGTCCAGGGCGGCCTTCATCTCGTCCCGCTGGCCTTCGTCCATCACGATGGTGCGCAGGTGGATATGGGCGTGGCGCCAGGCGGTGTTGAGCTGGAGCAGGTAGGCCAGCAGCAGCATCAGGTCGCCGTTGTTTTTCTTGCCGCGCCACCACACGTCGATGCGCTTGTGGACCAGCGGGCCGGTGTCGTGCTTGAGGCGCACGAGCAGCATGTTGCGGTCGATACGGGCCATGGCCCTGGTGGTGCGCAGTAGCATTTCCAGGCCCCGGTTGCCCCCGGACCAGCCGAACATGACGGTATTGGACTGCAGGCCGGCGAAGCCGTTGGCCTGGGCGATGCCGATGATGCCGGACTCGAATTCGGGCACCACGTGGACCTCACAGAACGCCAGCAGACCATCATCTGCGAGGGTATTGTCCATCTCCTGGCGGGCCCCCTCGAGGTCGAACTCGTCGTGGGCCAGGTCACCTTGCATGGTCTGGCAGACCGTCACCACGCCGCGCTCCTGGTTGAACCAGCTGGCCAGCCGCACCAGGCCGATGCGGTTGGCGGGGTTGGCGGTGAACACCAGGATGTTGGGGCGCCAGTTGCGCGCCTCGCCTCCGTATTCCCTCAGCTTGAGCAGGACATAGCGGGCCGCAGCGGCCCACATACCGGCCCGGACGTCGCCCCAGGTGCTCTGGATCGCCCGCCGGCGTAGGAAGGTGTAGATGGAGAATTCGATGCCGATGGCCGCCACGCAGGCCCACGGGTTGAGCAAGAACATCACCGCGACAGCGCCCAGGCTGCCGGATAGCGAGACGTACCACGGCACGTTGATCGTCGGCCGGTAGGAGGGATCCCCCACGAGCTTTTCGAGGGTGGCGGCCAGGTTGATGGTGACGTACAGGGTCAGGAAGAAGACCGTCACCCAGCGGCCCACGGCGTTGAGGTCCCCCAGCGCCACGGCGGCCAGGGCGATGCTGCCGGTGACCCAGGTGGCGATGGTGGGCTGGCCCGTCTTGGAAGTGCGCGCCAGGAATTTGGGTGCCAGCCGGTCGCTGGCCAGCGCCTGTAGCACCCGGGGGCCACCCAGGGCACTGCCAAAGGCGGAGGACAGGATCGCGCCCGCCATGCCCGGATAGATCAGCACCGCCCCGAGCAGGGCGATCTGGGTCCAGATGGGCGGGGCGCCGGGATTCAAGGTGGCCAGCTCGTCGCCGTCGACCTTGCCGGTGACGGACATCAGCACCAGGATCGAGATATAGATGATGGCCCCGGTCATCACGGCCAGGATCGTGCCCCGCGGGATCGAATGCTGGGGGTCCTTGAGGTCCCCGCTCATGCCGATGCCGGCCGTGAACCCGGTCACCGCCGGGAAGAAGACCGCAAACACGAACCAGAACCCCGCCGGTGCCGAGCGCTCGTAGTGGGGGGTCATTTCCGGCGCGTGCAGGGGCCCGCTCAGCACTCCGACGAGCAGGGCCAACAGGCTGAGGCCCACCAGAATCATGATCGGTATTTGCAGGCGCAGAGCCAGGTTGGCGCTGCGCCCGGCGATGAGCGTGGTGAGGACGATGATCCCCGCAGCCAGGCCCTGGATCGGGACTTCACCCCAGCCCGAGGGCCAGAGAGGCGCGATGCACTCGGCCAGACCGAAGGCGTACAGGGTCAGGCTCAGGGCCCGGCACATGAACAGGGGGATGCCGATGGCCCCCCCCAGCTCCAGCCCCAGGCTGCGGGAGACCATGAAGTACTCACCGCCGACGCCGACCTTCATGTTGGTGGAGATGGCCGAGGCGCTCAGCCCGGTGACGAAGGTGATGCCGCTGGCCAGCACGACGGTGAGCAGGGTCAGCGGCAGGCCGTTGTTGCCCAGCACCCAGCCGAAGCGCAGGTACATCATCACGCCGAGGATGGTCAGCGCGCTGGGCGTGTAGACACCCAAGAAGGTGCCGAATTTCATCGTCGGGACGGTGGGCTGTGCCGGATGGGTACCCGTCGCCATGGCTACCTACGCTTTGAAGACCGAGATCGTGTTGGTGACGTTCCGCCCCACCGCATCGAGGGTGTAGCCGCCCTCCAGGGTGGCCAGCAGCCGGCCGTCACACAGGTCGTCGGCCAGGCTGCGCACGACGCCGGCCAGCTGGGCAAATCCCTCGTCTGTGACCCGCATGCTGCCCAGCAGATCGTCCTCGTGGGAGTCGTAACCGGCGGAGACCAGGATGAAATCGGGCGCGAAGGCCTCGGTCTCCCGACGGAAGACGTCGAAGGCGGCGAGGATATCGTCGTCACCGTCCCCGGCAGCGGTGGGGATGTTGATCGTGAAACCGATGCCGTCCCCCGCACCCTTCTCCGTGTCCAGACCACCGCCGGGGTAGAACGGCCACAGGTGCGTGCTCATGAACAGCACGGTCGGATCCTCGTAGAAGATGTCCTGGGTGCCGTTGCCGTGGTGCACGTCCCAGTCGAGGATGGCGATGTTCTCGAGCCCATGACGGCGCTGCAAGTAGCGGGCGGCAACGGCGACATTGTTGTACACGCAAAACCCCATGCCACCCCGATGGGTGGCGTGGTGCCCCGGCGGGCGTACCGCGCAGAAGGCATTGCGTACCCGCCCCTCCATGATGGCATCGCAGGCAGCCAGGACACCGCCAGCCGCCTTGCGGGCGATGATGTCGCTGTCGCCGCAGACGTTCGTGTCGCCTGTGGGCAACATCGATGCGCCGCTCTCACAGACGCTCTGGACGAGCTCGGGATACTGGGGGTGGTGGACCTCGGTGAGCCAGCGCTCTTCCGCGGGAGGGGAGGGGATGTCCACCAGCGAGGAGCGGAACCCGGCGTCATCCAGGTGTTCCAGGATGGCGGTCAGGCGCTCCTTGCGCTCCGGGTGGCCCCAGCCAGCGTCGTGGTCCAGGAACGAGGGGTCGAAGACAAAACCAGTCGAGTTGCTCATGGGGTCATTTTACAGACCCAGCAGCTCCTTGTACTTGGCTTCGGACGCATCGCGGATGTCCTGGTGGATCGACTTGCCGTGGGAGTCCATCGTCACGATGGTCGGGAAGTCCTCGACCTCCAGCACCCACATGGCCTCGGGGGAGCCGAACTCCTCCAGCCAGCGCACCTCGCGCACCTTCTTGACCGACGTGGCCAGGATGACGGCCAGGCCGCCGATGGCGTGCAGGTAGCAGGCGCCGAACTCTTCGCAGGCCTTGAGCGTCTTGGGGCCCATACCGCCCTTGCCGATGGCGGCGCGCACGCCGTAGCGCTTGAAGACTTCGCCCTGGTAGGGCTCTTCGCGGGCGGACGTGGTGGGGCCAGCGGCCACGAAATGCCACTCGCCGGTCTCGTCCTGCTTCACGACGGGGCCGCAATGGTAGATGAAGGAGCCGTCGACGAGGTCGCGGGTCTCCTGATCGTCGTTCTCCACGAGGTACTTGTGGACGTTGTCTCGACCCGTGACCATCACGCCACTGATCTCGACCACGTCGCCCACGTGCAGGGCACGCATGTCCTCTTCGGAGGCGGGGAGATTGATCTTCACGGTTGCCATGTCTCTTCCTCCTCCTACTGAGTGATCTCGGCCTGGCCGTCGTTGTAGGCCAGGAAGGCCTTGCGGTTGGCCCAGCACATGTACGACACGGACACGAAGAAGCTGGCGGGCACCCGGTGCCGGTAGGCGATCTTGACGCCCAGCACGGTGGTGTTGCCGCCGAAGCCCATCGGGCCGACGCCCAGGGAGTTGCACTCCTCGGTGAGCTGCTTCTCGAAGGCGTCCAGCTCGGCATCCGGGTTGTCGTCGTCCACCTTGCGGAACAGCGACTCCTTGGAAGCCAGGAACGAGGACATTCTGTCCCCGCCCACGCCCACGCCGATGTAGCCGGGGGCGCAGCCGAAGCCCTGGGCGTTGTAGACGGCGTCGATGATGCACTTGCGCACACCTGCTTGGTCGCGGCCGGCGCCGATGCGGGAGTCGGGCACCGTGTACTGGCGGCCCATGTTCTCGGATCCGCCGCCCTTGAGCATCAGCTTGATCTTGAGGCCCGGCTCGTCCATCTCCTCGTAGTGGATGTACGGGAAGCCGGTGCCGGTGTTGTCACCGCTGTTCTTGCCCGAGAAGCTGTCCACGGCGTTGGGGCGCAGGTAGGTATTGCGGGTAGCAATGCCGGCGGCCTCACGGATGACCGGGGTCAGGTCCTTCTGGCGGTAGTTCGGGCCGTGATCGACGTAGAACAGCGGCGTGCCGGTGTCCTGACACGTGGGTGTCGAGGTATCCGCCGCGATCTGTGCGTTCTTGATCATCAGCTCGAAGGTTTCACGGGACATGCTCCCCTCCGGCTCCAGCTCAGCGGCCCGCTGCAGGGCGGCGATCTGGTCCGGCGGGAGCTTGGTCGAGGTGGTGCGAATCAGCTCCACCAACGCGTCTAGAAGCTCCATCTGTGCCATCGGTTTCCTCCTGGATGGGAGGCGGTATCGTACGCGCGTAGAGACCTGCCTATCAACCGCGTCGCCACCAGGGAGCCAGCGGCGCGGCCGCCAGGGAGAGCAGAACGCAGCTTCGGAAGCTCAGATCGCCGCGGACGGCGCGGCCGAACAGCGCCTTGGCCAGGGGGCTGCGGCTGATGGCCGGGAAGTAGCGATCGGGGCGGGCGTGGACTGTGTTGGCAAAGAACCGGGCCCAGCGCAGGTCGTCGACGATCTCCCGCTGGACACGGCGGGTGTAGGCCTCCAGGGCCCCCGGATCGCCGCCGAGAAAGGCGGCCGCGGACTCGCCGGCAAGGCGGCCGCTGCGCAGGGCGTAGTACAGGCCCTCGCCGAGGAATGGATCGGCCAGCCCGGCGGCATCGCCGGCCAGCAGCACTCGGGGGCCGTGCAGGGGACTTCGGTCGCCGCCCAGGGGGATGGGGTGGCCCCGTTGATAGGTGATCTGCGTGCGGTTTTGCAGCCGAGGTTCGGCGTTGCAGAAATCCTGCAGCATTCGGCGTAGACCGGGGGCGGGGGGACGGCCGCAGAATAGCCCGACGGAGAGGTGGTCCCGCTTGGGGAAGATCCAGCCGTAGCCGTGGGGTGCGGAGCCGAAGCTCAGCGTCAGTCGAGCCCCCTGGCGTTCCAGATCCGCGTCGGGCACCCACACCTCAGCCTCGATGGCGGTGGCCAGCTTCAGATCCGGCAACAGCCCCAAAGAGCGGCTCACCCCCCCCCGGGGGGGGGGGGGGGGGGCCGCCCCGACCACATACCACTAGGCCGTATCCACTC
>CAZDDH010000183.1:0-9979 GCA_964504165.1 uncultured Rickettsiales bacterium | reverse complement strand
GCGGGGGGCCCCCCCCCCCCCACCCCCCACCACCCCCCCCCCCCCCCCCCCCCCCCGGCGGGCGCCGCCCCCCCCCACCACCAGCTGGGCCCGGTAGCGTTCGCCCCCGGCTGAAACGATTACCCCCCCGTCTCCCGCCTCGACGCTGCGGACCCGTACCCCGTCGCGGAACTGGACACCCGCCTCCCGCGCCCGGTCCACCAGCAAGGCATCGAACCGGTCCCGCATGACCATCTCGCCCACGATGCCCCGCACATCGAAGGTGACACGGTCTGCGGAACGCAGGGCCACCTCGGCGCGGGTGACGTGGACCTCCAGGACCTCGTCCAGATTGCCGCCCGCCTCGGCGATGGTCTTGTGAGGGATACCGCCGGCGCAGCACTTCATGCGCGGGAACTCCGCCCGATCCAGCAGCAGCGTCCGGACGCCCTTTTGTGCTGCAATGCGTGCGCACATGGCCCCGGCCGGGCCCGCCCCCACCACGATCAGATCGACCTGGACGGATGGCGCAAAGCAGGTGGGCGCAGGGGCCGCGCAGCCGGCCATATCAAGCGGCTCTGTGGTGTGGGACGTTGCGCGACATGGCTCCAGATCTTAGATCGCTCCCCGTGCGCGTGCAGCTGCCACATGAGATTCGTGGACTTGGCGCAACTTTGTTAGTAAGTTCGCCCGGCCAAGGGGATTGAATTGCATCTGACAGGGAGGTTGAGTCATGTTCCGTCATTCGATGATCGCGACGATGTTGCTGGGATTGCTGCTGTCCGCCTGTAGTGGCGAAAACCAGGCCTACGTGGACGCCTGCGCCGCCGATACGCCGGAGGCCTACCAGATCTACATCGACCAGTTCCCCGAGGGGATGCACATCGCCGACGTCAAGCAGCGTCAGGACGACAAGAACTTCAAGATCGCCGAGACCGAAGACACCGCGGCGGCCTACGAGAAGTACCTGGAGGCCCATCCGGACGGTTCCAGCGCCGCGGACGCCCGTGAGAAGGCCACCACCCTGGCCTGGGACGAGGCGGACAAGGCCAACACCGTCGAGGCGATGAAGGCCTACAAGGCGAAGTACGGCACCGGCTCCGCGGCCATCCGCGTGGACAAGCGCCTGGCCGGCCTGGAGTACGCCAAGGCCTCCATCGTCTTCGAGGAGACGGAACTGGAGCGCATGAACATCTCCGGCAAGAAAAAGGAAGAGCCCAACGGCTACAAGCTCACCACCAAGGCCATCAACAACGGCGACAAGGTGTGTGACGTGATCAAGATCCGCATCGTCTACACCGACGACAAGGGCGCCACGATGGACATCAAGCCCGAGTACCTGGCCATCCCGGCCCACCCCCGCGGCCTGCCCCTCGCGGACGAGACCAAGGAGCCCTTCAAGGGTGGCGGCGAGGAGCGCGAGTTCGAGTACATGTTCGGCGATGACAACATCAAGGAAGGCTGGCCCGCCGGCGTGGCCAATATCCGCGTCGAAGTGTACGAGATCGAGTTCGCCAAGTAGCCGTGGCAGAACCCGGACTGCATCCCCTCCGCCTCGTCGTCAACGGCGAGGCTCACTCCCTATCCGTTCCCGCTGAACGCCGCCTGCTGGATTTCCTGCGTCTGGACCTGGGCCTCACCGGGGCCAAGGAGGGGTGCGGCGCGGGGGAGTGTGGCGCCTGCACGGTGCTGATGGACGGCGCGCCGGTCAACGCCTGCTTGATGCGGGCGACCGAGGCGGACGGGCACGAGCTGACCACGGTGGAGGGGATCGCCGATGGCGACCGGCTGCACCGGGTCCAGCAAGCCTTCATCGCGATGGGGGCCATCCAGTGCGGCTTCTGCACGCCGGGCATGGTGCTGACAGCGGTGGCGCTGCTCCAGCGGGAGCCGGATCCGGACGAAGCGGCCATCCGCGACGCCCTGTCGTCGAATGTCTGCCGCTGCACCGGCTACCAGCAGCTGGTGGGGGCGATCCGGCTGGCGGCGAGTGACGAACCCATCCCCAGTGCTCCCCACCGCATCGGCGAGCGGGCACCCAAGGAGGATGCCCGCAGCAAGGCCTGCGGTGCCACCCGGTACACGGATGATCTGCCGCTGGCCGAAGGCACGCTCCACGCAGCCGTCGTGCGCTCGACGCGGGTCCACGCGCGCATCCTCGCGCTGGATCTGGATGCAGCGCTGGCCATCGAGGGGGTGGTGGACGCCTTCGGGCACCAGGCGGTGCCCGGCGAGAAGCTGTTCGGCAACGCGGTGGCGGACCAGCCGGTGCTGGCAGTCGATCGCGTGCGTTTTGTGGGGGAAGCCATCGCGGTGGTGGTCGCCACCAGCCGCGAGGCGGCCCTGGCGGGCAGGGATCGGGTGCGTGTCGAGTACGACGATCTGCCCGCCGTGACCGACCCCGAATTCGCGCTGACCGAGGGAGCCCCCCAACTGCACCCGGACGGCAACCTGCTCACCCACCAGACCCTCGAGCGCGGGGAGGTGGAGGCGGCCATCGCCGGGGCCGCGACAGTGGTCGAAGCCACCTACCGGACCACCCGTCAGGAGCACCTGTACCTAGAGCCGGAGGTGGCCCAGGCCGATCCGGACGGCGACGGGGGCGTGGTGGTGCGCTGCCCGTCGCAAAATGTCTTCTTCGACCGGCTGCACATCTGCCGGGCCCTGGGCCTGCCCCGGGACAAGGTGCGGGTGATCCAGCAGGCCACCGGCGCCGCCTTCGGGGGCCGGGAGGACATCTACGCCCAGACCCACGCGGCCCTGGCCGCCCTGCGCAATGACCGGCCGGTACGGCTGCTGTGGACCCGGGAGGAGACGCAGATCGCCTCGACCAAGCGCCACCCGGTGACGGTGACCTACCGGGCGGGCCTGGACGACGGTGGGCGCATCGTGGGGCTGAAGGTCTCCGTCCTGGCCGACACCGGTGCCTACGCCTCGTGGGGCCCCAACATCTCCCGCAAGGCGCTGGTCCACGCGGCGGGGCCCTTCGCCCTCGACCACGTCGAGGTGGATGTGCGCACGGCGTACACCAACAACGGCATCTCCGGGGCCTTCCGCGGCTTCGGCGCCACCCAGGTGACCTTTGGCTACGGATCCTTCGCCGCCGAGATGGCCCGGGCCTGCGGCCTGGACCACGCCGAGTTCCTGCGGCGCAACCAGCTCACCCCGGGGGCCATCACCGCCACCGGCCACGAGATCGAGGGTGGGGGGTTGCAGGTCTGCCTGGACCGGGCCCTGGAGGCCGCAGGACCGCCGCCGCAGGACGAACCGGACGGGACGCTGAAGCGCGGCCGCGGGCTGGCGACAATCTTCTATGGCATCGGCTACGGCAACGCCATCCCCGACATCGGCTCGGCGGTGGTGGAGCTGGCCGAGGACGGCATCGTCGAGGTGCGCTGCGGCGCCATCGACTACGGCCAGGGCTCCCGCACGGTGTTCCTGCAGATCGTGGGAGAGGTGCTGGGCGTGGATGCGGTGCAGGTGCGCGTCATCACCGGCGACACCCACGTCACGCCCGACTCGGGGTCCACCGTGGCATCGCGGCAGACCGTCGTCAGCGGGAGTGCTGTGTACAAGGCGGCCACGAGCTTCCGTCAGGCGATGATCCAGCTAGCGGCCGAGGGGATGGAGCGGGACGCGGACGGAATCGAGCTGGATGGGCGGGGCGCCGTGATGGACGGCGAGGTGCTGGCCGACTGGCAGGCGCTGGCCGATGCGCTCAGCGAAAAGGGCGGCCGGCGTGGCAAGCAGGCCCGCTACCGGCTCCGCAGCGGGCGCCTGGACCTGGAGTCCGGCCAGGGGGCCGCCTACGGCACCTACGCCTTCGGTTGCCAGATCGCCGACGTGGCCATCGACACCCGCACCGGCAGCGTCACCGTGGAGCGGGTCGTGGCCGCCCACGACATCGGCCGGGCCATCAACCCCACCATGGTGGAGGGGCAGATCATCGGAGCCGTGGCCATGGGGCTGGGGTTCGCGCTCTCGGAGCAACACCGCATCGAGGACGGCATCCCGCGGACCCAGAACCTGGACACCTACCGCCTGCAGCTGGCCCTCGACGTCCCGCCGGAGCTGCCCGTCCTCGTGGAGCAGCGGGATCCCAACGGCCGCATCGGCGCCCGGGGCGTCGGCGAGCCGGCGATGGTGGGTGTGGCGCCGGCGGTGGCCAACGCCATCGAGGACGCCGTCGGGGTGCGGTTGCGGGAGCTTCCGCTCACGGGCGAGGCGATCTGGAAGGCTCGTTAGTACCCCAGCGGTTCATCGTGATGGTCGAAGACGGATCGCGACACCAACTGCATGGCCTACTACGACCACGAGGGGAACTATCTGGGGGATGTGGACCAGGAGTCCTCCGTGCTTCTGGAACCGCTTCCTGATGAACCCGCCGAAGCGCAACAAAAAGACATCTCGCCGTGATCCCAGTATTGGTAATGCGTCCCTGAGTTGATCCCGGATCGGGCCCATAGTGAACGACCAAAAAGTGCCCGGGCCCGGTAGACCTTGCCGCGCCAACTCCGTATAACCCCTGCCCGAGATCGGGGTGTTCATCCTTACTGCAGAACCCATCCACAACCTACCCGTACGTCTCGGGTTGCTGATTATTGAGACAGCAAAATCCAGGAGGAACCATGAGGAATCTGTTTTTCTGCTACATCATCGCCGCGGCGATTACCGTCCCCACCGCCGCCGTTGCCGAGTGGGTCGGTAACGACCCCAGCCATTCCGCTCCCGTAGGCGACAACGTCGTGCCCGGGTCCATCGACAGCGACGGTGACGTCATCGCCGACCCCGTCGACGTCTGCCCCTTCGACGGTGCTCCCGGCTACAAGAAGCCCGAACCCTTCCCCGGCGACGAGATCGTCTTCGCCCCCGGCCTGGGCACCGACATCTACGTCGTGTCCGTGGACGCCGCCGTTCCCGAAGAGGACGGCACCGTGACCATCCTCGACTGCGCCACCGAGGTCGTCTTGAATTACGGCGATTTTTACTGGACCGAGGACCGTCAGTACCAGATGTGGTTGGGGCGCATCTTCACCGACCGCGCCCACTTCGTGGTCTGGAACAACGACGCGGATGGCGACGGCGTCATCGACTGCACGCCCCCTGCTCCTCCGGTTGAGGACCCCTGCGAGGAGCCCTGCAGCCTCGACAGCCTGATGGACTGGGTCGATGGCCTGACCGGCGTGCCCAACGGCATCATCAACGCCCTGGGCAACAAGCTGGACCAGTATGAATCGGCCCTGGCCGCCGGCAACACCAACGCCGCCGCCGCGCACCTGCAGGCCTTCATCAATCAGATCAACGCGCTCTCCGGCGTGCATCTGGATCCGGCCGAGGTTGCCACCATCACCGACTGCGCTGATTTGCTGCTCAATCCGTAACCCGCCGTATGCGGTGGGTATGCACGCTCGCTTCCTAGATCGCCCATTCTGACCGATATTTTTGCCGCGGCGGCAAATGAATCTCTCTCGGTCGTACAGTTGCCAAAACTTGTTCGAAAGGGACGTTCAGGATGTCATTGAACCCGTCTTTTACGAAAACCCATCTGTTCCCGATCGTCTCGATTGCATGGATGACACCGTGGCTTCTGCTGGGCTGCCCCCAGGAGAACTGCGAGACGAGCACCTTCTACCCCGACGGCGACGGCGACGGGTACGGGAACGGCTCACTGTCCGTCGAAGCGTGCGAGGCGCCCACGGGGTTCGTATCGGATGATACGGATTGTGATGACGGGGACCCGTCGATCTGGCCCGAGTCCACGGACCGCAGCGGCTGTGACGGGCTGGATAACGACTGTGACGGCGAGGTGGACGAGACCGACGAGGACGGGGGGCTGTTGACCTTCTACGCTGACTCGGACGGTGACGGGTATGGGAGCGCGGACGAGACTGTCCTAGCCTGCATTCTGCCTGAGGGCTACGTGGACAACGCTGAGGACTGCGACGACACGGACGCCAGCGTACACCCCGGCAGCATAGACGCCCCCGATGACGGCATCGATCAGGACTGCGACGATGGGGACGCCACCTACCCGGATTGTGACGAGCTGGTCTTCCACTCGGGCTCGGTGACCTTCACCGGTGCGAACGCCGCCGACGAGATGGCCGATTTCTGCTGGCAATACAACGCGGTCGCAGGGGATCTGGTCATCGAGGCGGTGACGGGAATCGAGCTGTCCGTCCTGGGATGTCTCTGCGAGGTCGCGGGCGGTCTGACGGTAAGGAACAACCCGGCGCTGACGGTCGTCTCCTTGGAGTCGTGCACCGAGATCAACGGAGACCTGGCCGTCACCGACAACGAATCGCTGGTGGAACTCACAGCCGATGGCCCCGGGATCGGCGGGGACGTGACCGTCGCGCGCAACCCGTCGCTGACCGAACTGAGTATCGACGTCGATCAGCTCGGTGGTGGGGTCGACATCGAGGACAACGACTCGCTAGAGAATCTGGGCGGGATCAACCGTTACGAGACCATCCGTTCTCTCTTGGTGGTCGGCAATGACGCCATGACCGTGTTGTACCTGGACAACATCGAGGAGGTTCAGGGAGACGTGAACATCTCGTCGAACGCTGTGCTGGACCGCTTGTGGGGCGACTACGGGGGGCTGGGCATTCGTGTGATCGGTGGGGACTTCGTGGTCCGGGACAACCCCGAGCTGGAGTACCTCGACGACGACGACGACCCGCCGGAACACCAGCTCGAAGAGGTTGGGGGCGATTGGATCGTGGCGGAAAACCCAAGCCTCATGGAGATCTACGGACCGGTGCCCGCGTTCATCGGCGGAGACCTGATCCTGTCGAACAACGAGCGGTTGAATCAGTTGGGCTGGAGCTGTTCCCCGGAGGTCGGCGGCGACGTGGTCGTGATCGACCTACCGGCGATGTGGGACGCAACGGCCGGCGCTTACTGCGAGGAGGATCCCGTCTCTATCGGCGGCGATGTCGTCGTCGTCGGGGTCGGCGATGCCGACACAGACCATTTCAATCTGTTGAGGGACATCTCAAGCGTGGGCGGGGATGTTCTCATCAGTGGCAACATGGCGAGCGTGAGCATGGACGCCGTGACCCTGGGTGGAAGCCTGCGTGTCACGGGCAATCGAAGCCGGGACGAGGCGTTCTCTGCGCCCCTACAGACGCTTCCCGGTGATCTGTTGATCGCCGGGAATTCGAGCGAAGAGCCCGTGTGGCTGAACGATCTGGAGACCATCACTGGCAATGTCGCTATCGAGGGCAACGCGACGATCGCCGATCTGGGTTTTCTCAGCTCCTTGCGGCAAATCAGCCGCCTCGAGATATACGACAACCCCTCGTTGCTCGACCTGTCCGGAACCAGCTTGGAAGAGGTCGCCTCGTTGTTCATCAACGACAATTCGGCTCTGACCAGCCTGCAGGGTTTGGAGGGCGTGACCGAGATCCCAGGCCAGGTCAATATCTTCGATAATCCCCATCTCGACTCCTTCGCCGGCCTGGACAACGTCGAGACCATCGGCGGCCGAATGTACGTCTTCGACGGTCCGGACGACTTCGAGGGCCTTGGAGCGCTGGAGACGCTATTCGGGCTGTTTGTCGTCGATGTCACCGACGAGTGCTCCTTCACCAGCTTCGAGGGCCTGGATTCGCTCACCGAGATCGGGAGCGGCGCTTTGTACATCGTCCGTTGCGAATCGATGGAGACCATGGACGGTCTGGAGGGGCTCACGCACATCTACGCCGGCCTGCGAATGCAAGAGAACATGGCGCTTACCGACGTCGCGGCGCTGCACGGACTGGAGCTTCTCGTCTCCGATCTCGTCATCACCGGCAACCCCGAGCTATCCAACGCTGACGCCGAGGCCCTGGCCGCCGCTATCGACACCATTTACGGTTCGACGACGATCTCCAACAACGGGCCGTAGGCCAGCCATCCGGCAACGCGAAGCCCGGCTGTGGGATTTCTTTGGGAAATGAAAATAGCCGATTTCACGGCCAGACCTGTTTGAATCAAGGTGCGAGATCGTACAGATTGTCGAGTGCCGTGGATCGACCGACATCCACCTGCCCGGCCCACTGGACATCCCAGACAACCGTCCCGTCTGGTGTGACCTCACGCAGGCGGCCGCCTGCACCGTAGTTGTGCAGCGTGTTGCCCCCTGGCAAGCGGTGGACCTCTCCCATGGCTTCGCTCTCTAGGCCCAGGCCGATGCCAAAGTTCCACACTTCGTGCAGTACCTCGTTCGATTCGTCGAGGGTGTACTCCCGAACCACGCATTCGTCGCTGTCGCCCGAGGCGTGCGTGGAGGTGAGCAGGGTGCCCGCATCGGTGAAGTGGCCGCCGTGCTGCCAGTAGAATGCGGAGTCGGGCGGATCGAAGCCCCAGGCGCCGGGGAGGTGACCGAAGTAACGCAGAGTCTGGCCGGTGGCGTGATCGAACTCGACGATGGTCTCGTCGGAGTACAGTGACAGCAAGAAGGTGTCTTGGGACTCGTTCCAGACCAGAGTGTTGGAGCCGCAGTAGTTCTGGACGCCCAGTTCTTCATGGAATTCCTGGCATGACCACAGCGGCTCGATCTCTCCGTTAGGGTTCCGCTTCTTCACGGTCTCCGTGTAACCGCTTACAGCGGGCCAGGCCAGGGTACCATCGGCCAGGTCCACGAACGCGTGGTGCAGCCCAGGTGTGTCGTAGCTGTCCACCACGGAGCCGTCAATCTTCAGCCGCTGCACCTGCGAGGCCGCACCCTCGTCGAAGGTCGCCCAGAAGGAGTTGTGATCTACGAGGATATCGGTCCCGTCGTACGACGGGCGGGAGTACAACGACGTGTAGAACTGCGGTGTCTGCCTGGCCCATACCAGGCGTGCTGCACGGTCGATGACCACGGTCCAACCACGGTTCCCAGCGACGGCCAAAAGCATGTATTCGAGCGACGGCTCCCATTCGGACGGGACCGAGGTCAGCAGGGATGCAGTGGCCACCCCCTGTGGGATTGGGCGGGTGTGGGCTACTTGCTCGTCACCGGTCCATGTGTGCCCGGCATCCGTCGCAGCAACCACGCGGAACGTCACGTCATGGTCGTAGGGGACGCCGAGCAGTAACTCCTCTTGCATGCCATCGTGGAGTTGCCGTTTGGGGGACTCGAACCAGTCGTCGTCGATCTTGAACTCCAGATGGACCACCGCGGCAGCGAGTTGCTCCCATGTGACTACGATCAACGAGCCGATCTCCTCGTGGATGCGCCAATCCACACTCTGAACGACGTCGCCGGCGAATGTGCTGTCGTCGTCATCGCCGGACAGGTCATCAGTGTCGATGTCTCCGACGCAGCCAGACGATACGAGCGTGGCGATCAGACTGAAGATGAGTGAGAGCATTCGCGGATTCCGACGGTCCGAGTAATTCATGTGAACTCCGGTAGCGATTGCTATCGTAGCTTCCGTACTGCGTGCCGTTTCTTCCTTCCTGTATGAAAATTGTTACAGCTTGTAACTCCAGGGTCGAGTGACGTCGTTTGCATGGCATATTCCTGCTAAAGGATCCTCGTCGTGCGATGTTGGTGGCTCATCGAGGAGACATCCGGATGGACCGAAAGGAAAGTGGCGATGGAAACTCATGAATTCAAACTTTTGATACTTGCGAGTGCAACGGTGTTCACCTTTGGCTGCAGTGCCAAGAACGGTTCGACGCCAGGGACAGCCGATACCGTGCTCGAAGGAGGTGTGGTCTATGCGGTCGACGAGCAGCGGAGTTTTGCAGAGGCCGTTGCTATTGAGGACGGAAGGATCGTCTATGTGGGTTCGGTAGCTGGAGTCGAATCCTACAAAGGTGCAAATACGGAAGTTATCGGCCTCGAAGGTAAACTCGTGCTGCCCGCTTTTGTCGAAAGCCATCTTCATCCGTTGACCACCGCCTACGACCACCTATACCGGGCAACCTTGTACGGCCTGTACACACACGAGGAATACATCGCTGCGATCGACACTCCCGTCATAGAGCGGAATTCCGTCCCTCACGCCTGACCTGACGACCA
>CAZDDH010000182.1:0-17953 GCA_964504165.1 uncultured Rickettsiales bacterium | reverse complement strand
CTCAGGATCGCTCTACGCCGTTTCTCCGGAAAGTGTGGTCGCTCGAACGGTTACGTTCATGAAGAAGCCCTCGTTCCCCGACTACAAGCACGAGGTTGCCGCGACCAGACTCGTCAAACACGGGAAGGAACTCGACACGGATTTCGACGTCCTGTTCACGGACTTCCCAGAGTTCGTACACTTCAAGGCTAGGCCGAAGGCGCAGGAGAAGCGTGCTCCCAGATACAACCCGCAGACCATGCTCGACAAGAGAGGTGGCGAGGCTGCCGACCTGGCGGACGAGATGAAGACCGAGGCTTTGTACGTCGAGCAGGTCCGAGATCTGAGCATCGGGATCAGTCAGGGCGAGAAGGCGATGATGGAGCACGCCTTCGAGCGGGGCGCGAAGATCACCGTCGATGACGTCGATGTCCAAACTTCAAGCCTGATCGGGAAAGGCGGTCAAGGGGCCGTGCTCAACGCCAAGTATCTCGATCTGGGGAACATGGCCTACAAGACGGCCATCGGCAATGTAAGTGGCAACGCAGTTTTTAGGCCGGGCAACAAGGCGCTCCGCCAGGAGATGAATGTCGCCAAGGAAATGGGCGACCACAAGAACATCCTTGCCCTGAGGGGCTCCCAGGATGACGAGCAGAACACGGCGATGATGACGAGGCTGGTGGGCCAC
Organism: uncultured Rickettsiales bacterium; assembly: GCA_964504165.1. Classification (GTDB taxonomy): domain Bacteria; phylum Myxococcota_A; class UBA796; order UBA9615; family CAYRNR01; genus CAZDDH01. Next base: position 17,286 of record CAZDDH010000182.1, on the reverse strand, counting down.
GGCGATATCGAAGGCCTGTTCAAGCGGATCCAGAAAGACGAGGCTAAATCGAACAAAAAAGACTCGGCCAAGTCGGAGAAAAAAGACGACCCCCCCATCTTGAGTAATGAGGACAAGATGTTGATCCTCAAGCACCTGATGATCGGGGGGTTCACCGGGCTGCAACACATGCACTCCAAGGGATACGCCCACCGCGACGTCAAGGAGGACAACTTCCTCCTCGACGACAAGTTCGAACCCAAGTTGATGGATTTCGGATTGTCCAGGAAGTTGGGGACCAAGAACGACGCCCAGGAAGGAACAGGGTCTCATGTGGCTCCCGAGCAGTGGTCGGACGAGAAGCAACTGACCGGCAAGGCGGATGTGTGGTCCATGGGGGAAATGCTCTTGAAGGGCGCTCTGGGCAAGTACTCCTACGATATTGCCAAGGACAGGAAGAGCGGCAAGAAGATCGACGGCCCGAAAGGAGCCCTCGAAAACGACCAGTGGATCCTGAAGATCAAGGCCAGCCCGCTCTTCAAAGACTTCATCTCCACGATCATGCGCTACGACCCCGAGGAGAGGGCCGACGTCAAGACAGCCCTCGAACACAAGTTCCTACAGGACGTGGACAGGGACAAGGCCAGGGGCCTGATCGAGAAGCTCTTCAAGAAGTAGCCCGCTTGGGCGGACGCGCCACGCTCATTTGAGAGAACGTCCCCAGAACGTCCCCGGAGCTTGACGATTTATCATTTATCGTCAGACGCAGCGGTCGATCATGGTCACGGAGCAGCGCTGCCGGTCCGGCTGAGAGCCTCTCATCGGTTCTGAGCCCGTTTCAACGCTAATTCGGAACAAATCGCACAGGAAACCCATCAAGGTCGACGGATCGATTCCCAGTACTGACGAGCCCGTAAATGATAAATCGTCAAGCTCCGGGCACACTCTTTTTCGGGCACACTCTTTTTACGTCCCTTTCTCAAACTCCAGCAACGCCTGCATCCACAGTGCGAACGGATCGTCTTCCTCCCCCGCCAGCAGAGCCCTCTTGACCATCCGACAGACTCTCGCAGGACTCACACCCATGAGATTGGCGACCGCCACGCCGCTCAACCGATCCCGACGGCGCAACCACCATGTAGCGCTCTGGGAGTTCACCGAGCAGGCGATGGGCCAGCCCACAGCATTCATGCTCGAAGAAGATCGGTGCCTTCCTGGCGCCTCGATTCATCACGTGGTGGCGGGCGTCGGGGTAGTCGATGCTGAGGGTGTTAGGCATGACTGGAGGCTACGACGAAAAGGTAACTGGTTAATGACCGGTGCCTTTTCGGGTCTCTGCCGAGACAGTCCCCGGAGCTGGACGCCGGGATCTACGGGGCTTCGCTCTGCCAGAGGCTCGGGATCTCGTCGTAGTCCGCGTGGTCGAGGATGTTGGCAAAGTAGCGGTCGATCCGCTCGTCGATGTCGTACAGCGGGCGATCATCGGGGCGGCGCTGGAAGGGAAGGAGTTCTTTGCGGTAGTTGTGATAGATGCCCGCCAGGCAGCGGCTCGCTGGCCCGTAGAGGTAGGTCAGGCAATCATCGATCATGGGTTTGATGGCCGGGTCCTTCCTCATGCCTAACCGCACGCCGTCGCGAAACAGGACATCGGCGTTGGCGATGCCGGCGGCCGATTTGATGGGAACGGGGCGGCCGTTTTCCGAAAGATAGCGCAGCCCGGCTAGCTCGTCCGAGGCGGACGTGCATTCGATCATCGAGGTAAGCAGATAATCGTCCTGGACGCTGATGGCGTTTTCACTCCCGCGCATCTTCTCGATGACGAGCTCTGCGGTGTAATCGTCCACCAGCAGCAGAGTCGCGCGGCCGAACGCTTGGGTGACGTACTCATGCGCTGATGTGCCACGGACGACGACCAGATTGCACCCCTGTCCCTCGGTGGCCAGCAGGTGAGCCAGCGAGATCGATGGGCCTCCTTTGCGATCAAAATCGGAGCACAGCAGGGAGCGCCGAAGCCCGGGCAACGCAATGCTGAAGTCCAGGTCGGCTTTGCGGCGGGCCGTGTCCATCATGGCGGCAGCGAACAGATCGAACGGCTCGGCCTGCATACGTTCGCCAGTGGGGTTGCCGCAAAACGTCGCCCCATAGGTCACGGTGCGGCCAAGGAGGCGGGCGATGGCTTCGACGATGTCGGCCAGGGGGCCTTCGGGTCGCCTGGCGAGTACGCTCGATTGGGCATCTTGGTAGGTCAGGCGGATGAGTGGGGGCTCGTGAAAGACCCGTGCCATGATGTTCACGCGGTCCGCAAATGCGGGCAGCTTGAGCTCTTCGAGACTGCCAAGCAGGGTATCTAGCAGCTTTTCGGCACTAGCCTCGCGGTCCCTGGGTGGGATGAAGCGCAGAATCGCGCGCGTGATCAAATGGGCGGTTCGGGGATGGATTTTTTGGCCTCTGAGAGCTTTTGCCAGGCTCGTGCTGGACACGCCGGCCACGTCCGTGGCGAATTCCGAGTTACCGGTATGGCCGGACCGCTCCTTGGCGATCTCCAGCAGGTCGTACAGCGTGCTGTTGTGCAGGTTGGAAGAGCCGGAGGGCGCCAGCTTCCTCCGCCTCTTTTGCTTCTTCTCGGCGGCTGTCACGACCGGGTGGATGGGAGCAGCCAGGAACTGTGCAGGGGTAGAGGATTCGATCTCCTGCAGGAGTTCCTGCTCCCATGCCTGGGGCACGGCCCTGGATGGCAAATCGATGATCGTGCCTTCGAAGCTGGCGGCTATGGGAGCAAGGGCCTTCTGGTGATGGCGGTACAGCGCCTTGAGGTGGGTAGTCATGGCACCCATGAGGTACACGAGGGCCCGATCGACGGATTCGCTGCCCTGCTTGCGTGACAGCCCTATATGCACGGTGTCGCGGAGCAAGAATGGAGCTTCGGCGAGATCCTTCAGCCGTCGGACAGGGTAAGGCTCCCCGTTCCCCAGGCAATGGAGTTCGAGATCGTGTCTTTCCGTCGCGATGGTTTCCAGGACGTCGTAGAGGAGGAACGTATCGGTCAGCCAGATAGCGGTCCTGCCAGAGTCGTATTCGGCAAGTCTGTCGATGACCTCATTCGCTTTGTAGTGTTCCAGCGGCACGATGTTGAAAGGGCTCAGGAAGGCTTCGGCGAACTCACTCGACAGACAGCCACGGGCGGCGAGGATGTCCACCCGGTCACCCAGACGCGCTCTCCGTTCGGGAACGAAGAGATCGGCCAGGGTCGGGTTGGCGCCCGGTTCGGGATCCAAGGGGCCGGCGACGATGGCATAGGCAGCCACCCTCAGGGCCGGCAGCGGCATGCTGAAATCCAGCTGTTCGATGCGCCTCGGCGTACGGACCAGCAGGCCGCCGAACAGGTGCGACTGGATGGTTGTCGTCGGATCGCGCAGTTCCCGGAACTCGAACTCGATCATCTCGAAACCCATGACCCGCCGGAGCAGCTCGATGAGTTCGATGGTGAAGCCGTCGGGGCGGCCAGTTGCGGTCATGGCCAGAACGGGATTTTCGGCGTAACACACCGTGCGCAGGGTCGTTGCTTCTGAGGCCCCAGGATGGCCCAACTCGACGAGCAAATCCTTCATGCGCTCGTTTTTTTCGTGAATCGAGACCGAGCGGCAGAGGATCTGGGCAAGTCGCCTGGCGGTGTCCTCCCGGATCTTGAATTTGCCGGACTGGAGGCGCCTCAGCGTCGCCGTACTGATGCCCAACTCGTCGGCAAGAGCCCTTTCACTGACATTGCCGATCTTCCGGTAGTCCTTGATGGCACGCTTCAGCGGTGTGTCTTTTCCCTTGTGAGTGGTCGTGCGGGCATTGCCGCGTTTCTTCTTGTCCTGAGAAGCCACGTTTCCTCCGTGACAGGGCAGACCGGTTTGGCCGCGTTTACCCGGCACGATCGGCGGAATCATACGAACCTCCGGAAATGTTGTACAGGCGAGAGGTCTTGCGGGTCGAAACCGGTGGGGAACATGCGATGGCGCGGCCGTCCTGGCGAGATACGGCCGCTATGAACGACGGCGGAAGCGGAACGCGGCGAGGGTTAGCAGGGCGAGGAGGCCGAGGGGGGGGCTGGAGGCGCCGCTGGTGCTGCAAGCACCGCAACCTCCCGGTCCTGGGTTGGCGTCATCGGCATCGCACTCCGTGTCGGACTCGTCCAGCAGGCCATCGCAATTGTTGTCCAGGCCGTCGTCGCATATCTCTCCGGCATCGGGGTGGATGTCCGCGTCCGTGTCGGCGCAGTCCACGCCGGAGGGGCCGCCGCTAAAACCGTCCCCGTCCACGTCGTCCTCGTCCACGCCGTCGCAGTCCTCGTCGACGCCGTTGTAGGGGATCTCGTCGGCTACCGGATGGATGCTGTAGTCGTAGTCGTTGCAGTCCGTGCCGCCGCATCCGTAGTACCCGTCGTAGTCGTAGTCCACGTCGTTGTCGATGAGGCCGTCGCAGTCGTTGTCGATACCGTCGCAGGCCTCTGTCCCACCCTCATAGACGTTGGGATCGGTGTCGTCGCAATCGCCCTCACACTCGCTGTAGCCGTCGGCATCCCCATCGTCGTCTTCAAGTGTGTCCGGGTCGCAGTCGTTGTCGATGCCGTCGCAGATTTCATTGCTGGCGGGGCTCACATCGGGATCGCCGTCGTCACAATCCCCACCGCACTCCGAGTAGCCGTCGCCGTCGTTGTCCACCTCGGTCTCCTCCAGGTCCAGGCCGCAGTCGCCGTCGATGCCGTCGTCGCAGACCTCCTCGGCGCCGGGGTAGACGTCGGGATCTCCGTCATCACACTCGTCGCACTCGATGAACCCGTCGCCGTCCAGGTCGTATTCGTAGCTGGCCAGCAGGCCGTCGCAGTCGTTGTCCAGCTCGTCGCACAACTCGGCTGCACCCGGGTAGGTGTCCGGATCCGATTCGTCGCAGTCGCCGGAGCAGACGGTGTAGCCATCAGGGTCTTCGTCGAACTCATCGTCCACCACTCCGTCGGAGTCGTCGTCCACGCCGTTGCAGGTCTCGGCCGCCCCTGGGTGGATGGCGGTATCGGCGTCGTCGCAATCCATGTTGTAGGGAAGGTAGGCGGCCTGGCAGTTCACGTCGTTGGCGTCCACGTAGCCGTCCCCGTCGCCGTCGAAGTCCTCGTCGATGTAGGTGTCGCAGTCGTTGTCCCGCCCGTCGCAGACCTCGACGGAACCGGGGAAGCTGTTGGCGTCGCCATCGTCGCAGTCCCCGTCGCAGGTGGCGTAGCCGTCGCCATCGTGATCCAAGGTCTCGTCGGCCACGCCGTCACAGTTCTGGTCGATGCCGTCGTCGCAGATTTCCGGGGCGCCCGGATAGATGGCCGGGTCGTTGTCGTCGCAGTCCCCCTGGTCGACGGTCCAGCCGTCCCCGTCCATATCGGTATCGCCCCAGCGGTTCCACATGTTGGCAAAGAAGGGGGTGTTGAACACCAACTCGGGGCAGGTATCGATGAAGAGGTTGAGGTCGGTGCCCATCAGCACGTTGCCCTCGACGCCCAGGATGGTCTGGGACGAAACGCCGATGGCCAAATCGTAGCCATAACCACCGACCGTCATGGCGCTAGACCAGGCGTAGTACATCTCCGTGATGCCATCATTGAGAGAGTGGCCGGGAACGATGGTGGCGAGATGGCTGCAGCCCCCACCATCATAGTCCCCACCATCGAAGGTGCTGCTCAAACCCAGGTAGCTCAACAGGTCGTTGAACGCCGCCAGGGCAGCGCTGTAGAACGACTCATTGTCCCCTATCAGCACCAGCAATCCTCCGGCATTCAGGTAACTGTCCAGAGCGGCCTTCTCGTAGTTGCTGAAGCTGGTGGTATTGGCCACCAGGAACACCATCCGGTAGTCGGTGAATGACGCGGGGAAGGCGTTGAGCTGATCGACCCCCGCGCAGCCCTCGGCGGTGAGGGTGGTCTCCAGGAAGTAGATGCTGGCATTGGGGTAGCCGCCATTGCCCGTGAACCACATGGCTCGGTCACCATTTTGGGCGTGGGCGGTGCCCGGCAAGAGGGCTCCCCAGAGCAGGAAGACTCCAGCGATGACGGCTTTAGCGGTCTTATGTCTGGTCACTAATTCATTTGCTTCAGAGTTCATCATGGCTTTTCCAAGTTCAGGTTGACTGTCACTAACCGTTAGCACCCCTACCACAAACACCCAGCCACTGTCACACCAATTAACTGCTGTTCTCGGGTGAGGCGATGCCCGAGGAGGACGACCGGGACGACACTTGCCCCGCATCACTCAAGCTTCTTACAGTGTTTCTGTTCGGTCGCTTTCCCCTGACGACCCCCGCAGCGCTAACTTCCCGCCCCCGATGCCCGTAATCGCTCCGTAATCAACCAAGGACGTCCCACGAGCTACCGTGAATCCAGGCAATCGGGCTGGAGGACTCATGGCGTACAGGGAACTGGGTGTGTTGTTCATTCTCGTGCTGTTGGCGGTGGGGTGCCCCACGGGTGAACCGGACGGGGATGACGACGTTCAAGGCGATGACGATGCCACCGACGACGACGACGCGGCCGACGACGACGACGCCACCGACGACGACGATGCGGCCGACGACGACGACGTGGCCGACGACGACGACAGCGGCCCCGGCGAGGGCTGGCTGACCACGGCGGACAACCACATCTACCTGGACGGGGAGGTGTGGCGGGGCCGGGGGGCCAACATCCATGACACGCGCTCGTGCTGGGCCTGCGCCTGGTTCCCGCCGGACGTGGGGGAGGTGGAGCGGCGGCTGGACGAGCTCATCGACGGGTGGGGGGCCAACTTCGTGCGGCTGGACCTGGAGGCCTACGACGAGCCGGTGAGCCAGGGGGGCCAGGGCCTGGGGCTGCTGGACGACCCGGCCTACATGGCCGACGTCCAGGAGATCGTCGATCACATCGGCACCAAGCCGGGGGCCTACGTGCTGCTGTCGCTGTGGGTGGACAGCACCTTCACCGAATACGGCTGGCCGTCCCAGGACACCATGGAGATCTGGGAGACGCTCGCCGCCACTTTTGGGGACGACCCCCACGTGCTGTACGGCCTGGTCAACGAACCCCAGTACAACTACGACGGCGCCTACGACGCGGACGTCTGGGAGGCGATGAACGACACGGTGGCGGCCATCCGGGCGGTGGAAGATGCCAACGGCTTCCCCCACCACGTGGTGGCGGTGCAGGGGACCGGCGGTTGGGCCCGCTTCCTGGACTACTACGTGGACCACCCCATCACCGCGGGTAACGGCGAGAACATCGCCTACGAGGTCCACGTCTACAACCCCGCCAGCGACTTCGAGGGCATGGTGACCGATCCAGCGCAGACGCTGCCGGTGATCATCGGGGAGTACGGCCCGGCGGACGGCTACATGACCGAGTCGGACTGTTCGCAGCTGATGGGCCTGGCCGAATCCCTGGAGGTGCCTTACCTGGCCTGGACGTTCCACATGCGCTGCCCGCCCAACTTGCTGGTGGACTACTCGGGGGGCGGTTGCGGGGTGGGCATGGACCTGGATCCCACCAGCTGGGGTACGCTGCTCATGGACCAGCTAGCCCAGCCCTGGGGGACCCCATGAGGACACGACATCTACTGGCTTTGCTCTCCGCCCTGGCGCTGTTGCTCGGGGTGGGCTGCGAGGACGGGGAACCGGACGACGACGCGGCAGACGACGACGACATCGCCGACGACGATGATGACGACGCCACGGACGACGACGACACCGGCGACGACGACGACGACGTCACGGACGACGATGACGACGACACCGGCGACGATGACGACGACACCATGGGCCCGGTGGACATCCACTTCGCGGTGGATTCGTCCACGGACGTGCAGGAGATCTCCCGCTTCATCTACGGCAACAATTCGACGGACTGGGACGGGGAGCTGGAGCACCTGACCTTCACCCGCTTCGGCGGCAACCGCACGACCGCGTACAACTGGGAGAACAACGCCTCCAACGCCGGCTCTGACTGGTACTTCCACAACGACGGCTACCTGGGCGGCGGCGACACCCCGGGGGAGGCGGTGCGCCCCGACATCCAGGACGCCCACGACCACGACGCTTCCATCGTCGTCACCCTCCCCATCCAGGGCTACGTGGCCGCCGACAAGGACGGCACGAATGTCTACGACACCCCCAACCACCTGGAAGAGCGCTTCAAACAGTCGGTGGCCTTCAAGGGCTCGGCGTTCACGCTGACGCCGGACGTGAATGACGACTATGTCTACCAGGACGAGTTCGTGAACTGGGTGGACTACAACTTCCCCGGCGCCCCCAACGATCCGCTGCGGACCATCTTCTACTGCATGGACAACGAGCCGGGCCTGTGGGCCTCCACCCACTCGGAGGTCCACCCGGATCCGGTGACCTACACCGAACTGATGGGCCTCAACATCGAGTACGCCGCCGCGGTCAAATCGGTGGTACCGTCGGCCCAGGTGTTCGGCTTCGTGGCCTACGGCTGGGGCGCCTACACGGACCTGCAAGGTGCCCCGGACGCCGGGCAGTACGGGGATTTCATCGAGTACTACCTGGATCAGGCCGCCGCAGCGGAAGCGGACCAGGGGCAGCGGCTCATCGACGTGCTGGACCTGCACTACTACTCGGAGGCCCGCGGCGACGACATCCGCATCATCGACGACAATAATTCGCCGGGGGTGGTGGCGGCACGGGTGCAGGCGCCCCGCTCCCTGTGGGACCCCACCTACACCGAGACCAGCTGGATCACCCAGTGGTCTACCTATGGCCCCATCGAGCTGTTCCCGCGGTTGGACCAGAAGATCGCGGCCCACTACCCGGGCACCCGCGTGGCCATTACCGAGTACAACTTCGGCGGCTACGGGCACATCTCCGGGGGCATCGCTCAGGCAGACGTGCTGGGCATCTTCGGCCGCGACCAGATCTTCGCCGCCGCCTTGTGGGAGATGAACAACGACGCCTCGTTCCACCATGGAGCGTTCGACATCTACCGCAACTACGACGGCAACGGCGGGGCCTTCGGCGATACCTCGATCTCCGCCACCACCGACGACGTCGAGGCCACGTCGATCTACGCCAGCGTGGACGACGGCGACGACGACCGGATGGTGCTGGTGGTCATCAATAAAACCGACGCCGCCCAGGTGGCTGGCATCTCGGTGCAGCACGGCGTCGCCTTCAGCCGCGCCGAGGCCTACCAGCTCACCTCCGCCAGCTCCAACCCGGTGCAGGCCGCGGACGTGACGGTGTCGGGGAACCAGCTCACCTACAGCATGCCGGCGATGAGTGTCACCACGCTGGTGTTGCTTCCTTGAACTGACCTCTGCTTCAGGGGCTCAACCGGCTCCGGAAGTGCTCCCCCCAGTCCGTCGTCTCCAGCACCATGCCCACGCCGCACTGTTCGGCGGAGTGGTCCACGATCATCTCCGACCAACACCGCATGTGGAACGCCGCGGCCAGGTAGGGGATCTGCTGTTCCTCGGCCAGATCCACGAGGTCGTCACAGTCCCCCTCGGTCATCCAGTTGTCCGGGGAGAACGAGCCGATGATCACCGGGAGGGTCTGGCCGGGGACGGTGATGAGGTCACCGAACACGTCGGCGTGGGCGGAGAGGTGGATCTCGTAGGCGAAGTTGGTCCCGCCGCCGGCGGTGAGGGGGTGGTCCACGTAGTAGTCCAGCCGGAGCCCGCTGCCACCCGTGCCCGGCGCCACGATGACGTGCTGGGGCGCGCCGTGGCTCTCCTCCACGTCGCGGATGACCTGGGCCACGTCGTTCATGGCCTCCCAGGCCTGGGGATCCAGCGAGCCGTCGTCGTTGTCGGTGGGGCCGAAGGCCAGCCCGAACATCACGTTGGGCTCGTCCACCAGCGCCTCGGCCAGCGCTTCCCATATCTCCCCCGTCTCCGCGGTAGGCCAGCCGTGGCTGTTGAACGAAGGTTCGGTCCACGGCGACACCAGCACCACGGCGCCGGGATCCCCCCCGGCGTGCTGGACGATCTGCACGATGTCGGCCAGGTACTGGGGATCATCCAGCACGCTTTGATACTGCACCATCCAGGCCTCGTAGCTGTCGTTCCACTCCAGGTTGAGGCGCACGAAATCGGCCCCCCAGTCCCCGGTCAGCCAGTCCAGCCGCCGCGTGACCTCCCCCACATCGGGTGGCAGGTGCATGCACGCGGAGCAAGAACGCGTATCGAAGGTCTGCACCCCCCGGCCGGCCCAGATCTCCCCGTCCCGGTAGAGGTGGTTGTCCGCGGTGTACAGCCATCCAGGGGGCCGGGGGGGCACGGGGGGCTCGTAGCACCCCACGGCGGCCGCCACCAATGCCATCAGGACGGCCAGCACACCGCCACGGCTCGCGCACCTCATGGCAGCGCCACCGAGATCTGGAGGCTGGTGGGCGACGGGCGGAAAGCCACGGCGGCCCGCGTACCGTCCCGCTTCGCCGCACCCACGGGGATGGCCACCACCAGCAGCGTGCCGCCGGCCGCCAGCAGCCCGTACCCCGCCGACACGGTTTGGGTGATGCGCTCCCACTCGCGGTAGTGCTCGTAGCTAGACGGATCCGGATCGTCCGGCATGGGGAACGGCGCGATATCGCCGGCCTCCACGGCCCCGTTGAACTGCCGCAGCTCCCCCGACTGGATCCCCACCACGATCGCCCCTGCAGCCGCCAGGCCAGCCCCCGACGCCAGCAGGATCGGCAGCGCCGGGTCCGCCTTCGGCCCGGCTGACCGCGGCCGCGCCAGGCCCCGCACCGCCGACCGGGCACTGGGCGGCACGACGACGGTGGCCAGCGTCTGCTGCCCGGAAGGCAGGCTCCATACGGCGATCTCCGGCGCGAGGGAGACCAGGTACACGGCCCCACCGCCGGCGTCCGCTGCCTCCCGTAGCAGCGGTGCCCCGCTGGACGCCAGCGCACCCGCCGGCGCGAATCCCCGCTCCAGGCCCCGGGCATCCAGGACCACCGCGCCCTCGCCGGCCGCCAGGGAAAGGCTGACCGTCCGGGTCACCCCGCCCTCCAGATCCCGTACCTGCACCAGGTGCCGCCCCGGCGCCAACACCACCGCGGCTCCGGTGGCTGCCTGCGGCCGGCCATCGATCCTCAGCTCCAGGCCCGCGGGGACCAGCACGGTCAGCTGGGCCCGGCCCAGGCGGCCGACCGCCGCTGCCGCGTCGATGAACAGGTGCTGGGCCGGGGGCGGATAGTCCGGGTCCCAGGCGTGCTCGGGATCGACGACGAATACGCGCTCGAAGGCCCGGGAGGCCGCCTCCATCTCCCCGTCGCTCCAGGCGCCCATGGCCTGCAGGAAGTGGACCCGCGCCAGGTCCCAGGGATCGACGGGCTCCGCCAGACAGGCTGCCGAATCCAGTAGCTCCTGGAACTGGAGTTCGGACTCCTCCACCACCAGCGTGTCCTGGTAGAGCTGCTCCAAGGTGGCCCGGTAGGCGCTCGCGGAGATGGGGGAACCGCCACACGGGTGCCGCGGGGGATCGCCGATGACGATCAACGGGTCGGGCGGCAGCCGTTCGGCCAGGTGGCGGGGGGCCGAAGCCAGGGGCACCGGCGGGTCGAGCATGGCCATCATCGAGGCCACCTGGCTGGCACGCTCGGCGGAAGCCGGGACCCCCGTGTACCAGACCGTGGCCGGGGGCTCAGCCGCCCCAACCGTCCCCGGTGTTCCCACGCACGCCATCACGAACGCGCAGCCCAGGGCGGCTCGGCACAGAGGATCGGTGGCGGTGGGGAGCGCAGTCACGCGCCCAATCCTATCAGCGTTCCAGGTGGATACGAGCGGTGGGCAGCCGAAGGCGGGTTTTCCCCCGCGTCTTCTCGATGAACCATCCATCGACCCCGCGGGAGATGAACATCTGCCGCGTATCGTAGATGAGCTTGTTGAGGGCCGATCGATCGATGGTCAGCGAGCCGGTGCGGCCCCAAAGTTTGACCTTCAGCGGCTCGTCCTCCACCCACTCCCCCGCGGCCTCGGCGAGCAGGAACAGCAGGATGAAACGCTGCCCTGTCACCAGGCTCCACTCCCCTTCCGAGTGCACGACCCGAACCCGGCCCTCCCCCGGCCCGTCGAAGGCCAGGTGAAGATCCAGGTCGTACTCCTTGACCGTGCGTACCGCCCGCTCGGTGGGTTCCAGGGACGACTCGCCGCCCATGGGCAGGATCCGCAGCTGGGTCGACCCCAGCGCCAGCGCCATCTCGCGGTCCACCTCCACCGGCCCCGAGGCCCACACTCGCTGAGCCAGCTGCAGGCCCCCGATCCCCTCGGCCGGCTCGGCCCACAGGGTCCCCGACTCCTCGTACAAGATCACCCGGATGGGTGAGCTGCTGCCGGCCAGCCACTCGGGCACCACCAGGTCACACGGTGGCCCGGTCCCGATGAGGAAACGATCGCTGAACACCGGCGTGCGCCGCGCGCTGGCCGAGTGTTCCAGCATGGCCACGGCGCCGTCCATGGCATCGGGGATGGCCAGCGCCTCCACCCGCCAGGCGGAGACCCCGCCGAAGCGCAGCACGTCCCCCTCCTTGAGCAGCTGCCCCCCCCGGAACCCCCGGTTGTTGACCGTCGTGCCGTTGCTGGACCCCAGGTCGTGGATCCGCCAGCCGTCCGGGTCGAGCTCCAGCACGGCGTGCTTGGCGCTGATCTGGGTGTGCCCCAGCACCAGCTCGTTGAAGGGGTGGCGGCCGATGGTGAGGGAGCGCCGGAAGGTGAAGCGGTCTTCCCCCTCCAGCGAGACGAGCACAGAGACACCGTCGGATTCGAGTTTGGGCATGGGTCAGCGGCCGCAGGGGGCCTGCTTGCCGAAGTCCCAGCAACCCAGGTTCTCGTCCTGGCCGTCCACGTCGATCACGTACTCCTTCTCCAGGTTGCCCAGGCTGGTGCAGACCATCTTCACCCGGTGCCGCCCTCCGGAGACAGGATACTTCTTCAGCCGTACGTCGGTCTTGATGAATTCGCCGTCCAGGTAGATATCCACCCACGGGCGGCCGTAAAGCGACAGGGTCCCGGCCGACGGTCCCGCTGCCGCCGGCGGCACCGCGGTCTCGCGGGCAGCGGCCTCCGGCGTGGCCGTCGCACTTTGTGCCACCGGGTCGCCTGCGGGCGGGGCCATCTCGTCCACGCCCGGGTCCGCCGGCGGCTCCTCGCCGGTCACCCCCTCCCCGTCCGGCTCCACATCGGCCGGCCCCGCGTCCTCGATGACGACCCCATCGCCGGCCGCTGCTGCCGGGGCGTCGGCGGCGGCCTCGGGGGTCCGTTCCACCAGACCGCGCCACAGGGGGAAGGTGCCCGCCACGAGCCCCAGAGCCACAAGCGCGCCGACGGCCAGCAGCAGCACGGAAGCGCCTGGGGGGGGGCGGGGGCGGGGGCGGGGGCGGGGGCGGGGCGTAGGGGAAGGGGGGGGCGGGGGCAGCACGACCGCCGGCATGGGCGGGGTCTCGCCCACCCGCTCGGCCCCGGCTGTCGCCTCCAGCTGGGGCATGAGCCGATCCAGCACCGCGGCCAGATCCTCCTGGGGCGGATACTCGGCCTCCAGGGCCCGCAGGTCGTCCGCCAGGGCGCGCGCCGTCGGGTGACGCTCCCCTGGCTGCTTGCGCAACGCCCGGTCCAGCACCGGCCGGCAGCCCGGCATGATTGCTTCGGCCTGGTCCAGCTTGTCGTCGATGCTCTCGTAGGCGATCTGGTGGGCCAGCGCCGCCAGGCTGTCGGCATCGTAGAGGGGCCGGCCGGTGATCATCTCGAACAACACCGCCCCCATCGAGAACAGGTCCGACTGCCCACTGAGCCCCGATTTACCCAGGGTCTGTTCGGGGGACATGTAGCGCGGCGATCCCTTGGCCGGCGCAGCGGTGGCGGTCTGGGAGAGGTTGGAGGCGGCCTTGGCGATGCCAAAATCGATGATCTTGGGCACGCCGCTGGGGCCCACGATGACGTTGGCGGGCTTGAGGTCCCGATGGACCAGGTTCAGCGGCCCGCTGGAGTCGGACAGGGTATGGGCGTGGTGCAGCCCCTGGACGATGGGCCCCGCCATCTTGAGGACGGCAAACCGCGGCAGCAGCATGTCCTGCCGCCGGCACGCCTCGAGGATCTCCGCGAGTGTGTACCCATCCACGAACTCCATGGCCAGGTAGTACTGCCCCCCCACCTCCCCAAACTCGAGGATATCGACGATGTTGGCGTGGTGGAGCAGGCCTCCGATGCGGGCCTCGTTGATCAGCGACTCGATGAGGCGGGGATTCTCCTCCAGCAGGACGGGCCGGATCTTCTTGATCGCCACCCGCTTGGTAAATCCCATGGGGCCCGGCAGCAGCGCCTCGTAGACCGCACCGAAGCCCCCCGTGCCCAGCTTACGCACCACGCGGAACTTGCCGAATTCCACGCCACTGCTGGGTTCAGAACCGTATCCGGGCTCGGGATCATCGACCATCTGCTCATTCTAACAATGCAATGAGCCGCGCAGCTGAGCAGCTCTTCCATTCCAACTTTTTGCGACTACTACTATGATCTTTAGGCTTCCATCGAGGGGATCGGAGTTCATCGTGAGGGTCAGGATGACCATAGATACCAACCATTGTGTCGGGAACACCCATATGACAGGCCTGAGATTCGTGCTTCTTTTCGTGGCGCTGATGCTTCCTTTCCGGCCGGCTCTGGCCGGGGATGGACCGCTCGTTCTGTACGTCGGTGAGCCCAGCGACGAGCAGGCCACCCAGGCCCGCGAGCAGGTGGCCAAGCGGCTGGGGTACACCGCCGCCGAGGTCACCCGGGCGCGGCCCCTGGTGGAGGGTGTGTTCGGCAATGCCGACCTGTGGCCCCAGGGAGGGGCGGCCCATCTCTGCCCCGAGGACGTGGGTGATATCAACCTGACCCAGCTGGTGGAGGACGCGGGGGTGGCCATCGACGAGGTGGAGCCGGGCAAGGCGGTCAAGCTCCTCGATCCGCTGCTGGACAATCTGGCCTGTATCGCAGCGCCGGTCAGCGCCCAGGACCTTTCCCGGGCGGCCTTCTTGCTGGGGTATGCCCGCTTCGCCAGCGGCGATCGGGAGGGCGCGGGTGAGGCCTTCAAGGCGGCGGCCATCTTCGATCCGGAGATCGCCTGGGACGTGACCTATCCCCCCGAGCCGCAGCAGGTCTTCAACTCGGCCGTGCTGGACGCGCTGCGCGCAGCCAAGGCCAACCTCTGGCCCGCCTTTGGTGCGGCGGAGGCGATGGATCTACAGCTGGACGGCGGGGATGTCCCCGCGGACGGCACCCTGCAACCGGGTCTGCACCAGATCACGACCCGGACCGCCGATGGCCAGCCGCTGCGCATGGCCGTCGATTTCCCGGCGGGTGGGACGGTGCGTCTGGTTCCGCTGCGGGAGCAGATCGACGGCTTCCTGGCCGGCAAGGAGGGCACCTCCGAGATCGGCGGCGTACTCCAGGCGATCCTCACCCACTCCGGGGACGCGGAGGCCTACATCATCGAGCCGGCGTTCGGCCGCATCTACCGATTCCACAAGGAGACCCAGGAAGTGCGTGAGATCCCCGGTGCCGGTACCCAGCCCACCGAGGTCGCCGGAGCCTCCACGAAGACACAGCCCGCGGACAAGGTGAAGGTGAAGGTCAACAAGGGCAAATCCAACCCCGGGCCGGTGGTGGTCATCGCCGGGGCGGTCACCGCGGTGATCGGCGCCGTCGTCGGGGGTGCCCAGCACTCGCAGGCGACGGACATCTGGTCTCAGGTAGAGGCGGACAACACCCTCTTCGACGACCTCAACGGGGATTACGAGGCGGCACGGACCGGCCGCAACGTGGGTATCGCCGTGGCAGGGGTTGGCGGCGTGATGGTGGCGGTGGGCATCCCCATCTGGGCCACCAGCAACAGCGCAGGCAAGCCCAAGGCGGCGGCCCTGCAGTTCCAATACCAGACCGGGGCCGACGGGCAACCTGACGCCGCATTGTTCCTCACGGGGAGGTGGTAACGTGCGCTTCATCACAGCAATCAATGCTCTGTTTTTCCGCGGATTCCGTGCCCTGTTCGGGCTGATCCTCCTGCTCGCGCTGGCGCTGCTGGCGACCGGTTGTGAGCTGCAGGATCTGGAGGAGGCGCTGGACGACGACGACATCGCCGACGACGATGACACGGCGGACGACGACGATGACGACGACACCACCGCGGTGGATGCGGACGGGGACGGCTACACCGACGACGTCGACTGCGACGACAACGACGCCAGCATCCACCCCGACGCCGAGGAGATCCCCTACGACGGCATCGACCAGGACTGCGACGGCGCGGACCTCACCGACGTGGACGGGGATGGCCACGACGGCGGCGCGAACGGGGACGACTGCGACGACGAAGACGCCTCGATCTACCCCGGCGCCACCGAAGCGTGTGACGGCATCGACAACGACTGCGACGGCTCCCCCGGGGCCGGCGAGAACGATGTGGACGGCGACGGGCAGATGTCGTGCGAGGGGGACTGCAACGACACCGATGCCACCATCGGAGACGGCTTCCCCGAGCAATGTGACGGCCTGGACAACGACTGCGACGGCACGATTGACGAGGACACCGGCGCCGACGGCGATGGCGACGGATTCAACGCCTGTGACGGGGATTGCGACGATACCGACGCGGCGGTCTACCCCGGCGCGGCAGAGATCTGCGACGGCAAGGACAGCGACTGCGACGGCATCCTGCCCGCCGACGAGAACGACGGCGACGGGGACGGCGTGATGGTCTGCGACGGCGACTGTGACGACACCAACGACACGGTCTACCCCTTCGCCACCGAGCTCTGTGACGGCATCGATAACGACTGCTCGGGTAGCCCCGACGCCGACGAGGTGGACGACGACTACGACGGCCAGATGGTCTGTGATGGCGATTGTGACGACACCAACGCCACCATCGGTGACGGCTTCCCCGAGCAATGCGATGGGCTGGACAACGACTGCGATGGCACCGTGGACGAGGACACCGGCGCCGACGGCGACGGGGACGGAGTCACCGCCTGCGACGGGGACTGTGACGACACCAACGCCGCCATCTACCCCGGCGCGACGGAGATCTGCGACGGCGAGGACAACAACTGCGACGGCACCTTGCCCGGCGACGAGCAGGACGCGGACGGCGACGGCCAGATGGAGTGTGACGGCGACTGCGACGACGGCGACGCCACCGTGGGCGACGGGTTCACCGAGCTGTGCGACGGGCTGGACAACGACTGCAGCGGCTCACCCGAGGCGGACGAGGTGGACGACGACGGCGACGGCTTCCTGGCCTGCGCCGAGTGCGACGACA
>CAZDDH010000181.1:0-18135 GCA_964504165.1 uncultured Rickettsiales bacterium | reverse complement strand
GATTGGCGTCGTCGTCCATGCTGAACGCGGCCCCTGCGTCCGTCCGCCACTGGACCCGGCGGCCCAGGATGAAGACGTTGACGCCGCCGCGGACCTCGTGGATCGACGGCGCACAGATCAGCGGGTAGACCAGGGCGTACTCACCGGCGATCTCCACCCGCTTCTCGATGACGCCGCCCACCGCGGCCCACGCTCCCACGGCCCCCGGGGTCTGGTCTGCCACCGACGGGCCGTCCTGGACGCTGGCCACGTAGAACGTGCCGGCCAGGGACACCCCGCGCACCTTCATCAGGGCATCCACCGCACCTCGCATGGCCCAGTCCTGGCCCATCTCTGGCCGCAGATCCCACGCGCCGTTGAGGGAAACCGCGAAGCGAAGCGGCCCCCCTTCTAGGTCCCCTTCCCCGGTGGTGTCGATTCCGCCGTGGTTCAGCGCGACCCGCGCCACGACCTCCGGATGGATCGAAGCGCCGGCCTCCACCTCTTCCTCGGGGGCGAACAGCTTGGACGGCCCGACAGCGTGCGCCGTCCTCGCGTTGATGCCGTCGAACACCCCCACGGCCCACTCCAGCTTGGGAGGGGTGCGATCCAGGAAGCCGTTGTGGAACAGGATGCCGTTCTGACGTTCGGCGCCGAAGTACTTGCTGACCACCGCCCAGTCCACCAGCTGACGGTGCTTGTACGACCGGATCCGATAGCGGCTGTAGGGGATCTTGAACTGGCCGAAGCGCACCCGGAACTGGGGCACGAAGGCGTACTCGCCCACCATATCCATCAACTCAAAATTCCCAGTGAGTACGCTTAGATGGATCATGTATTTAAAGCGTTTAGTGAAGGCATTCCCGCTGATGACCGGGCGTACGCGGCGCAGTTCTAGCACGGCGGAGCGGTCCCGCTCACCACCGGTGATACCGGCGTCGCTCACCACCAGCCAGCTCTGGGCCGTCAGCGACAGCCGCATCTTGAAGGCACCGTCCGGGCTGGCCAGTTGCAGCTTGAAGGTGCGCGGATCGACGCGCTCGGGGCCGTCACCCGGGCTCTCTTCCCAGGCGACGGGTTGGCTGGCCGTAGCGCCGGTGGGCCCGCCCGCAAAAAGCAGCAACAGCAGGGGCAGCAGTCGTCTCAATTCCACTCCTCGATCGTGGCCACGCCGACGGACGATGGCCCGCTGGAGACGCCTGTGTACCACAGACGCAGGGCACCGTAGTGGGGCAAGGGGGTGGCGTTCATCGTCCCCGACTCGTCCCAGCCCCCCGGATCCCCCGCCGGTAGGAGGGGTGCTCCCCCCGTCCGGGTCCAGCGCAGCCCGTCGGCGCTGACCGCGTGCCCCACCCGCCACGCCTCCTGGCCACCGGCGGTGAAAAACAGGTGATACAGGCCACCGTCGTAGACGACCTCGGGGGCCTTGGACTCCCCCCCCTCCCAGCTATCCCCGCCGATGGGCTCGAACACGGGGTTGCCGCAGTACCGCGTCCACTCGACGCCGTCCGTGGAGATGGCGTGCCCCACCATCAGCTCGGCGGAGGCGTACCACATCTCGTACACGTCCCCGCGGATCTTGACCGTCGGGTGGGCCACCGCCTGTTCGTCCCAGGTGCCGATGGGCCCGACGTCCAACACCGGCTCCGGGGAGTCCACGGTCCAGGCCAGTCCGTCCGGGCTGCGGGCGGCGGCGATGCGCGTGCCCTCCTCGCCGTGGGAGTGGAACCAGACACGCAGCTCCCCGTCGACGACCAGCAGGGACGGCCCACCGGCCGAATCACTCCCCCACTCCCCCACCGCTCCCGCGGGGATCACCGGTTCCGCGGCGAGGCGCTGCCAGCTCAGCCCGTCGTCCGAGAAGGCGGCGCCGATCTGGTAGTTCTCCGACGACAGGTCTCGCCCCCCGTAGAGCATCAGGTAGCCGTCGTCGAAGGGCACCACACCCGGCATCATCACCGATGACGAATCCCATGCCCCCTCTTCACCCGGCCCGAACACCGGGTTGCCCTCCTCGTGGTCCAACACCGGTACTGGCAGCGCGTCGGGCAGCACCCCGTTCTTGAGCAGCCCCAGCTCGTAGCCAAACGGATGCACCGTGAACGACACCGAGGTGGCGGCCATGGTCCGGCCCTTGTTGATGCTCACCGTCAGCTCGTGTTCCCCGGGCTCGAGCTGGGCGGGGCAGTAGTCCAGCTCACCGGCCGAATCCAGCTCCCCGGCCGGCCCCAGCGGGCCGTCGTCCAGGGCCACCTGCACCCCCGCACCGTCCACCGGTAACACGCCGGCCTGGGCCCGGATGTGCACACAGCTGCTGGTGCACTCATCCACCGCGTCGGGGAACTCGGCGGTGACGACCAGCTCCGCCTCCTCCTGGGGGCAGCCGGCCACCAGTGGCAAGAGCACCACCGCGACCCACACCTTGCAAACATCGAACCTCATCGGAGTTCCTCCGGCAGGCCCCAGTGCAGGGCGGGCCCCAGGGCATCCAGGCCGTCCAGCCAGTCCTGGAGGGCGTCCCGCTGCTCGCAATTCCCCTCCTCGGTGCACGCCACCCGCCCGTCCCCGTACGAATCGATGGCGATGGCCCCCATGTCGGGTAGGTGGAAGTAGAACGACCGCGCACGATCCCCCTGGCGCGATGCCAGCAACTGGTAGATCAGGTAGTGATTCAGCACGGCAAAATCGGCCACGTCCATCACCTCGGTGGACTCCTCGCCGGCCCACTGGTCCGTGCTCCACCGGGCTTCGAGTGGGGCGGCGTGCCAGTGCATGTCGACACCGAACAGCCCGCTGCGGGCCACCTCGAAGAGGCTCGGCTGGGAGATGGACACGCCGGGCAGATAGGTGAGCTCGCTGCTATCGTCCGGCATGTCCCAGAACCAGGGGTCGGCCCCTACCGGGAACGGGCCCATCCTGGTCCTGGCATCCCAGGGCACGAGCTCCTTGGCCTCCCCGTGCCCCGACCCCGGGTACGACCCACCCCCGCCGAAGTAGGTGAACGGAGCCGGGCCGGGCAGCGCCTCCACGAAGGCGTCCCCCCAGTAGATCTCGCCGTGCTCCTGGTAGAGCCCCGCAGCCCGATCGAACCCACCGGCCAGGGCCCGTGGAGAGATGCCCAGCTGGGCCAGATCCGTGCACCCGGACGGGAGCGGCAGCTCCCCGCCGGCGCAACCCCCGGTCCCCTGGTAGGCCTCGGCGACCCGCGCCAGGGATGCGGTATCCATCAGGTCCCGCAGGAAATCCACGTACTGCGCCTTGGATACCACCTCCACGTCGCAGTCCGGATCGACCACCCCCGGGTCCCAGTACTCCGGGCAAGTGTACGGCACCTGATCCTCGTCGCCCGCCGCCGTGTGGATCAGCAACACGGGCAAGATATCCCCCTGGTCCGCAAGAGCGGCCGTCCCCTCCCCCACCACCTCCAGCAGCGGCAGCCCCAGCTCGATCAGCTCGTCGTGCCCCAGCTCCAGCCCGGCGTGGATGCAATGGGAAGCCTGGAGCAGCACCGTGGAGTTGATGGCCATCAGGATCGAGGGGTCGCCGCCCGCTCCCGTGCGGGGCAGGATGGCCTGTTCGAGGTAGTCCAGCCCCTCGGCGACGTGGTCCGCCCGGGCGCGGTTCACACAGCACGCCAAGTACATCTCCCGGTCCAGGGGCGGCCACCCGGCGGTGACGGCCTCGATGTCGGCGCAGGCGGCGGGCTCGGTGTCCAGCTCCAGGGTCAACTGGGTGGCGTCGTCCAGCTGCTGGTCCCGGGGATACTCCAGGAAGGCCGCGACCGCCATGTGGACGGTGCCCTCCTGCTGGGCCGCCAGATGGTCCAGGTCCAGGGCACCACGCACCACCACCGATCCATCCTCGGCGTCGGAGACCAGCACCAGCTGCTGCGATCCGTAGCCCGTCCCCAGGGCCCGGAGGTTCTCGCCCATCTCCTGGACCTCGGCGGTCTCGGCCAGGGGATCGAAGCGATAGACTCGGCTACCGCCTACGGCGTAGATCCGGCTCGTACGCGCCCCCGCCAGCTCCGTCTCCCCCAACGCCAGCTGGAATGCCCCCTCGGCCAAGAATACCGTCGCCGACCCCCCGCCCGCCGGCAGCCTGATGACCTTGCCGTCCCCGGCCTCCGGTGAGGCGACCCATACCGTGTCGGTGAGGCTGTCGTAGACGACGTCCGTGGCGCCACCGAGGGCGGCCAGCCGGCGGCGTTCGACGGCCGGCTCTGCGCCGCGCAGCCCGGACACGGTGAGCATCGATTCGCTGGAAGAGCACAGGACAAAGGCCCGCTCCCCGTCCACGTCCAGCGCCAGCGGCCCGTCCGGCGTACAGGGCAGGTCCACCCTCATCGGCGCGGAGAGCGCGTCCCCCTGCTCGCACGGCAGCGGCAGCGTCCACACCGCCAGCTGGTCGTCCACCGGGGACAGGGAGACCAGTCGCTCCCCCCCGAGGATGGCCAGGCCCCCTTCGGTGAACCCCGTGTAGCCCGCCGGCACATCCAGGCTGTTGGCGACGCGATTGAACGTGCGTGGGTGCTGCCCCTGGGGGCATGCGTCGTCATCGGGGACCAGATCCACCACCCGCAGATGGGTGTGGCTGCCCCCGGCCCAGGCCATGGCATACCGCTCGTCGATGGCCAGGCCGCTCTTGAGCCCCTGGACCTCGATGAAACCGCCGTGGAGGAACAGCCACTCGGCCGGAGCATCGGCGTCCCCCGGGCAGGTGCCGTCCTGGCGCAGTTCGTCCACGAAGCAGTCGGGCCGGCTGGCCGCGGGCCACCCTTCCCGCGCCGGATCCGTGGTCACCCAGTAACAATGGTCCGGCACCAACCCCATCGGGTTGCGGATCCAGATCCGGCCGCTGTCCGGCTCGGCGATGTAGGTGTGTGCGTTGTGGTCCGACACGGTGACGATCAGCGGCCCCTGGACCGGGTCGGGGGAGCAGCTGGACTGCAAAGTGGCCGTCAGGCCGGACGGATCGACGAGGAACTCGGTGGATTGCGGTTGCACGGCGCAGGAGGTGACCGCCAGCAAGGGCAGGATCGCCAGCCGGGGCGAGGCCCGCCGCCTCACCTAATCCTCCAACGTGCCGGCGTCCGCCCACAGCACGACGGCGGCCACGGCGGACCCCAGGGCCAGCCCGATCCCCACGGCGGCGTCAAAACGCAGCGTGGACACGATCAGCGGTGTGAAGCACACCCCCACCGACGCGATCACCAGCCAATCCCGCTCCAGGGGCGCCCCACCACGGCTGCGGGCCAGGGCCAGGGGCATGCCCACGGCAAGCCCGACCCAGGGCACAGCGACGGTCATGGGCCCCATGTCCGTGGTGCCCAGACTGGCGGCGCCCAGGGAAGCGGCGGTGACCAGCGTCATCGGGATGGCGAGGCGCAGGAACGGCCGGATGCGGCGGGTGGTCCCCATCAGCAACGCCAGCGCCAGCATCAGGCCGCGGGCCGCATTGACCAGCAGCCCGCGGGCGGTTCCGCTGGTCGCCTCCTGGGTGAGCAGCAGCTCCCCCCGGGGGGTGGCACGGATGTCCGCCGGCAGCTGCTCCTCGCAGGCTGCTTCGATGTCCTTGACCAGGCGTCGCAGGCCGGCACCACCCCCCACGTGCGTGCGCACCGTCACCGCAGCTTGGTCGTAGTCGGGTGCCACGTAGGGCGCCATCGTCTCCGGGGACCCGAACAGCAGCAGCAGCTGGCCCACCAGCGTGCGGGTCGTCGGCAGACGGGTCTCGCGGTCCGGATC
Organism: uncultured Rickettsiales bacterium; assembly: GCA_964504165.1. Classification (GTDB taxonomy): domain Bacteria; phylum Myxococcota_A; class UBA796; order UBA9615; family CAYRNR01; genus CAZDDH01. Next base: position 12,409 of record CAZDDH010000181.1, on the reverse strand, counting down.
CAGGGCCCCGTAGATGGCGTCGATGAAATCCACGTACGAGAGGGTGGCGTCCACCGGTTCCATCCCGTCGATCTGCACCTGGAGCGCCCTCACCGCTTCCAGCACTTCCGGATCCTTGAAACGGTCGACCGTGTCGGTCTCGAGATGCAGCCGGAAGGCCTCCATGCCGGACAGGTGGCCCTCGATGGCGCGGTAGCTCTTGGCCATCGGGTCGCGGGGCAGCAGGGAATCCACGTGGTCCACGCCCGGCTCCAGCCGCTCCAGGCCGATGACGCCGCCCAGCCCCACCATCACGGCCGTCATGATCAGCCACCTCCGCCGCTGCCGTGGGTCCGGCGGCGGCAGGGTGCTGGGCGCACCGATCAACGACAGCGGCACGATGAGCACCGGCGCGATCGAGCCGCACAACGAGCCCACCATCAGCACCGTACCGAACCGGCGTACCGCCTCGATGGGGTGGAACCACAGGGCCACCCCGAGCACGGCCAGGAACAGACCGGAACCCAGCACGCCGTATATGGACGTGCGGCTGGGCGTCGATTCCGTACACAACAGCATGGACGCGGCAAGCGGCACGGCGGCCATCGGGCACATGGCCGCCACCGTCACCTGGTCCAGGGGCATCTTCAGCAGCGCCAGGATGCCCAGGCTCCACAGGATGCCCATCGTCGTCGCCGCTAACGGGAGCGGGATGCGGAACGGGTCCCGCAGCCCCAGCCAGGCCAGCAGCAGGACCAGCACGACCGAGGCGATGACCGACTGCTTGACGTCCACCGCCATGCGGTACATCAGCCCCAGACGCAGGTCCGGCGCCCCCACCAGGTGGCGCTTCTGTGTCAGCCGGGCGCCGTGCTTGTCCATCAGGCCCTTGACGGTCTCCAGCGCCTCCGTGTCGTAGTGGGCGATGGACTGCTCCGCCTCCGTGGAGAGCCGGTCGATGAGCGCGGCCAGCGGGGCCCCGCCCTCGATTTCCGTGCCCGCCAGCTCCGTCAACGCGTCGATCCGTAGTTGCTCGGGGTCGCCCTCGATCTCGCCGCGGGCGATCTGCAGGCCCACGTCGCGCAACGTCTGCTGGATGGACCGGCCGGCCTCACCGTAGGCCACGGGATCGCCTTCCACCGCCTCGGGCAGGTGGCGCAACACCTCGCGGGGCACGGAGCGCTCCTCGAGGAACACCATCACGGCCACCGCCCCGCCGTTGACGCTCACCAGGTTGCCCACGAAGGCCGGGTTGGCCAGGATCTCCCGCTTGCCCCGCTCTACCTGATCGTCATCGAAGGGGGGATCGCGGAACAGCGGCCCGGCTTCCATCACCCCCGCTCGTGAGGCCACCGACGTGGTGTGGGTGATGCTCTCCACCGTACGGACCCACGGGATGGCCTCCAGCTCATCGCACAGGGCAGAGAGCTGTTCCAGGCGCTCCGGATCGAAGAACCCGCCGGGGCGGATGAGCACCAGCGCCAGCACGCGGTCGCTGCCGAAGGTCTGGGCGAACGTCTCGTACTCGGCCCAGCTGGTGTCGTCGTCCGGGAGCATGGAGCGCATGTCTGCGGAGGGCTCGAGCAAGGACGAGGCCAGCAACGGGGCCAGCCCGGAGAGGCTGATCAGCAGCAGGATCGGCATGCGCAAGCGCATCAATAGGGGGTTCGCGTCCAAGGGCCCTTCCCGTCGGACCAGCCGGGATCTCCCCGCGGGTCCCCGGCTCCGTCAGAACAAAAACGTCGAGGTAAATTCCATCCGATCGTTGCGATCGTAATAGCTCATGAAGCTCCCGTCACGGCCGTCGGTGATCAAACCGGCCAACCCCAGCCGGACCATGCCGCGCAAGGTCGTGGAGAGTTCGACACGCACCAGATAGTCCCCTTCGATGGCGGCAAATCCGCGCACGTCCAGGGTCAACCCTTCCACGAACGTCCATTGCACGTTCCCGTAGAACGACAGCACCGAGATGTGATTGACGTCCCGGATGGGGGTCTGGGTCTCGGGCACGCCGCAATGGGCATCCCGGTTGATCACGTCGTCCGCCGGCAGTTCGTGGTCTCCCGCGACCTCGAAGCGGAGTTGCAAATCCTGATCCCCGATGATGTCGTTGGCGATCCACTCCGCGCCGATGGTCCCCTGGAGATAGGGATCGGGCACATCACAGAATTCGTGATCCGGATCGGTGGTGATGGTGTAGGCCAGCTCCCCCTTGACCACCACCGGGCCCAGCACCAGCGCCATGTCCCCGCCCACGACCCCCTTGTGGGCGAACATGGGGGTCAGCGCCACGTCGACCCCCTGGTCCAGGAATGTGATCAGGTCCTGGGCCGTGGGCTCCATGACATCGCCGTTGAGGCCCTCGAACTCGTGGTAGGTGGGCAGCAGATCACGGCCGTAGTACCCCTGCAGCCCCAGGTCCAGGGCGGGCAGGAACAGCTCCATCCGCAGCCCTAGCTGGCTATCCAGCAGGCCAGCCCCATCCGGCGTCTGCGGATCCCGGTACTCCAGGTAGTGGATGGGGAACGACTCGCTCCCGGCCACGCCGACCGTCGGCTGGGAGAGCAACACGTTCCAGCGATGACTGGAGGACGTGGAGTACTGGCCAGGCCGGAAGAACGGCAGCCAGGCCACCTTGGCCGAGAAGCTCGGGGTGCCGTACTGCAGCAGTAACGCCGGGGCGCCGATGTGCTCGGGGGCCCACAGCTCGTCGTAATCCTTGGGGGTCAGCAGGTCCAGCGCCGGGCGCATGTCCATCCGGCCCCAGCGCAGCACCTGGTTCCCGGCCCGCACCCGCAGCCCGCCCCAGCGTAGCTGCACATAGGCGTCCTTGAGGCGGATCAGGCTGCGTTCGGAGTTCTCGAAATCATGGAGCGCCTGGATCTGCATGAATGCGCCGAACACGCCGTGCTTCAGCTTGACGTGGGGCTCCACCCGGATCTCGCTCCGTCCGGGGACCGCCCCGGCCGGTTCCGAGTCCTTGAGGTAGGTATGGATCGAAACCTCGGCGTCGCCCCCCGTCTTGATCTCGGGCTCCGCCCCGCTCGCGAGGCGGGCCGCGGCCAGCGGCAGCAGGGCAACCAGCAACGCTATCCGGGTATTCAAGGCCTAGTCCCCCAGCATCGCCGGGGCAAAATCACCCTTCTTGAGGGCGACTCCCATCTCCCGATCCGTGCCGACGAACTCGGTGGTGCTGCCACCGAGCAAGTGGGTCATCTTGGCCGTGTTGAACCGCCAGATCTCGCCGTATTGCTTCAGGTCGTGGGCCGTGAGGATCTTCTCCAGCTGTCCGCTCTTGTCGTAGAACTCGACCTTCCACACCAGCATCCGCCCTTCCTCGACCCACAGCAGCACCTTGCTGTAGCCCGAGTACTTCTCCTCCTTGGGGTTGGCGGCGGTGTCCTGCACGATGCGGCAGGCGTTCCCCTCGATCTCCTCGTCTCCGACGATCTCATAGGCCCGGTTGGTGAAGTCGGACCGCAGCTTGAGGTCCTCGAGGGTGAAGTCGGTGGAGGCGAACGACTCGGTGCGATCGGCATTGGCCAGCTTGCGCACCATGCCGACCTCCGGCAGGTAGACCCACTGGGAACGCACCCCTTTATCCTCGACGGTGAGCACCGTCGTCCCGGACACGTCGGCCGGGCTCTCGAAGATGATCTTGGAGCGGGCCGCGTCTTCCACCGGGGCCATGTTGGTCATCACGAAGCGCGCCTCGCGCACGGTGCCGTTGGCGGCGGTGCGCTTGAGGGAGACCGTGATCCGTTCACCGTCCGTGGCCGACGCCGCGTCCAGCCGTCGCATCAGCTCTACACCGTCCCCTGCCTGTGCGCTGCCGGCGCCCAGCAAGAGCTGGCATATCACCACCAGGACGGCCAGGGACAGGGGCCGCCAAACCTTGGTCTTGATGTCCATTTTCATGCGGCGCAGCTTACCCTGCAGCCGGATCTGGTACAACCGCAACATGGAGTCGCGAAGCAGCGAAGCGCAACGCCACGGGAACCGCCTCCAGCAGGCCCTCGGCACGCTGGAACGACGGCAGCGCGGGCGTCACTTCACCCGCCCGCGCGTGGCCCGCTTGATGGCGCGGTATGCCGTCCATGGGGGTGGGGAGCGCGTGCTCGATCCGGCCTGTGGTGCCGCAGCGCTGCTGGCCGCCGCCGGCGATGGGGGGGCCGGGGAGCTGTGGGGCGTGGACACGGACGAAGACGCTCTGAGCGCCGCCCGTCAGGTACTGGGCCCGGCCGCACACCTGCGGCACCACGATTTCCTGGAGCTGGAACCCACGGACCTGGGCGGCGCCTTCGACGCGGTCGTCGTCAATCCCCCCTTCCTGCGCCAGGAGTCCATCGCGGCTCCCCGCAAGGAGGCCCTGCGCCGGCTGTACCCACGGGAGCTGTCCGGGGCGGGCGGAGGCCGCCTGGATCTGCTGGGCTTCTTCTTGCTCCGCCTCACCCGCTTCCTGCGCCCGGGGGGGCGGCTGGCGTTCCTCTCGAGCGCGGCTTGGCTGACCAGCCGCTACGGCCGCGTCCTGCGCACGTTCCTGGCGCGGGAATACGAGCTGGACCAGGTGCTGGAGTCCGTGGCCGAGCCCTGGTTCGACGAGGCACGCACCAGGGGAGTGCTGGTGCTGGCTCGCAGGGCCGGGCCGACGAGGGATGGCCGCGGCACGGCCTCCTTTGTCCGTGCGACGGAACCCCTCGGCGACGCGCTCCTCCCCCCCGGCCGGAGCGTGCCGAGGGAGCACCTGCGCTCCGGAGAGCCGTGGGGAGCCCTACTCCGTACTCCCGCGGTGCTGGGCCGGTTGCAGGCCGATTTTCCCGACGCCTTCACACCGCTGGGGCAGCTGGTAGAGGCTCGCTTCGGGCTCAAGAGCGGTGCGGACAAGTTCTTCCTCTACCGCGACGGGCGGGACGGCTTCGGCCGGCGCTGGCCCGGCCCGGCCGATGCCCTGCGGCCCATCGTCTACAGCCCCATGGATCTGGACCGCATCGACGTGGATCCCGCCGCCCTCCCCCGCCGGGTGCTGGTCCTGGCACCGGACGCAGACCGGGATCCCCGGGTGGCGCGGCACATCCGCGAGACGCTGGAGCAGGCGCCGGATCTACCCGGCCGCCCCACCTGCCGGGCCCGCGAGCGGGGCGACGGTTCCTCCCGCTGGTTCACGATCCATCCCCCGGTGCCGGCGCCGCTGCTGTGGACCCGCACCGTCCAGTACCGGCACCTGGTGGTGGCCAATCCCCACGGCGCGCTGGTGAACAACAACCTCATCGGCCTGTGGCCGAGGGACGGCGTGGGAACGGAGGCTCTGCTGGCCTCCCTCAACAGCGCATGGACCCATCTGGAGCGATACGCCCGGGGTCGGGTGAGCAACGAAGGGAAGATCAAGACCGAGGTAGGGGATCTGTCTACGTTGCGGGTCCTGACGCCCCACCGCCTGGATGGCGTGTCCCTGGATGGGTTACGGGGGCGGAAGATGGGCCGCATCGCGGACGAGATGGAAGACCCCCGGCGCCGTGAGTTCGAGCTGCAGCTCCTCCTCGCCGCCGGGATCGAGCTGGACGTCGCCAGGGCGCTCGTGGAAGAGCTGGCCCGGGTCGTCCGGCAGATGGAGGATCGGGAGCGAGCATGGGAAACACGATTCAAGGAACAGCGGCGACGATCGCGGCAAGAAACCAAGGGTTGAGGCTGGCGGTCTGCCTGGCCACGGCAGTAACGCTGGGTATGCCGGCGGCGGTGCGGGCCGAGGAAGAGTCCCTGGCTGACCTGGTGGAGCAGACGGCGCCGGCGGTGGTCAACGTGCACACCGCAGGGATCCGCCAGGAGCAGATGGGCTGGTTCTTCGGCAACCCCTTCGGCGTCCGGGAGTGGACGAGCCTGGGCTCGGGCTTCGTCGTCGATGCGGCGGGGTTGATCATCACCAACCACCACGTGGTCCGGGACGCCACCACCATCCGTGTCGGGCTGATGGACGGCCGCATTTTCGACGCCAGCGTGGTGGGCTCGGATCCGGCCACCGATCTGGCCCTGCTCTCCGTCGAGGCCACCGATCTGCCCGTCCTCCAGATGTCCGACGCCGACCTGCGGGTGGGGGACGACGTCTTCGCCGTGGGCAACCCCTTCGGCTACGACCACACGGTCACCGCCGGCATCATCAGCGCCAAGTACCGAAACCTGGGCCTGGGCCCTTACGACGATTTCCTGCAGACGGACGCCAGCATCAATCCGGGCAACTCCGGCGGCCCCCTGCTGGACATGAACGGCCGGGTAGCCGGCGTCAACACGGTCATCCACGCCGGTGGCGAGGGCCTGGGCTTCGCCGTCCCCGTCGGGATGCTGCAGGCCGTCCTGCCACACCTGAAGCAGGGGGGCACCGTCACCCGTGGCTGGCCGGGGATCCGCGTCGACGACGACGAGGAGGGCGTATTCGTGCTGGACGTCTATCAGGACGGGCCCGGCGAGGCCGCCGGGGTGCAGGTCGGTGACCGCATCGAACAGGTGGGGGAGCGGGGCGTGCGCTCGTCCGACGGCTGGTCCCGGGCCCTGGGCAGCTCCTTCCCCGGGGACACGGTGACGCTGAAGTTGCGCCGGCAGGGCAAGGCCCTGGAACGGACCGTGAAGGTCGTGGACTACGGCGCCTGGGCCGTGGTCCAGGCCGGCCCCCTGCTGGACGTGCCGGCGCTGGGGATCGCCGTGCGGGCCCTACCCCCGGACCGGGCCGCGGACCTGGATCTGGAGACCGGCCTGGAGGTGGTGGAGATCTCCACGCGGGCGGGCATCCAGTTCTTCCGCCCCGGCGATATCCTGTTGCAGATGGGCCAGGAGTCCCTCACCGATCCCATGCAGCTCCCCCCGCTGGCCGAGGAGGTCGCGAACAAACGGGAGATCTCCGCCATCATCATCCGGGACGGACGGAGGTCGAGGCTCTATTACCGGTGGTGATCGAGGGAGGGGAACGGGGAAGTGGCTAGAAGATGTCTTCGGAGTAGGTCCCGCCGTCATAGACGTCGTAGGTAACGGAAAGCACACCGTCACAGGCCGTTTCGCCGTCGGCCCAGTAGTTCATCGAGACCGGAGAACCGTTGACGGCCAGCCAGCCGGAGATGGGCTCATCGTTGCAGACATCCGGGTCGCTGGTGAACATCGCGTTGCAGGTGAAGCTGTAGAAGCCGTTGGACGTGATGTACATGTCGTGCATGTACTCGATCTCCTGGGAGGCGTTCAGCTCGGCGTAGGCGAAGCCCCGCAGGTAGACGTGGTTCCATACCGGATCGGTGGGTGACGGGCCGACGTAGTGGGCCTCGAAGCCTCCCTCGTACATGGGTTCTTCGTCCTCGCTGATGATCTCCATCTCGCCCAGACCTTGCTTCATGGTGCCGATCAGGTCGTCGCCGTTGAAACTCCAGCGTATCTTGCCGTGGAAGAAGTACTCGTCGCTGTCCACGTCCTGCTTGGACTCGGGCGGACGGATGTAATACAGCGTGGCAGTCCAGGTATAGATGCTGAAGGAACCCGCGTCCTCCTCCAGGATGGAATAGCGCCCCAGGAAGGTGGTGCCGTCCGCCGTCGTGCAGCCGTCGCCGATGTACTCGGTGAGCACGGCGTCCGGGGGGCCGCTCTGTGCCACCGCCGGGCAGGTATCGTCCCCCATATCGGCAGTGAGCGTCTCCATGGTCTCGATCAGTCCCTTGGTGAACCCCGGTAGGGCATACTTGAGCGCCTCGTCGGTCAGGGAACGAACGTCTTCGATTGTCTCCTCTTCGGACCAGTCCATCCACGGGCCCAGGCCATCCTCGGGCGGAGGCGTATACGTGCCCGTGCCCGAGGTGTCATCGTCGTCGTCGCCGCTGTCGTCGTCGTCATCGGCGGTATCGTCGTCGCCAGATGTGTCGTCGTCATCACCATCGTCACATCCGAAGGCGAGCAGAGCCAGACTCATGAAAGAAAGCAAAAACCATAACCGCATGACAAACCTCCTTGTTCGCGGCGCATTGTACACGAGGCGTACGCGTACGCATCGGGCTTTGACAAACCTCTTACGTTTCTCTAGTGCCTTCGTTCCCGGGGAATAAACGGTTACTCTTCCGGATCTCGGCTAAAGAGGCCCGCTAGGAATCCCTTTTTGGGGCCATCGTCGTCCCCCCCCCCGCGTGCCTCCATCAATCGCAGCTCCCGCGCCGCCTCGACGTTTTCCGAGTTGGAGGAGACCGCTCGGCTGAAGTACCGCTCGGCCTTGGTCAGGTCGCCGACCTTCTTGGCGATCATACCCAGGTAGTAGTGGGCACGGTCGCAGTTGTTGTCCGCCTTCACCGCATTGCGCAGGTGCAACATGGCGGTCTTCTGCTTCTCCGGCGACTTGTTGAATAGGGCCCAGCCAAGGGCGGCCTCGTAGTCGGGCCTGGTCGCATCGTAACGGACCGCCTCGGTCAGGTTGGTGAAGGCCAGGTCCCACTTGGCGACGCGCATGAAGCGCTCGGCTTCCTTCCAGAAGATGGCCGCCCGCACGGGGTTGTGCAGCTGTTCCTCGGTGACGCCGGCCTGCTGTGCCTCCGAATCACTGAGGGACGTCAGGTACTGCTTGCGGGCTTTCTCCTTGGCCAGGGTGCTGTAGGCCGTCTGGTACTTTTCGAGGATCTCGGCGGCCAGATCCACGAGCTGATCGGGGCGCTCATAGAATCGATCCGGGTGGTACTGACGGGCCGCCGCGAGATACTTCTCCTTCATCTTTTCCTGGTCGTCCGTGGCCCGGACGCGCAGGAGCTGGAAGTGGTTGAGGTGCCGGATGCGGTGCGCCTCGGCCAGGAGATCCCGGCGGGTACTGTCGTCGTCGCCGTCGAACATCGGCGGCCGGAAATCCAGATAGCCGACATCCTCCATCATGGACAGGAAGGCCCGCACCCGTTTGCGGCTCGCAGCGTCGCCCTCGGCATACACCCGCATGAAATCCTGCAGCACCACCCCGCGCCCGACCATGGTCCGCAGGCGGTTGGCCAGCTTGAGTTCGACGGGGGGCATGTTCCAGCGGCCCAGGTCCAGGCTCAAGGGGATACGCACCACCAGCTGGGAGTCGGGCTTGTGCCGCTTGTGCTCCGTCCCCGACGCCGCGATGCGCGCGTGGATCGCCAGGAGGAGACGCACGGGATTCTGGGCCTCCATGAACCGATTGGGCGGATCGACGGGCTCCATACGGTACCCGCCGGAGCGCTCCATGGAGAGGGTGGCCAGCACGGTGGTCAGCAGCTCGGTGAGGGCCTCGGGGACCTTGTGCGGCTGGATGGCCCGCATGGCCATCAGCAATCCGATCTCCTCCTCGATATTGGTCGGCTCTGCTCCGGGGGGCATCTCGAAGTCGTCCAGCTGGCCCCGGGCGCGCAGCGCCTGGATCAACGAGTCCTGTTCCCGCTCGCTCTCCAGGTAGATGATCTCACCGCGGAAGGTATAGATGTGGACCAGGCCACCTTCGCTGGAGACGGTCAGGCGGCCTGTGCGGCGGGTCTCGAAGGCGGCATAGATCACACGTCCGAGCGGGATCCTGGACAGATCCCCGCTGCCGCGGAGTAGGTCGTCGAGGGCCGCCACGCCAGCGTCGCCCGGTTCGAGCCGCTCCAGCAGCTCGATGAATTCCTCCTCCGGCGGCAGTTTCAGCACGTCCCGGATCCGGTAGACGAGGTCGACGATGAAGATCGGCTTGCGCAGCAGACCGATGACATCCAGCTCCGGATCCAGGTGGCGCAGCGCGTCCACCTCGGTCAACGAGCCGGAGATGAACAAGAAGGGCGTGAGCTTGTGAGACATGTCGTGGATCTCACGGGTGATCTCGAAGCCGTTGCCCCGCGGGGGCCGCACATCACTGATGACCAGATCGTGCTGCTTGAGCCCGAAGGCCTCGATGGCCTCCTCGCGGGAGACCACCATGTCGAGTTCGCAGCGGATGCCGTTGAAAAATGCCCACAGGAGATCTCGATCCGACTCCGGCCCCTCGATCAGCAGTATCCGTGTCATCAGCGTCGCCAGTCCTTCCCGTTCAGGGATGGATCGTAGAATCGGTGTGTTACAGCGTCAACGCCACGCTTGCAGATCCCGGAGTTGACGAGAAGCCGAACCCGGTTTACACCTGTTGCTTGATCCGACGTAACAGGGAGACCACCGATGAGTGACAACGTAAGTTTAGTGACCGACGACAACTTCGAAGCTGAAGTGCTGCAGAGCGACATCCCCGTGCTGGTGGATTTCTGGGCCGTCTGGTGCGGTCCCTGCAAGGCCATCACGCCGATCATCGAACAGCTGGCCGAGAAATACGCCGGTAAGGCCAAGGTCGTGAAGATGGACATCGACTCCAGCCCGCAGACACCGGCCAAGTATTTCATCCGCAGCATCCCCACCCTGCTGCTGATCAAGGACGGCAAGGTCATGGACCAGCTCGTCGGCGCGGCTAGCCCTCAGAAGGTGGAACAGTTCCTGGGGAAGGCTCTGTAGAGTCGACTGCTCCGCTCAGAACATATACCTGCGCATGGATATGTTCAGCAGCAACCCCACACAGATCATCACCGTCAGCACCGACGATCCGCCGTAGCTGATCAGCGGCAAGGTCACGCCGGTGACCGGCATCAATCCCAGCACGCCGCCCAGATTGATCATCACCTGCCACGCCAGGACAGCGGTCAGCCCGAAGGCCAGCAGGGCGCCGAAGCGTTCCTTGGCCTGACGGGCCACGATGAGCCCCAGCATGAGCCAGGCCAGATAGAGGCCCAGCAGGAACACCGATCCGATCCAGCCCCGCTCCTCGGCGTAGACGCTGAAGATGAAATCGGTGTGCTGCTCGGGCAGGAAACGCAGCTGGGCCTGGGTCCCCTGGCGGAATCCCTTGCCGGTCAGACGCCCCGACCCGATGGCGTAGCGGCTCTGGATGGTCTGGTAGCCCTTGCCGTGGGGGTCCTGCTCCGGGTGCATGAAGGTCACCACCCGGTCGCGCTGGTAGTCATCCAGCACGTAGTGATAGGCCCCCAGGATCGTCAACGGTGCCAGCACGACTGCCAACACGACGATCACGATCAGCAGCCGGCGCCGGATCCCCGCAAACAGCACCACCGTGCTGGTCAGGAAGGTGTACAGCAAAGCGGTGCCCAGATCCGGCTCCAGGAAGATCAGCCCGATGGCCGGGGCGATCAGCGCGCCGGTGGCCAAGAGATCCAACAGGCCCAGCCCCCTCCCCTGTCCCCGCTCGTGGAGGAACCTCGCCAACGCGAGCACCAACAGCACCTTGCCGAATTCACTAGGTTGCAGCCGGATGATGCCCAGATCGATCCACCGCTGGGATCCTCCCCCCACGAACCCGATGACCAGCACCAGCACCAGCAAAGCAAGCAACACGGCGAACAGCGGATAAGCCGCGCTGAGCAGGACGCGGTAGTCCACCAGCGTCAACAGCATGGCGGCGCTGAGCCCGACGCCCATGTAGATCGCCTGCTTGAACACCATCCGCGGGATCCCCACCGACTCGGGCGTCACGGCTGCAGCCACCAGGGAGGAGAGCCCCACCGCCATGAGCAGCACGGTGACCAGCAGCAGCCAGCCGTTGAAGTGCTGGATCAGTCGACGGTCCACGACGCTTCTCCATCCACCCCCTCGTCGGGAGCGGGTTTGGCCTGGGCGGCCTCTCGGTTCCGTTCGATCTCGGCGGCAAAGTACAGCTCGATCATCTGCCGGGCGATGGGCGCCGCCGCGGTGGATCCGTGGACACCGTGCTCCACCAGCACGGTGATGGCGATCTCCGGGTCATCCGCCGGGGCGTATGCCACGAACCAGGCGTGGTCCTGCATCTTCTTGTTGGCGTGGTAGCCGAAGCCACCTCCGGCCTGGCGCACCACCTGCGCCGTACCGGTCTTGCCGGCAAACTCCAGCCCCTCGATCTGCTGGCGATGCCCCGTCCCCCCCTGCTCCTCGACCACCGCCCACATGGCGTCCTGCAGTGCCCGGATCACCCACGGCGAGGCGTTGGCCTGCCCCTCGACGATGGGCTCGGCCCGGCGCACCACGTTGCCGTCCTGGTCCACGATCCGATCCACCAGGGTCGGCGTGTAGACCGTGCCGCCGTTCGCGATGGTGGCGGTCATGCGGCACAGGCCCATGGGGGTGGCCAGCGTGTAGCCCTGGCCGATGACCGCGGAGGGGGTGTCACCGGGCTGCCACCGCCCCCGGCCCGTATCCATCTTCCAGGCCTCCGTGGGGATGAGCCCCCCTTTCTCACTGTTGATGCCGACGCCCGTGGGCCGCCCCAGCCCGAAACTACGGGACATGGCCGCCACCTCGTCGATGCCGACCTTCATCCCGGCCGTGTAGAAGTAGACGTCGGACCCCCCCTTGAGGGCGTCGCGGCATGTGCCGCGGCCGTGGGGGGGGGGGGGGGGGGGGCCGGGCCGGGCGCGGGGGGGGG
>CAZDDH010000180.1:3952-18156 GCA_964504165.1 uncultured Rickettsiales bacterium | reverse complement strand
GGAGCACACTGGCGATCATGCTTTATGTGTGACGGTCTGCAACGTTGAGGTACAGAGAGTGACATGCTCTATTCCTCGTTGAACCCCGCGTTTGAATTAAAAGTGGAGCGGGCCGGCGGTCGGGGACGGAAAATGTAGTCGCGTGGTACGGCGGTTGGTTGGCGACCCTGTCGGACGCTACGGCTGCAAGGTCCCGGAGCCGGAGATGACGATGGAGTACGGCGATTCCCCGAGCGACTGAGTCCAGGAGATATCCGGGCCGATCATGTCGAGGTCGGTTCCCGGCGTGTCGGACCAGATGAACGGTGACCAGTACTCCACGGTAGCGTCGGGAGCATTCGAATTCAGATAACCGAACAGCATGGCGCTGTAATACGACGAGTATTCACCGGTGAAAGCGGACGCATAGGCCATGACGATGGGCGGGGCCGGGGGGGTCGTGTTGAACAGGTAGTAGTCAAACAGGTCGATCAGGCCGGCCGGCCCGTAACTATCGACGATGGTGGAATCGAGCACGAACGTATACTCGCAGCCGTCACATCTGCCGGTGTAGGGCGTCCCCGTGAGTGTGGCGCTGGCCGACAGGTACACATCGGTGTGGATCGCGAATTCAGCAAATCCGGTGAACGAGCCCGGAGCATCGTCGCCGCCCCCCCCGAGCCAATGGCCATCCGCTTCGCCATCCCCTGCGAGGGAGGCGCAGCCGGTACCCCAAGCGAGGACCGCCAACAGAATCAGGTGAAGACGTGCCATGGTTCCCTCCCTGCGGGTCACATCGTTGACCTTTGAGTGGGAGCGCGCCCCGGCGAGGGACGGAAAAACGGCCCGGCCGTGATGGGCGTCGTCATTCCGCGCTACGGGATATTGAATTTCTGGACAGGCGATACCAAGAAGGCGTGATATCCTGATCGGACAAGGGAGGGGAGACGCCATGCGCAGTATCTATACAATCTGCATCACCCTGTTGATCGCCACGCTGTTCGCCCTGAGCGGCTGCAAGACGGAACACGTCGATGTGTTGCACGGCGATGACGACGTGGCACCGGACGACGACGCCGGCGACGACGATACCGGCGACGACGATGACTCGGCCGATGACGATGATACGGCGCCGGACGACGACGCCGGGGACGACGACACGGATGATTGCGAGTGGGATCCAGGGGAGCCACCCATCGTGGTGGCGTCCGACTGCCAGGGCCTGTCTGAACACCACGAACCGTTCCTGTCCAACTCGTCGCTGCGCATCGTCGGCCTGTACGAGACGGACGCCGCCCATCAGACGACGGGTGATGCCGAGATCAAGCTGGACCTGGACCACCCGGTGACCCTGGTGCTGTCTTCCTACGAGTCCGCCAACTGGATCGTCACCCAGACCGGCACAGGGAGCATCGACCGCATCATCGTCAACGGCTACTACGAACCCTTCGTCCAGGCTCCAGCAGGCGTGCCTGTCGAGATATACAGCTCCTATACAGGACAGAACTACTGGGGGGCGCCGTACCACTGGGACGCCTCGGCTACCCGTGAGGTCATCGGTAGGGCCGAGTCGATGACCGGACTCGAGCTGACCTCCTTCCACGGCTGCTACCACGGCACCCTTTTCGAGATGGAGGAGGGCTGTTCGGAGCCGGTGGAGTCGTCGATGCCGGACTGCAACGACCCCGGGGTCGCCCACGGCGATCCGGACATCACCGCCCTGGGGGGCGCATGCCCGTCCGAGACGGCCGAGTCCAACTGGTGCCTGACCATGACCGGTTCCCAGCTGGCGATCCTCGGGCTCGACACGGGCAGCATCTGCCCGTTCCTCGGGATTCCCCCGCAGGGGGGCGGAACGCTACACGAGTCCATCGCCTGGATGGACAACTACCTGTACTTCTGCGGCGGGGGGTACAACAAGCTGATCCGTGTGGATATAACCACCGGCACCACCGAGGAGGCGTTCGTCTACTGCCAGGCCGTGTCCAACTACGGCAACAAGATCCTCGTCGAGCCGGACTGGTCCGAGGGGCAGTACTTCGGTGAGATGTGGCTGTACGACACCTTCCGCCGGGCGGAGTGCCGGGACCCGACCGTGCTGTCCGTCGCGCTGAACAACACCCGCAACACGGTCTACGGCGACACGTTGTACACGGCCTGGCACTCCACCGACACCATCGAGAAGGTGGCGCTGCCCGGCGGCGCCTGGGACGGCGATATCTACCTGGAGAACTACGACACCTGGGTCAACGGCATGTCGGTGATCGACGACGATTTGCTGGTGGTCAGTGCCTCGTGGCCCGAGGGACGGGTGGCGGTCTTCGACGTAGCCACCGGGCTGTCCCTGTGGGACGTGCCGGTGAACCAGATGATTTACGGGCTGTATTGCATGTCGAACAACTGAATTAGAAAGACTTCACGTCGTCGATACCGGCCTGCCGCAGGATCTGGGCCGCGTTGGTCTTGGCCACGTCATCGGCAAAACTCGAATCCCTGAAGACCACCCGCATGGCCTTGCGGGGGCGGAGTTCGTCCTTCAGCGATGCGATCCCGGATGCCACGCCGGGGGAGATGGAGTCGGCTAGGCAGACGATCAGGGCTCCCCCATCCACCAACGTGATGTCCCGGCCCTCGACGGTCCGGACTTCCGTGGGGACACAGAGGTCGAGACCATACTTGAGCAGCAGCTCGTGCAGGATATCGTCCTCGGTGCGATCCGGTTTGATGTTGTCGATGGCGTCGATGAGGTCGAGCTCCACCGTGTCGAAGGTGGCGTCCCACAGCTTGATGTTGCTGCTGGAGAGCTCGAAGACCTTGAACCCCAGGTCCCCCTGCGCAGAGCGCTCCTCCATCTCCGCGATGACCCGGCGCAGCCGTGCCTTGCAGATACTTGCTACGTTCAGCGGGATGCCGTTGTCCTTGTAGAACCGGACGGCCGATGCGTACTTCTTGTTGGATGGGTCGATGGGTTCGGGCAGCTGGACGGCGATGAACCGCCTGGAGCCGCCATCGGAGGCATTCTCCTCCATGCAGGCGTGGGCAAAGGATCCGGATCCGGCAAAGAAGTCCATGAAGATCCCGCCGTCGCCGTCGCCGTCGTAGAGGCGGATACAGGTGCGCAGGAGGTCGATAGGTTTCTTGCCGTCAGGGAAGGGGACCCCGCCTTCCTTGCCGACATTGTTGTAATCAAAATGATCCCAGAGAGTGCCCAGTTTTTCCCGCTTGATGATCTGCCCGTCGCCCTGCTCCGCGGCGTCCGACAACCAGATGACACGGCGCACCGTGTGGCTGATGTAGGTGTGGGTCACGAGCCGGTTCTTGTCCCGCCCGGAACGGGGTACATACTCCACCTCCAGGATCTCGTCGTCCCCCAGATTCCCCACCCGATCGATGACACGTGCCCGGATGCTGGTCTGGGCATTGGTGTCCGAGAAGATCTGAGCGAAGTACCGGTTGTAGGCCTCCCCCTCGCCGAGGCCATGCTCGCGGCACAGCCGGGCGATGGTGGTCCTCTTCACGCCCGTGCGCTTGTAGATCTCGATGGGTTTACCGTCCCCGTCCTCGATGGTCGCGTAGTGCGTCCGGTCCTCGGCCCCCAGCAGTACGCTGGTGTACTTCCAGCTCTGGCCGCTGTGGCGCATCTCGCCGATGACGTCCATCAGCGGGCGGTGAGTGTAGAGGTGGGCCAGTGTGTTGAAGGACTCCAGGTGTTTGGCATAGATCAGCACGTATTCGATGTTCTTCTTGAGGCGCTTGTCCTCCCCACCTCCGGATGCGCCGGCGGCCACTTTGGACAACACGTGGGCGGTGTTGATGTAGTTCTCCTCGCCGAACAGCTCGTCGAGCACCGAGCGGAGGTTGGCCAGCTCAATATCGCTGATGGACACGCATAGCAGGCCGTCGTCGCCGAGCAGGTTCCGGGCCAGCTGCAGCCTCGGATACATCATGTTGAGCCAGTTGGTGTGATAGCGGCCCGAGGTCTCCGCATTGGCCGACAGCTTGTGCCCCCCGTCGTCCACCTGCCCGGTGAAGTGCAGGTAGGAACCCACGTTGTCGCGCCAGCGGTCCGGGTAGATGAATTCCTTGCCGGTGTTGTACGGCGGATCGATGTAGATCACCTTCAGTTTGCCGCGGTAGCTCTTGCGCAGGAGCTTCAACACCTCCAGGTTGTCGCCTTCGACGAACAGGTTGTGGGTCGTGCCCCAGCGTACGGACTCCTGCGGGCATGGCAGCAACGTGCCGCTGGAGGGCATCTGGGCGATCTGCCGGGCCCGGCTCTTGCCGTGCCAGGTGAAGTTGTAGCGCTCTTCCCGGTCGTCGGCGTACTCACCTAGCGCCTGCTTCAAGACATCAAAATCAACGTGGCCCTCGGCAAAGGCCTCGGGGAAGAGTTGCCGGAGTTCGTCCAGGTTGGCCGCGGCCACCTCGGGCGTCGCCGTTTCCTCACGGGTCAGCTTCTCCATACCCTCGCCTCCTCGGTGATGAAGAGGACTCGAATCCTAACGCGGAACGGGCGGGGTCGGGAAGGGACTCCACGCGAACGTCGTCCCCCGATCAGAGGCTGCCGACCGAACCCCAAACCTGGGCATCACCGGCGTGGGCGTTGGTGCCCGCGAAGAGCCGGTCGTCCATCACCGTCATGAAGGTGACCATGTTGTTCGCCGTGTCGCCGAAGCCGTTGTCGTTGGCCTGGAACCAGTCGGCGCCGTCGTACTGCCATACGGCGCCGTCACTCATGGTCCCGGCGTAGAGCTTGCCGTCGTATCCGGTCAGGTCCCAGATGGCGATGGCGTGGGCGCTGTTGGCATCCCTGAAACCGACCGGCTCCCAGCTCGTGCCACCGAGGTAACGCCAAACCTCGGCCCCGAGGTTGTCGTTGCGGGTGCCCACGTACAGTTCGCCGTCGAAGACCTCCATCGAGAGGGCCACGCTGAGCGTGGTGCCGATATCCTGAGCAAAGGCGGTCTCGTTGACCTGGGTCCAGTCCGTTCCGCCGTCGTAGCGCCAGACCTGGCAGCCCAGGTCGTCGTTCCAGGTGCCCGCGTAGAGGTCGGCGTCCAACACGGCCATGCACTCCACGGACCGGTTGTAGCCCGGTGTCTCGATGCCGAATCCGTTTTCGTTGACCTGGGTCCAGTCCGTGCCACCGTCGTAGCGCCAGACCTGGGCTCCGGCCATATTCTCGTGGTCCTCGTCGCTGGCGCCGCCGGTGTCGTTGCGGGCCCCGGCGTAGAGGTTCCCGTCGTACTCGATCAGGACGCGGGCCACCATGGCCGGCTCGTCCGGTGTGAAGCCATCGGCGTTGACCTGGTCCCAGGCCGTTCCGGAGTCGTAGCGCAGCACCTCGGATCCGGTGGAGTTGTTGGTGGTCCCCACATAGAGATCCCCATCGAACACCGTGATCCCCTGTACCGCCGTGTTGACGCCGCCGAACCCGTTGAGGTTGACCTGCTCCCAGATTCCGCTGCCGTCGTGCTTGAACACCTGTGTGCGGTCAACCGAGTTGATGGTCCCGACGTACAGCTCGCCGTCGAATTCCGCCAGGCCGGACGCCCGGGTGTTGTTGGCTCCCAGGCCCGTGTTGGTGATCAGCTCCCACGATGATAGCGGGGCCGTGTCGTCGTCGTCGTCGGCCGAATCGTCATCGCCGGTGTCGTCGTCGCCGGTGTCGTCGTCCACGGCGTCATCATCGTCGCCCGGATCCGTGCCTTCGTCGCAGGAAACCAGGAGCAGGGCAGGCAACAGGATCAGAAGCGCGAAGAGCCGTTCCCGCGGGGTGATTGGGGTGGGAATACTAGGGTCGAACATGCTATCTCCAGACACCTGGGTTCTGGGGATAGTGACGCGCGGCAGGGAAAAACGTGGAGTTATTGAATACGGACTGTGACGATCTCAGAGGAGCTCGCCGGTGACCGGATCGACCTGGAAATCGCGCTCGCCGCGGGGGCCCTCGACGTGCACGCCGACAGTGGACTCGTCGATACGGGAGAACGTCAGCGTGACGGTGTTCCCGCGGGGCGTATTCATGACACGCTGGCCCGCCTGCGGCACCATCTCGCCGTAGACCACCTCCAGGGAATCGATGTGCGAGACCCTATCGCCCCGCATCGTGGTGCGGGTGCTCTGGCCGCCGGCGACGAAACCGCTCTGGTACCCCAGCTCTTCGTCCAGGGGGCTGTAGTCGAACTGGGCGCTGAGATCGATGGTGACGAGGCCGTCTTCCGGTACGTCATACTCGCCACCACCGTGGCCGCGGCCCTGACCCCGGCCACGGTGTGACCAGCCACGGCCCTCGCACTCGGAGATGTCACGTACCGTCGTCAGATCGGCGGTCACCGAGTGCTGATCGCCGGTGATCACACGCTGGACAGACCCGTCGATGGTGACCACGCCGTTGGTCAGCCCCTCGTTGTAGAAATCGACGGTGACCACGTCGCCCTCCGTCTGGATCCGGATCGTGGTCACCCCCGCATAGGTGTGGTCATTGAAGGTGCAGTCGTCCTCCAGATCGCCGAAGTCCAACACCAGCGCGTCGTCGATGATGTCGAGGGTGCTGCACGGCGCCTGGGTCTCCCAGAATTCGGTGGCCGTGGCCAGCAGGTCGAGGGGGTTTTGGACCAAGCCCAGCTGGCCCCGGAATTTGTCGTCGTGGGCGAAGGAGGCCATCTCGGTGACGACCTGATCCTCGCTGGCACGCATCATCGCCTCGGAGAAGGCGCTGTCCAGCTCGTCCGTCTCCGTGCAGCCGACGATGGGGATGATGAGGAAAATGGAAAGGAGTATTCGGAAAACCATGCTCGTGCCTCCAGTGCTCGCTGGTGCGCCGGGTCAGGCGCGGTGGGCTGTCGTTGAACGCCCAAAAGGTTGGTAGCTGTCCGGACTGTCAGGAGTGGTGACGCCTGGGGTCGTCAGGTGTGGAGTTTTTATCCGGAAGAGTCGGGTTTGCGGACTCCGAAATCAGCGCCGACGACCAACCCGACCCACGGCAGCAGGGAGGACTGCCCGTCCCCACCCGGCTCACCGACGCTGCCCTGGACCGAGCCGCCCAGGTAGAAGTTGGGTAGGCGTTTGTTGTTCTTGAACGACAAGCCAAACTGTGGGCCCATCAACAGATGAGCCCGCCTGGGGCCACCCGTGGCGGGGCCACCGGATGCCTGCGGGATGAGGCGCGGGCCCATGGCCCAAGAAGCCTCGAAGCGGAGCCGCGGCCCATCCACCGCAATGCCGGGGCCGACGCTGGCGCCAAAGGCAAACACGAACGGTGTGCCCGTCTGAGACGGCAATCCCAGAAGGTCGATGTTGACGGCGATGAGACCCCTCGCGGTGCCGCGGGTCGGGCCGAGGACGGTGAGGCCAATCTGGCCGCCGGGCCCGGGAGTTCCAAAGGGGCCGTAGCGGATACCGCCGGCGGTGGCCACGCCCCCACCTGCGTGGAGCCGTACCTGTGCAGGCCGGCCCGGCCCCTGATGGGTCTTTTCGACCTGTACCTCCACGACACGCTCCGGCTCGCCGGTGGGCGTGGGCGGAACGGGGCGGACCCGGTCGCGCTCCTCATCCAGGACGGGGACCTGGACTTTGGCCGCGTCCTCGAGCCAGTCGAAGTCCTCGAACTCGACCTCCTGGTCGTCCACCATCGCGATCTGAGGCTCCGGGCATGGAACCGGTTCGCAGGGGGCGACGGGCTGGCAGGCAGGGACCGGCGGTTGGGGAGGGGGATCGTATGGCGCGGGAATGGTGGCCATGCCGTCGTCGGCCGCGGCCGGCTCGGCTGCCTGCGGGGCCGGGGGAGCTTGCATGACGTGGAGCGCCTCGTTGTCCGCTTCGACCTGTTCTTCGACGGCCATCGCCTCGGGAGCCACGTCATCCATGGGAGCACTGGTGGCACGCTGGTAGATGCGGTCCCCGACCACGCCCAAGGAAGCACCGGCGACCAGGAGCGCCGCGAACTTGAACAACAGGATCCCCTTGGTGATGGCGGGTGCCGCTCCGGCGGCGGTGCCGGTGGCGGCGCTGGCCGCACCGGCTGCTGCTGCTGCTGCGCCGATGGTGACCGTCCCGTACGCCAGGATGTCCGAGGCGGACGTCGACGGCTTGCCCGCGGGGGGCAGCGCACCCAGCGCCTGGTCGAGCGCTTGATCGTCGTGTAGCAGGTCGTTGTCGTCCATCACCGTTGCCCCCTCCCGGAGGCGGCCTTCTTGGGCCGTCCGTGGGCAAGAAATAGGCGCAGGCGCTTGCGCGCCCAGCTCAGCTGGGAGCGCACCTGACTCTCGTCCAGACCCACCACCTCGGCGGTCTCACGCGAGGAGAGGCCGTGTACGGTACGCAGCAACAGGACCTGGCGGTGGTCCTCGGACAGCGTGGCGATACCCTGCTCCAGCCGCTCGGCGACCTGGGCCGCTGAAGCCAGCGCGTCCTGGCTCGGCTGGGCGTTGTGCTCGGTCTCGATGACCATCAGCTGTGGCATCGCGTCCCTCTCGGTCTTCCGCCGGCGGATCAGGCTGATACAGATGTTGTGAGCGATGGTGTAGATGAACCCCCGTACCGTGCCCGACGGCCTGAGATTCTTCCGCTCGCGGACCAGCCGGGCGAAGGTCTCCACGTAGACATCCTCGGCCAGCTCGGGGTTGCGCAAGATGCGCTGAGCATAGGATTTGATGCCCACGCCGTGGCGGTGCACCAGCGCCTCGAACGCTTCGTCGTGACCCTGAGCGAACGCGGAGAGTAGTTCTTCGTCGGTCTGGCGGTCCAAAGGCTCCATAAAACTCAAACGTTAGATCGTTGTGCGGCCAGCCTTTCATTCATGATGACGCATGGGCTCTGAGAACGTGGAGGAAAAAACACGCGGGGGGTTGGCGCCGCACAATTCTGCAATAATCGGCCGGTGGAACGGTTCATCCCCCCAACATTGATCGTCGCCTTGTGTTTGGGCTGCGCGCCCACCGCGGGGCAGCCGGGGATCCCGGAACCTGTGGACGACGACCAGGCCCCGGACGACGACGACCACGAGACGATCCCCGGGGCCGAGCTGCTGCCGCTGCTGTTCAGCGTAGACCGCGGCTTTTACGACACCCCATTCGATGTCGAGGTATGGGTGGAGGGGGAGGGGGCCAGCGAAGGGGTCGAGATCCGCTACACCCTGGACGGCCGCGACCCGGCGACGTCACCGGACGCGCTGGTGGCCCCGGCTCCAGCGACGGTGGACATCGATCCCCATAGCAGCGACCACCGGGACCCGGCCCCCGGGGTGACCCTGCGTGCCCAGGGCTACCGCGACGGTCGGCCACTGACGGTGGGGGCCACCCACACTTATTTGTTCGTGGCACAGGCCGCGGAGCTCTCCCCGGACGACCAGCAGCCCGGCGATGCCTGGCCCCCCATCTACGACACCTCCAACAACAACGACCCCCAGCAGGCCATCAACTACGGGCTGGACCCGGACGTCACCGGGCACCCTGCCTATGCCGATCTCATCGACGACGCCCTGCTGGCCATTCCCACGATCTCGCTGGTGACGGATTTGGAGCACCTGTTCGACGACGCCACCGGTATTTACGAAAACGCGATGGAGCACGGTATCGAGTGGGAGCGGCCGGCGTCGCTGGAGTGGATCGATCCGGACGATGACGGCACCCACGCGAGGGAGATCCAGGCCAACGCCGGGGTCCGCATCCGCGGCGGCTGGAGCCGTCACAGCGATAACCCCAAGCACGCCTTCCGGTTTTTCTTCCGTGAGGAATACGGCCCGGGCGAGCTGGAGTTCGATCTGTTCGGGGACGAGGGGGTGGATCGCTTCGACGACGTGGACCTGCGCACCAGTCAGAACTACTCGTGGAGCTACAAGGGCTCCACTGGCGCCGCCAACACGATGAACCGCGACGTGTACTCCCGGGACCTCCAGCGGGACATGGGGCGGCCCTATACACGCAGCCGCTACTACCACCTGTACCTCAACGGCGTGTACTGGGGAGTGTTCCAGACTCAGGAGCGCTCCGAGGCCAGCTACGCCGAGTTCTACCTCGGTGGCGAGCAAGAGGACTACGACGTGGTCAAGGTCAACGGCGACGTGCCCACCGCCCGGGTCATCGAGGCCACGGACGGAACGCTGGACGCCTGGCATGACGTGTGGGAGTTGTGCCAGCAGGGGTTCGCTGACGACAATAACTATTACCGGCTACAGGGGCTGGATGCCGCCGGGCAGCCGGATCCGGCCGCCGAGGTGTTGGTAGACGTCGACAACCTCATCGACTACATGATCATCATCTTCTACACCGGCAACTTCGACGCCCCCACCGGGGCCTTCACCGGGAACAAGGGCCCCAATAATTTCTTCATGATTCGTAGCCGGGCCGAGGGGTCCAACGGCTTCCTGTTCTTTGCCCACGACTCGGAGCACTCGTTGCACTATGACGGCTGGTCCCCGGGCATCGGCCTGTACGAGAACCGCGTCAACCTCGGTACGATCACCGGCGACTATCAGATGGTGGTCACCGAGTTCGAGAACTTTCACCCCCAGTGGCTGCACCATCGTCTCACCGACAACACCCGCTATCGCGAACGGTTCAACGAACGGGTCCACGTGCACTTCTTCGGCGACGGCGCGGTGACGCCCCAGATCGCCGCCGACCGCTTCGCCGTCCGCGCCGGGGAGCTGGAGCTGGCCATCATCGCCGAGTCGGCCCGCTGGGGCGACAGCAAGCCCTTCGACGACAACGGGCGTACGTACCGCACCCGCGACGACGACTGGGCGCCTGAGATCCAGGCCACGCTGGACGGATTCTTCCTGGGCAACACCGGGCAACCCACCCGCACGGAGGTGGTGTTGCAGCAACTCCAGGATGCGGGAATGTACTGGCCCTGAGAGCACGAAGCTCCCAAGATCACTTGACTTTCGGCATCTAGACGCTAGATTGCCCCCCAAGCGAGACGTGGTCGCTCCCATAACCAGCGACAGTGCGTAACGTCTCACGGCCCCAGCTTACCAACGGGCCCTTTCCCCACATCTCTCGCCTTCAGCGCACATCGCGACGTACCGAAACGGAACCATTTTGCAGATCCATGATTTTGATGAACTAGAGCTCCACCCGACCCTACTGTCGGCCGTGGACGACGCCGGCTACACCGAACCGACCCCCATCCAGGCGCAGGCCATCCCACACCTGCTGGAGGGGCGCGACCTGCTGGGCGTGGCCCAGACCGGCACGGGCAAGACAGCGGCCTTCGCGTTGCCGATCCTGCAGCGGCTGACGAACGCCCGGCGCTCTTCCAAGGGCTGCGCCCGGGTGCTGGTATTGACCCCCACGCGGGAGCTGGCGATCCAGATCGACGATAGCTTCGAGACGTACGGCAAGGGCCTTGGCAAGACCCACACGGTGATCTTCGGCGGCGTCGGCCAGCGCCCCCAGGTACAGATCATGGCCCGGGGGGTGGACGTACTGGTGGCCACCCCCGGACGCCTGCTGGACCTGATGGGCCAGGGGCACATCCACCTGGACGAGATCGGCATCTTCGTCCTGGACGAGGCGGACCGCATGCTGGACATGGGGTTCATCCACGACGTGCGGCGGGTCATCGCCGAGATCCCCGAGGAGCGGCAGACGCTGCTGTTCTCGGCGACGATGCCGGACGCCATCACCCGGCTGTCGCGCAACATCCTCGACGACCCGGTCCGGGTGGAGGTGACGCCGGAGTCCACCACGGTGGAGAAGGTCATCCAGCGAATCATGCTGGTGGAGAAGAGCGACAAGGCGAAGCAGCTGATCGAGGTGCTGGAGGATCCGGACATCGAACGCACGCTGGTCTTCTCCAGGACCAAGCACGGCGCCGACCGCATCGTCAAGAAGCTGGTGCGAGCCAGGATCTCGGCCGCGGCGATCCACGGCAACAAGGGCCAGGGCAACCGCCAGCGCACCCTCGCCGCCTTCAAGGAGGGCCGCACCCGCGTGCTGGTGGCCACGGACATCGCCGCCCGGGGCATCGACGTGGAGGGCATCAGCCACGTCATCAACTACGACCTGCCCAACATCCCCGAGAGCTACGTGCACCGCATCGGCCGCACGGCCCGCGCCGGGGCAGACGGCGTCGCCATCAGTTTTTGCGACGTGGAAGAGCGGGCCTACCTGCGGGACATCGAGAAGCTCATCCGTATGCGGGTGGAGATCGTGCACGGGCACACCTTCGAGTCCATCGAGCCCTACGAGCAACCCAAGCCCGCTCCCAAGCCAAAGCCGCGCGGGCGACGGCGCCGGCGTGGGCGGCGAGCCCACCATTCATCCCGGGCTTGAGTTGAGCCCGTGTCCAGACGTCGCCGGCCTCCGGTGAGTCGTAAAGACCATACCGAATCGTCGTATTTAGACTTGGTATTGCAGGCGCAATTCCCGTTGACCCTATAGAATGGAGGCCGGCGGGGGCGCAACGCATCAACACCCACTCGATGTGGTTCCCTTACGGGCTTGCCCTCCGTGCCGGCAAATCCCCGGTTCCTCCAGGTTCCGGGCATACGGCGGCCATGCGATGGGGAGGATCGGGGATGAGTGACGAACGCGCGACCAAGGAAGCCAGCGCCGTAGCCGCCATCGTCAACGAGATGCTTGCTGGCCAGACGGACGACATCCAGACGGAACAGCAGGTGATGGAGGCCTGCTTGGCCGCCACGGGCAGCGACTACGGGATGATCGGGGTGGTCAACGAGCTGGGCCGGTACGACACGACGACCTACAGCAGCCGGACGATGAACGACTGCGCCTTCCCCGAAGCCCTGGCCTGGGATCTGTCCACCGGGATGGAGATCCGCGGTGTGTGGGGCGCGCCCATGAAGCATGGCCAGCAGCTGCTGTGCAATGATCTGCCGTCCCACCCCGAGAGCGTCGGTTTCCCCGAGGGGCACGTGGATATCCATTGCTTCCTCGGCACCCCCCTGGAGAGGGACGGGGAGGTGGTGGGGATGGTGGCCGTGGCCAACAAGCCCGGCGGCTATTCGGACGCAGACGCGGCCACCCTCAGCCGGCTGGCCGCCATCATGATGTTGACCAGGCAGCACCGGGATGCCCTGGCCCAGGCCAGGGCGATGAGCGCGGAGCTCAAGGCCACCAATGCGGAACTCGAATCCTTCGCCTATTCGGTGTCCCACGACCTGAGGGCGCCGCTGCGGGCCATCGACGGCTTCTCCAAGATGTTGGTGGAGGATTTCGGGGACAGCCTCGGCCCAGAGGGGAAGCGACAGATCGACGTCATCTGCACCAGCACGCAGAACATGGCCGAGCTCATCGATGGCCTGCTCGCCTATTCGCGGCTGGGGCGGCAAGAGGTCTCCACGGCCCAGCTGAACATGGATCGCCTCGCGAGAGAGGTCCTCGCGGTGGTTCGAGCGGGGGCCGAGGGCCCCGAGGTCACCGCGGACGTCGGCGACCTGCCGCCGGCCTACGGCGACCGGGTCCTGATGCGGGAGGTGTGGACCAACCTGTTCGGCAACGCGGTCAAGTACTCCGCCACCCGGGAGGCGCCGCAGATCACGGTCCGCGGCGCGCGGGAGGGCAGCGAGTTGGTCTATTCGGTGGCCGACAACGGTGTGGGCTTCGATATGAGATTCGCGGACAAGCTGTTTGGTGTATTCCAGCGGCTGCACGGAGCAGCCGAGTTCGAGGGGACGGGCATCGGCCTGGCCAACGTGCGGCGCATCGTGCACCGCCACCGGGGGCGGGTCTGGGCGGAGGGCACGGTGGGAGAGGGCGCTACGTTCTATTTTGCGCTGCCGGCCCCGGAGGATGACGATGGTTGAACACAAGGAAATCGAGATCTTGTTGGTGGAGGACGATCCCCGGGACGAGGAGATGACCCTACGCGCGCTGAGCAAGCGCGGGCTGGCCAATCACGTCCAGGTCGTTCGGGACGGAGCGGAGGCGCTGGACTGGATATTTGCCCTCAACGGTTTTGCCGGACGGGACACCTCGTGCGCCCCCAAGGTAATCCTGCTGGATCTGAAGCTGCCCAAGATCGATGGGCTGGAGGTTCTCCGCCGCATCAAGGCCGACGACCGGACCAAGACTATCCCCGTTGTGGTGCTCACCTCCTCCCAACAGGATCAGGACATGGTCGAGAGCTACAAGCTGGGGGTGAACAGCTACATTGTCAAACCGGTGGATTTCGATAAGTTCCTCGATTGCGTGGGGGAGCTGGGCCTTTACTGGCTGCTGGTCAACCGGATTCCGTGAGAGGTGAGCCGGCCACCA
>CAZDDH010000180.1:0-3942 GCA_964504165.1 uncultured Rickettsiales bacterium | reverse complement strand
GGGGCCCCGGCCCCCCACCGCCCGCCGCGGGGCAAGGGGTATGGAAGAAATGATCAGGGTTCTGGTCCTCGAAGACGTGGACACCGATGCCGAACTGATGGTGCGCCAGCTGCAGCGAGCCAAGCTGAACTGCACCACCGCCCGTGTGGACACGAAAGAGGCCTTTGTCGCCGAGCTCGAGTCCTCACCCCCGGATGTCGTGCTCGCCGACGCGCGGGTGCCTGGGTACAGCGGCATGGAGGCCGTCGCGCTGGTGCGGGAGCGGCTAACGGACGTCCCTGTGCTGATCGTCACCGGCTCACTGGACGAGGAGACGGCCGCCGCATGTATCCGCGACGGCGCGGCGGACTATGTTCTCAAGGACGGCCTGGTCCGGCTCGGTTCGGCGGTGCAGGGCGCCCTGGACAAATACCGGCTGGCCGCCGAGCAGCGGCAGGCGGAGGGCCGCATCCGGCACCTCAACGGCGTGCTGCGTTCCATCCGCAAGATCGACCAGCTGATCGTCCGGGAGAAGGACCCCCAGCTGCTCATTCAGCAGGTCTGCGATCTCCTGGTCGAGACCCGCTACTACGGGGCCGCGTGGAGCGGGCTGATGGATGAAGCGGGTGCCCTCACCTACGCCGCCGGAGCGGGTCTCGGGGAGACCTTCGAGCGCGCCCGGGAGACGATGCTGGATGGGACGTTGCCGCCCTGCGGTGAAAGGGCCCGGCGCCAGTCGGAGGTCGTGATCATCGAGGAGCCCCGAAAGATCTGTAGCACCTGCCCGATGTTCGAGGCGATCAACGGTATTGGCTCGTACACGGCCCGCCTCAGCCATGGGGGACACAACTACGGCCTGATCTCGGTGAACCTGGAGAGCCGATACCTCCGGGATGAAGAGGAGGTCCAGCTGTTCCATGAGGTGGCCGAGGATATCGGTCTGGCCCTGCACAACATCGAGCTGGAACAGACCCTGCAAAGAAGCGAAGAGAAGTGGCGGATGCTGGTGGAGGTGGCCCCCGACATCGTCATGACCCTGGAGCGCGACGGTACGATCCAGTTCGTCAACCGGGTGGTCCGTGGTCTGAGCCGGGACGCGGTGATCGGCAGCAACGCCTTCGAGCACGTCACGCCGGAGGATCGGGACAAGCTGGAGGAAGCCATCGAGAAGGTGTTCGAGAGCGGCAAGGCGCACGAATACGAACTCACCGGAACGGGCCCCGACGGCAAGATCGCCCAGTATTCGACGAGGATCGGCCCCATCGTCGAGGGGGGCGAGGTCGTCTCGGTCCTCCAGATTACCCGCGACGTGACCGACCGCAAGCAACTCGAGCAGCAACTCATCCAGGCGCAGAAGATGGAATCCATCGGCCGCCTGGCCGGGGGCATGGCCCACGATTTCAACAACCTGTTGACCGTCATCATGGCCCACTGCGAGATGGCGGACGAGCACGTCGCCGACCGGGCCGAGGCGGTCCAGTCCTTGGATGCGATCCGTGAGGCCGGCCAGCGGGCTAGCGGGCTGACCCGCCAGCTGCTGGCGTTCAGCCGCCGCCAGGCCATGCAGCTCCGTGTCCTGGACATGGGGGAGGTGGTCCGCTCGATGCAGGGGATGCTCACCACCCTGCTGGGCGAGGACGTGGATCTGCGCGTCAAGGTGAGCCCCCGGTTGGGGTCGGTGGAGGTGGACGCCGGCCAGCTCGAGCAGGTCCTGATGAACCTGGCGGTCAATGCCCGGGATGCCATGCCTGACGGGGGCAAGCTGGCCATCGGTGTGTCCAACGTGGATGCCGACGCGGGCATGGCCAAGGGGCACGCCCAGCTGGAACCGGGGCCCTATGTGCTGCTCACCGTGCAGGACAACGGCGAGGGTATGGACGAGGCCACCCGTTCGAAGGTGTTCGAGCCGTTCTTCACCACCAAGGGAGAGGGGGAGGGAACGGGGCTGGGCCTATCGATGGTCCACGGCATCGTCCTGCAGAGCAGAGGGTTCATCAGCCTGGACAGTCAGCCGGGCGAGGGAACGGCGTTCAATATTTACCTGCCTCGCGTCGACGAGGCCGCCGCACCCCTGCCTGAGCCTGTACGCGAACCGACGGATATACGCGGTTCGGAGACCATCCTGTTGGTCGAAGACGAGGCGCTGATCCGGCAGGTCACCGCCAAGGCCCTGCGGCGGCACGGCTATCAGGTCATCGAAGCTGCGGAGGGGGAGGAGGCTCTGAAGATCGCGCGACAGCGTCAGGGCTCGGTCCACCTGCTGCTGACCGACGTGGTGATGCCGGGCATGAGCGGCAACGAGGTCGCCGCCAGTCTGCGCAAGTCCCGGCCAGAGACCAAGGTCCTTTTCACCACGGGCTACATTTCCAACACGTCCATCCATCGGGCGTTGCTCGGAGACGATGCCCATCTGCTCCGCAAACCGTTCAGCCCCAAGCAGCTCCTGCTCGCGGTCCGTCAGGCTCTCGGCTAGTAGCTCCATCCAGTAACAACTGCGTAAGTCCCACCCCGCTCCGTTCCCCGTACCGTCGTGAACACACAACAACACGGGGCCACGACGGGCCCGAAAGGAACGGTCATGAACAAGCTCACCACATCCATCCTTTTCGCCCTGCTGGCCCTGTCGATCCCGGCGCTGGGATCCGCACAGACTGTCATCGCCTACAGCGACGATGGCATCTCCACCGATCGCGGCCGTCAGGGGGTGGTCATCGGCGGCTGGGACTCGGTAGTCGTCGATGACGTGCAACAGGGGATCATCTTCGGCGGCGGCGACACGCTGGTGGTCATCGGTCACGGGGACTATTTCGAGCTGATCGGCGAGGAGGCGCTGGAGATGTCCGGCGTGGTCATCGGCGGTTGGGATTCGATCATCTTCGGCGGCGGCGACACCGTCATCGTCGACGACACCAGCTCCCTAGCGATCAACGGCGTGGTCATCGGCGGCTGGGACAGTTACACGATCCCCGCGGACGCCAACGGCGAGTTCAACGTGGTCGGCGCCAGCGCCGTCGAGATCGAGGGCCTGATCAATCCGGTAGTCATCGGTGGCTGGGACACGATCGTGACACGCAACAGGGCCGGTTATCTCATCGAGTAGCCCCGCCCCATTTGTCCCCAACCGGACGGTCCCGCCTGATCCACAACGCGACAAACAGCCACGGTAGGAAGATCAGCAGCTCGCTGGCCACCACCTTCAGCGCCCCGGGCGTGAACCAGGCGGTGGGCATGATGGGCGCCACCGGGATGGGCCGCCAGGGGGCGAACAGCCGGTCCGCGGCCAGCGGCCACAGCACGGCGATGCCCTCCCCGCCGTCGGTGAGCGTGTCCAGCAAACCGTGGCTGAGGGCGACCGCACAGGCCAGCAGCGTGGTGCGCAGCCAAGGCTGGCCCAGCAGGCGTCCCAACAGTCCGAATCCCAATCCCAACAGCAGGGCGATGGCGAACGAGTGGAAGGCGCCGCGATGCCCGAACGGTGCCGAATAGGGGATGCCCAGCGGGAACGCCAGCACATCCAGATCGGGGCTGGAGGAGAGGGCGGCGTAGGCGGCCATGGAGCCTGCGACGGTCAGGGCGCTGGCCCCGCGGCGGGCGTGTAGCCGCCCGGCGGCGGCTCCGATGATCAGGTGTCCGATTCCCGGCATGACCACTCCATCCTGACCCTTGAACGGGGAAGCGGCTTGGACCGATCCGGGCTTTTTGATGACAACCTGGTGCAAACTTCGTGCAGCGGGCCGAACGGACGTGCCGAATCTGCTCCCATCGGGTGCGAATGGGGCTACCTTGTGTTCCGAGCCGGAAACCGCATTCGAGAGAGAGACCGCATCATGAACGCCCATCCCAATTTTGTTTATTTTTTGATTCTCGTGGCGCTGACCGCAGGTGGCTGCATGCAAGCAGACGACGACGACAGCACGCCTGCGGGCGACGATGACAACGTCGGCGATGATGACGACTCCGGCC
>CAZDDH010000179.1:13148-18157 GCA_964504165.1 uncultured Rickettsiales bacterium | reverse complement strand
GGCGCCCGCCGCCCCCCCCCCCCCCCCCCCCCCCCCCGCCCGCGCGCGCGCCCCCCCCCCCCCCCCCCACCCCCCCCGCCGCTCCCAGCGATGAGGAACTGATGGCCGCCTTCCAGCGGGGCGACGAGGCGTCCTTCGACCTCTTGGTCCAGCGCTACGGTCCGGGGGTCAAGGGATTCGCCGCGCGGGTTACCGGCCGCCCGGAGACGGCCGAGGAGGTCTTCGTCGATGTGTTCATCCGCCTTTTCGAGAGTGCCCACCGCTGGAAGCCCAGCGGATCCTTCAAGAGCTTCCTGTTCACCATCGCCTACCGGCTGTGCCTGGATGTGCGGCGCAAGCGAACGCGGCGCCTGCGGGCGATGGGAGACCTGGCAGTGGAGCCATTCCCACCGGGGCCCGGTGATGCCGGCAGCAACCCCGAGAAGGCGGCCGTCTTGGCCCAGCGTCGCCTGGCCCTCGACGGCGCCATCGCCGAACTGCCCGAGAGCCACCGGGCGGCCGTGCTCCTGTTTTACCGGCAGGGCATGACCTCGCGGGAGGTGGCCGAAGTGCTGGGCTGGAGCGACCAGGAAGTGCGATCGAGATTGGCCTATTCCAGGCGTCTGCTACGGGACGCGCTGGACAGGGGAGGACCCCATGGACTCTGAACCGATGCTTCGCGACGCCTTTGCCGAGCTGGAGGATCCCCAACCGAACACCTCGGCGGCCAGCATCCGGGCGATGGCCCGCCAGCGCCGCCGGTCCGGCCGCAGGATCTGGATGGCGGCCGCGGCCGCGCTGATGTTGTGTGGCGGCGGCGCTGTGCTGGCGCTTGCCTTGCAATCGGATGACGGCCGCTGGAAGGGGGGCGGCAGCGAGGTCTCCATCGAGCTCGGCTACATGGTCGAAGGAGCGCTGGGGCTGGACGGTGTCCGGGGCGGCCCGGTGGACGCCGACGAGCAGGTGGTGTTCGTCGTGACGGTGTCCGAACCGGGCTACCTGTGCCTCGAAGAGCGCACCGCGGACGGCTGGAACACCGTGTTCCCGCTCCGCGGAGACTCCTGGTCCGTGCCGCCGGGCGAGCACTGGCCGGGGGGGCAGCAGCCGCTGGCATTCCATACGGATCTGGGCCCGGGAGACCGGGAGTACCGCGTCCTGTACGACAAGACATCGCCGGTTTGTGGATCGCCAGCCGCCGCGGGCAGCGCGACGATCCACTGGGAGGAATGACCCTGCGTACCCATCCACGATCGTTTGGTTTGCTGGCGGCCCTGGCCGGGCTTTTCCTGGCCTGGGTGGCGGGGGCTGCGGGGGTTGCCCATGGCCAGGCTCGCGACAAGGGCCTGACCGCGGCGGGGACGACCGCCGAGGAGCTGGCGGACGCCCTGGCGCCCCGGCGCGTCGCGCTGGTCATCGGCATCAACGAGTACGACGACCCGGTCTTCGGTGACCTGGCCCACGCCGTCGCCGACGCGGAAGCGGTGGCAGACCAGCTGGTGGCCGGCACCGGGGGCGGATTCGACCGGGTGGTGAGGCTCACCGGCAGCGGGAACGGGAGCCGGGGACGCATCCTGTCCGAGCTCAAGCTGCTGCGCCGGAGCGTGCACCGCGAGGACGTGGTGGTGGTCTACTTTTCGGGGCATGGCACGCTGGTGGTGCGCCCCGATGGATCCCTGTCCCCGTTTTTGTTGGCCGCCGACAGCCGGTCCGGGGAGCTGCTCACCACCGCCCTCGACGTGGCGGCGGTCCAGCGTTTCTTCGCGGCCATCCCGGCCCAGCGCAAGGCGCTCATCGTGGACGCCTGCTTCAACGGCGACGGCAAATCGGCTCTGGGCCCGGAGGCGGCCAAGGCCGCGCAGACCCTGGAACCGGATGCGTCGATGACCGACCTGACGCGGGTGGGCAGCGGCGAGGCGCTGCTGTTCGCCACCACGCTGGGCCGGCCGGCCCGGGAAGACGACGAGCTGGGCCACGGGACCTATACTTACTACCTGCTGGAGTCCCTCTCCTGGGATTCGGGCCGGGCGGATCTGAACCTGGACGGGCTGGTGACCGCCTACGAGGCCCACGACTGGGCGCGCCGGCGCGTGTACGAGCGCACCGCCGGGATCCAGATCCCGGAGGCGGCGTTCCGCGTGGTGGGCGTTCACGACGTCGTGCTGGCGGGGGATCCTTCCCAGCGGCGGGCCAGCGACCGGGCCTTGGTGTTCGCCTATCTGCCTGCCGGCCATCCGTACCACGGCGCCAAGTTGCTGGTAGACGGCCGGGACAAGGGGGTGCTGCCCGGCACCATCGTCACCGACTCGGGCCGCCATCAGTTCACCGTGCTCGACGCGGACGGAGCCGTGCTCTTCGAAGGCTCGGCGACGGTGAGCCAGGGGCAGTCGCTGGCCGTGGACGATCTGCGGGCGCTGGTGCGCGAGGATCGTCTGCAGGTGGCCGTTCACCTTGGGTATCTGGGGGGCAACCCGGACGTCTGGGGGCCGGTGCTGGGCGGCGGCATGGCGACCATGGAGATCTGGATGGGGGGACGCCGTGCCGGGCCGCGAGCCAAGGGAATGTTCGTCGGCGGGGCCCTGGGCATGGGCGTTTCGCCATCCCGCATCTTGGGAGAGGGCCGCATTGAGGACACCCGTACGGCTTGGTGGGTGGCACCCCAGGTTGGCTGGAGCAAGGACCTGCGTCGCCTGCGGGTGCGGCTGGCGCTGGAGCTGCGGGCCACCGTGCTGCCGACGGACCGCATCGGCCTGGCGGGGGAGGGGGAGATCACTCCGTGGGAGGCGGGCTGGTTCTTCCTCAGCGGGGGGCCGTCGCTACGCATGGGGGTGGTGGTCACGGACCGCATGGCGGTGGTCGCCGGCGGTGATCTGCAGCTGGTCTACCTGGACGTGGACGGGGACGGGAAGGCCCACGTGAATCCGCTGGGCGGCTTCATGCTGGGGGTCGAGATCGGAATCTGAGGGGCGGAGGGAACACGATGAGACGATATGCAAAACGATGGGTCTGGATCTTGGCTACGGCTGGGCTGATGTGCGCCGCATTACCGGCGGCGGCCCAGGACAACGACGGCGACGGCTACACCGTCGGCAACGGGGACTGCAACGACAACGACGCGACGGTCTACCCGGGGGCGCCCGAGCTGTGTGACGGCATCGACAACGACTGCGATGGGTTCCCCGCCGTCTACGAGCAGGACAACGACGGCGACGGCTACATGGAGTGCGAGGAGTGCGACGACACCGACCCGATGATCTACCCCGGCGCCATGGAGACCTGCGACGGCGTCGACAACAACTGCGACGGCCAGATCGACGAGGGGTGCAACGCCGAGATCTGCGACAACGGCCTCGATGACGACGGGGACGGCGTGATCGATTGTGATGACGTGGAGTGCGCGTTGGACTTGGCCTTGGACCTCGACGGCGATGGTTTCCCGGTGGGTGAGGACTGCGACGACAACGACGCGGCCGTGAACCCGGCGGCGGTCGAGCTGTGTGACGGTATCGACAACGACTGTGACGGGCTGGTGGACGAGGGGTGCGGCGGGGAGATCTGCGACAACCAGGCCGATGACGACGGGGACGGCTTCGTGGATTGCGATGACAGCGACTGTGCGATGGACATGGCTTGTTCCCTGGTCTGTGTTGGTTTGCCGTTGGGTTCGGACTGCGACGACGGCGATGCGGCCGTCTACCCGGGCGCGCCCGAGGGGTGCGACGGCATCGACAACGACTGCGATGGCCTGATCGACGAGGACGCCGTGGACAACGACGGCGACGGTTGCGCGCCGTGCAACTGTGGCGATTGCGACGACAACAACCCGGACGCCTATCCGGGGGCTCCCGAGCTGTGCGACGGGGTGGACAACGACTGCGACGGCACGCTAGCGGCCTACGAATTCGACATGGACGGCGACGGCTACATGGAGTGCGAGGAGTGCGACGACACCGATCCGTCAGTCTACCCCGTCGCCACGGAGACCTGGGACGACGGCATCGACAGCGACTGCGGGCTCGACCTGGAGGAGACCGAGATCGACAACGACAGCGACGGCTATTCCGAGTGCGGCGGCGACTGCGACGACAGCGATGCAACCATATCCCCGGGCGCTGACGAACTGTGCGATGGCCTCGACAACAACTGCGACGGCGTCATCGACGAGGGGTGCGGCGATGATGACGACGACACGGCCGATGATGACGACACAGCCGATGACGACGACACGATCGGGGACGACGATGACACCGTCGATGACGATGACGACAACGACAGCGCGGACGACGACTCGGCCGAGGAGGAGGAGCCGGGCGCCTGCGACTGCGACGCCGAGAACCGTGGCGGAGGCTTCACCTTTGGCGCGGGGCTCCTGCTGATGGGGCTCGCCGTCCGACGGCGGTTGCCGGGAACGAAGTAACTCGAACGATAGGAGGGGGAACCCGATGGCTGGATACTCGACGATGGTATGGATGGCGCTCACGGCCACCTGTCTGCTGTGGGTGGCGTTGCCCGCCGCGGCCCAGGACGCCGATGGCGACGGCTACACCTGTGGCAACGGGGATTGCAACGACAACGACGCGACCGTGTACCCCGGCGCCACGGAAATGTGTGACGGCGTGGACAACGACTGCGACGGCAACCCGGCCAGCTACGAGTGCGACAACGACGGCGACGGGTGGATGCAATGCGAGGAGTGTGACGACAACGATCCTTCGAACTATCCCGGCGTGGACCTGGACAACGATGGCTACGCTGGGGGGTGCTGCGGGGACGACTGTGACGACCTGGACCCCAACGTCCATCCCGGCGTGGACCTGGACAACGACGGCTATGATGTATGCGATGGGGGCGACTGTAACGACCTGGACCCCAACGCCAATCCTGGCGCCACCGAGATTCCCTACAACGGCATCGACGAGGACTGCGACGGGGAGGACCTGACCGACGTGGACGGCGACGGATGGTCCGCTGGCGACGACTGCGATGACAGCGATGCGTCGATCTACCCAGGCACGGACGAGCTGTGCGACGGC
>CAZDDH010000179.1:0-13131 GCA_964504165.1 uncultured Rickettsiales bacterium | reverse complement strand
GTCGGGGTCCTTTTTTTCGGGCTGGGGCTACTACTATCACTGCGAGGGGGACGACGACGACTCGCCCGGGGACGACGACACGGTGGGCGATGACGACTACGACTCCTCCGTGGAGGTGGACCCGAGCGCTTGCGACTGCGGTGCAGAGAACAGGGGAGGGGGATTCACGTTCGGAGCGGGACTACTGCTGATGGGCCTGGCCGTCTGCCGCCGCCCGGCATCGATCCGGTAGCCTCACCGCCAGTCGAACACCTCCGGCGCGTCCCAGTCAGGCACCCCCACCTCTGTGGAGCCCGCCTCCTGCACGAAGATTGGATCGAAGCCCAGCCAGCCGGCGAACTCCACCACCTCGTCGTACTCGCCGTCGGTGATGGGGCGGCCCAGCCGGGGATCGTCCACGGCCCGGTGCATGGGCACGTACTGACGCAGCAGGCTCAGCCCGCAGCCCGGGGCCGCCTCCGCCAGCCAGGCCAGCAGATCGGCGGATCCTGTAGCGTCGTCGGGGAGGACCAGGTGCCGTACCAGCAGGCCGTTGGACGCCAGCCCGTCCGTTTCGACCGCGATGGGGCCAACCTGGTCGTACATGATCCGGATGGCTTCCCTGGAGACCTGCGGATACCACGGGGCCCCGCTGTAGCGGCGAGCCTCGGCGGCGTCGGCCCACTTGAGATCGGGGAGGTAGATGTCGATGGCTCCCGCCAGCCGCGCCAGCGTCTCGGGGGTCTCGCAGGCCGATCCGTTGTGGACCATCGGC
Source organism: uncultured Rickettsiales bacterium (assembly GCA_964504165.1). GTDB lineage: Bacteria > Myxococcota_A > UBA796 > UBA9615 > CAYRNR01 > CAZDDH01. The sequence continues at coordinate 12,377 of CAZDDH010000179.1, read as the reverse complement.
ACCGTCAGACCCCCGGCCCGGGCCCGGGCGATGGCCTCCACGACCGTCGGCGTGACGTGGGTCGGTGTGACCAGGCCGATGCCGCCGGCACCCCGCCCCTGCAGCGTCAGCATCGCCTCGGCGATAGCCGCCGCGTCGGCCGGCTGCCCACGATCGGCCTGGCTGATGCCGTGGTTCTGGCAAAACAGGCAGCGCAACGAGCAGCCGCCGAAGAACAGATTCCCCAGTCCCCGCTCGCCCCCCAGGCAGGGTTCCTCGCCCCGGTGGATCACCGCCGCCGCCAGGACGGGCACCACGCCGCTGCGGCAACGGCCCCGTTCGACCCGGCGGTCCACGCCACAGCGGTGGCCGCACAGCTGGCAGCCGTCGTCGCCGCCGTACCCCGTGCTACCATGGCTGCCCTCGATGACCACTGACACGCTGTTGATCTCCCTCGTCATGCTGGCCGCGGCCGCCCCGGCCGTCGTGATCTGCCACGAACTGGGCCACGTGGCCGCGGGCCGGCTGGGAGGATACTACGTGGCGGCCATGGGCATGGGGGGCGGCAAGCGCTTCGTGCGCATCCCGCTGGGGAACCGCTTCAACTTGTTCATCGGGGCCGTGCCCCTGGCCGGCGGGGCCACGATCGTCTTCCCCACCCGCACACCGATGGGGCGCCGAGCGGCCTTCGCCTACCACTACGGGGGCATCGTCGCCCAGCTGCTGTTGCAGGGGCTCGCGCACCTGGCCTACTGGCAGTTCCCGGAGCTCCGCCCCTACCTGCTGCCCGGCCTCGCCCTCAACGCCAGCGTCCTCGTGGCCAACCTGATCCCGTTCCACACGTCCATCGGCCCGCTACCGCTGGAGAGCGACGGCGCCCGCGCCAGCCGCTCCCTGCGTTCCCCCGGCGGCGTCTCCATGGAGGCCTTCACCGGCGTCGATTCCGGCGCCTTCGACGTGGTCGAGTCCCGCCTGAGCACCCCCACCGGCCGCTTCGTGCTCGCCGTCTGCCGGGCCACCATGATCGACGACGAGCGCAGCGCCACCTTCCTGGCGACCGCCAGCGTTCCGTCCGGCACACCGGAGCTGTACCGCAGACTCTTCGAAGATCTCCGTTAGAACAACGTTCCCTGGCGTCGCCGCAGGTCCCGATCCTCGATCATCTGCGTGACCGTGCCCCACCGCGACCGTACGAAAGGGGGGAGGGGGGTGTCGTTTTCGATGAGCGCTTTGAGGTAGCTGCGGGTCTTGGGATCCGAGGGGTAGCCCGATCCCAGCGCTCCGAACTCCTCGCGCAGCTGGTCCATCGCCGCGTCCCGCTCGGTCTTGGCCATGATCGATGCGGCGCCCACGGACGGCCAGCGGTCCTCGGCCTGGTTGGCGGCGGTGATGCGGTCCACGGCGATCCCGTACCGTTCCGCCAGCCGGCGGCAATACTTGCCGATGTGGGCGGAGGGCACGGGGGCGTCGATCTGGATCCGATCCGGCTTCAGCTCGTCGATGATCCGGCCAAAAGCCTCCTCCTCCAGGTCGTTGAGGTTGCCCCCGTCGATCTGTTCGGGGGTGATGTGGATCGTTCGCCACTCCAGGGCCAGGCCCTTCAACCGTGCGGCGGCAGCGGTGCGCTTGGCGGCGGTGAGGGCCTTGGAATCCCGGCCGCCGGCGGCGCGCACTTCCTCCGCTCGATCCGTGTGCAGCAGATACCCCCCCACCACCAAGGGCCCCAGCACACAACCGCGTCCCGCCTCGTCAAATCCGAGTAAATGCATCCGCCCATCCTAGCCCATTGCCCCAATGAGCCAGGTTCAATGGGGGGTGAACGCGTGGAATAAATATGCGGAACTAGCTGAAAACTAAGAAGAAATTTAATTTTGAAGGACCCACGAACCTTTTGACACCAACTAGGCAGCTGCAGCTATAATCAAGCCGCCTGGATAGAGAGGGGAGCTAGGGGTGTGCCCACTCCCCCCAATCCATGGAGGTCTCACCTATTGCGCGCGGGCGCGCAGGTGAAAGGTTTGGGGAACATGAGACGACTCTCGTACCTGGTCATTGTTTGGGCGATCGTCACCGCGGCCACTACCGGCTGCAAGGACGAGGAGACCGAATCCCTCGGCGAGGCGGTGGTGCGCCTGAGCCCACGCTCAGGCGGCGTCGGCACGATGCTCGAGGTCGAGCTGCGGGGGACCAATACCGACTGGGATACCAGCGCTCCCGAGATCAATCTGGGTCAAGGGATCGTAGTGGAGAACATCCAGGTCGAGGGCGACACCCTGGCCTACGCCGACGCCACCATCGCCATCGACGCTCCCCTGGGCAAGCGGGACGTGGAGGTGGGCTTCGGCGACCGCAGCTACGACATCATCGACGGCTTCATCGTCCAGACCGGCGCCATCGAAATCCAGCCCAACCGGGCCCGTCTCGGCGAGTCCCTCGACGTGGAGATCACCGGCTACAACACCACCTTCCAGGACGGCTACACCCAGGCCAGCTTTGGCGAGGGGATCTGGATCGACAGCGTCGAGGTGCAGACGGAGGCCTCGGCGGTGGTGCGCATCAGCATCGACCCGGCCTCGGCTCCCGGGGAACGGGACGTGACCGTCTTCAACGGTTCGACGGCCTGGACCCTGTTCGAAGGTTTCCTCGTGGATCGCAGCGCCGTGACCGTGGTCTTCGAGCCGCCCCAGGCCTACCAGGGCGACGAGGTGGACTTCACCCTGTACGGCACCAATAGCGCCTTCATCAACGGCGAGACCACCCTGGACATGGGGGACGACATCGTCCTGGACTTCCTCAACGTCATCGACGCCTCCAACGCCTTCGGCCGCATCACCGTCAGCAACGCCGCCGAGCTGGGGTTGCGGGACGTGGCCGTGCTCACCGGCGAGGAGCTTCTTGTGGTGCACGACGGCTTCGAGGTGCTGGAGACGCCGCCGGAGGTCAAGAACGCCCTGGTCAGCTACGGCATCAACGTCACCCGCACCGTGGACAACAACAACTGCGGCGTGGAGGCGTCCTACTCCACGTCGATGGTCTTCTACGAGCCGCTGGATCCCCCATGCGGCACCTCACCGCCGCCGACGATGGTCTTCCCCTTCGACATCAACTACAACTACCCGGTGTGGAGCGGCGGGGACGACGACTGCCCGTTCCCCAACACCTTCGACGCCGGCGAGCACACCTACCTGGACTCCAACGACGGCACCCACAGCCTCACCTACGACCGGGTGGTGGACCCCTACAGCGGCATCATCGCCTACTACCTGGACCACACGATGACGCTGGACGACTACCACTTCGACCGGCACTACACGATGCGCGCCGACGGCTCGGACGATCCGGATCAGGTCCCGGCCTTCGACACCCGCTACGACTACACCCCCGGCTCGGACCCGGGCGGTGTCATCTTGCACACCATCCCGGTGGACTACGACCTGTTGGCCCCGGAGCTGTGCAACAACTACACCCACAGCCCCGCCGATCCGCTGGTCGTGGAGTGGACGATGGCCCAGACGTACGACGTCGCCGGCCTGTCCATCGTGCTGCAGGTCCAGGACAGCGAGGACCCGGACAACGCCCTTTACAACATCGTGTTGCCCTGGGACGACGGGGAGTGGACCTGGGAACCGGACGCCCTGGAGATGTTGCCGGAAGGCAACGGCTACCTGGTGTTCGGCGACAGCGCGGCCCAGCCCACCTGGGGCCTGCCCTTCTCGGACATCTTCCCCAGCTCACCCATGGGGAGCAGCGGGATCACGACGATGGGCTTCATGATCCTCAACAGTTCGGCGGGCGAGGAAGAGTGATCGGACGTCGGTTCCGGTCCAAGGAGTGATGTGACATGCGAGGATTTCTAGCGGCGACGATTCGCGCTGCGGTCCCGAGTTTGATCTTGGCGTTGATGGTGTCCGCTGCCGGTTGTGGCGGTGACCAGGGCGTCTATGCCCTCACCCTGGGCGAGGTGGCGATGGTCACCGGCGATTTCGACACCGCCGAGGAGGCGCTGGACAAGCTCGAGGTGACCTACAACCTCGTCGACGGCTGGCACGACAACGGCCCCCTGTACGAGTACCAGCCCGACTACGACTGGGAGAACGTGAAGCTGACGGCCACCCCGGTCGAGGAATTCATGGGCGGCCAGTACGTCATCGGCGCCTACGACGTGGTGTTCCTCTCCTGCGGCATGCGCGGGGCGGGCAAGTTCGTCTACAACAACGCCTCCGAGCGGGACGACGGGCTGGTGGCCGACGACGCCATCGTCACCATCCTCCACGACTACGTGGACAACGGCGGTTACGTGTACGCCACCGACTGGACCTACGACCTCATCGAGGCCGCCTTCCCCGACATGATTGAATTCGTCGGCGACGACCTGGACCTGGACGCCGCCCAGCTGGGGGAACCCCAGACGATCAATGGGCGGGTCGTGGACGACGAGCTGATGGAGTTCCTGGAGATGGACTCGGGCTCCAACGAGGTGGCCGTGGACTTCAACTACGACGCCTGGGCCGTCATTTCCAGCGTCTCCAGCGACGCCACCGTGCTGCTGGAGGGGGACTTCGTCTACAAGGACGGCGCCGATCACATCGAGCTGCACGACGCGCCGCTGGCCGTCGTGTTCGAGGTCGGCGACCGGGGGGGCAAGGTGATCTTCACCTCCTTCCACACGGAGGCTCAATTCACCACGGACGTACAGCGCATGATCGATTTCCTGGTGCTGCAGTTCGGGCAGGCTGAAGGGTAGAGCGGATGCGAAACCGAGGGATCGTCCTGGCGGCAGGGCTTCTGGTGATGGGGATGTTCGGCCTGCCGAGCTGCTCCGAATACGATGTGCGGGCCAACGACAACACGGATGTCTTCGTCCAGGAAACCCGCAACATGGTCGACATCCTGCTGGTGATCGACAACTCCTGTTCCATGGTCGACGAGCAGGAAAAACTGGCGGCCAACTTCGAGGGATTCATCGACGCCTTCGCTGGCGTCGATGTGGACTATCAGATCGCCGTGGTCACCACCGACCAGCAGCAGGAGCACCACAAGGGCCGCATCCACTGCGCCGCGGCGGTGCTGGGCGACGTGGAGGGGCCCTTCGACATCGACGCGGGCGTCAACGACCAGCTGCAGCTCTCCTTTGGCGAGGAGATGGTCAGCTTCACCATCCCCGCCGGCTCCGGCCAGACCGCCGACGAGGTGGCCGATGGGCTCACCTGGAGCGCGGGCCTGGGCGACTACGGTTTTGCCTCCGGTACGGATGAAGAACACCTCTGGATTACCACCGAGATGCCCTGCGCAGAAGCGTACATCGAGGTGGGCGATGGCAGCGCCAACGAGACCCTCGGCCTGGAGCAAGGGGATTCGATGACCGGCGCCCGGTTCATCACCCCCGATACGGAGAACGCGGCCGCGCACTTTGCCGCCAACGTGCACGTGGGCCCGTACGGTTCCGGTTGGGAGCAGGGCATGCAGGGGGCGTACCTGGCGCTGACCGCCGGGTACGAAGAGAACGAGGGATTCATGCGGGATTGGTCCGTGGGTGAACCGGCGGCCCTGTCCATCGTGTTCATCTCGGACGAAGAGGACCAGAGCCCCGAGCCCGTCAGCTACTACCTGGACTATTTCTACAACGCCAAATCGAGCGAGGAGGGCTGGGAAGCCTACCGGGACGACACCATCTTGGATATCTCGGCCGTGGTCGGCGACGTGCCGGACGGCTGCGAGCAGGAGCTGGGTGGCGATGTCTATCCGGCCCAGCCCGGCTACCGATACATCGACCTGGCCGTGCGTACAGGCGGTGTGTTCGACAGCATCTGCAACGAAGATTTCTCGCCGATGGTAGCCCAGCTGGGCCTCAACATCAGCGGGCTGCGCTCCAAGTTCGCCCTCACGAAATACCCCGACGAGCTGACCCTGGTGGTCTCGATCCAGCGGGACGGCGCCACCGAGGAGACGGAGGAGGGCTGGATCTACGACTGCGAGGAGAACCACATCTATTTCGATGCGGATCACATCCCGCCCGATGGTTCCGAGGTGCACGTCAAGTACACGGTGGTGTCACGGCCGGCCGATGGCGCGTGTGGAGGGAGTGAATGATGGGCCGTACGATTCATGGGTTCGTCTTGACGGCCGCCGTTGCGTTGCTGGGTTTGCCCCTGTTGGCCGGCATGGGGGGGTGCAAGGCCGAGTGTGAAGAGAACCTGCACTGCGACGTGGGGGAGATCTGCAACAAGGGCCAATGCGAGGCGGCCGACTGCTACGACAGCTCCGACTGCGAGATGGAATCCTATTGCAGCGACGATTCCGGGAGCTGCGAGGCCGGCTGTCAGTCGGACCGGGACTGCTACCCCTACCACTCGTGCAACGCCCAGGATCAGTGCGTGAACATGGGCTGCCGGTCCACCACGCTGGACTGCGCCATGGGCGAATTCTGCGATCTGGTCACCGGGGAGTGCCACGAAGCCACCGGCGCCTATTGCCGGGAGTGCGACGACGAGACCGACTGCGGCACGGGCAACATGTGCCTCAACATCGGCTACACGCAGACTTACTGTGGCGTCGATTGTTCCATGGGCCAGGAGTGTCCGCGCGGGTATTCGTGCGGCGCCGTCATCGATATCGCCGACAACGTGGTCGGGTACCAGTGCATCACTGCTTGCTACCTGCTGGAGTAGCCGTTCCGCCACGCGCCGCCGGTGCGAGCAGATGGAGAGAGCGATGAGATTGTTTGAACGGATGCGGTGGGTCGTCGCGGGGGCCGTCTTCGGGGCCGGACTGCTGGTCCTGCCCGGCTGTCGCGTCGACGACGACGACGACACCGACGTGGATCCGGAAGGCACGCCGCCGATCATCGAGCACGAGCCCGTTCCGGACGGCCAACCGGCCATGGTGGAAGTGGACGTGGAGTGTTCGGTCACCGACGACGAGGACCTGTCGGCGGTCACGCTGTACTTCCGGGTCACCGGCACCGAGGCGTGGAACTTCGCCTACATGTACGAGACCGAGGAGTCGGGCCACCGCTTGGGCAAGATCTCGGCCCAGGTGGTGACGTCGGACGGTGTCGACTATTACATCCGCGCCGTGGACGCAGGCGTCCCCCGCGCCGAGGAGACCGCCCCAAGCGGCGCTCCGGAGAACTTCCACCACTTCAGCGTCGCCGTGCTGGGCGAGTCCCTGCCGTTCTTCGAGGACTGGGAGGCCGGGAGCCTGGGCGGGCTGGGCTGGACCGTGGTCGTGGACGGGTTCCCGGACTACGAGTGGGAGCAGACGGACACGGCCGCCCTGTCCGGGGACAACTCGGTGATGCACAAGGAGGGTATCAACGAGATCTCCGCGTTGAAGGACTGGCTGATCTCCCCCCCGCTGGAGTTCGATGGCGAGACCGATATGGTCGTCAACTGGTGGGAGGCGGTTGTGTACGGCGGGGACGTACAGGTCCATCAGCTGTGGGTATCGATGGGAAGCCCCGACCCGGAAGACGGCGATTTCCAGCTGGTGGCCGACCTGACGGCACCGGAGGACGACGAGGCCTGGACGCCGTCCGACCTGCACGATATCACCGGCATCGTCACCGCCGGCATCGGCTACGTGGCGTTCTACTACGAAGGGGAATACCCGGCGGATCGCTGGTACCTCGACGATGTTTACGTGGGCGAGCCCATCCCCCGCTTCGAGCTCGTGGACGTGACCGTGGCCCCCACCAACTTTGACCCAGGCGACACCGTGGATCTGACCATCACGGTGGAGAATGTGGCCCTGGTGGACTCCCTGGAACTGGAAGGGCGGCTGGGATCCGACGATGGAGAGCTGAGTTTCCCGACGCAGATCGTGGACTACGGCATCATCGAGGCCTTCCAGACCTCGTCCGGTGCCGGGGCCTTCGAGATGACCGTGGCCGTGGAGCACCCCCACAACGCCTACCTGGCCCTGACACTGACCCTCGACGATGGCGAGCACAGCTGGGACCTGCCCTTCGAGATCCTGATGGGTGAGGAGACGTACGCCGAGGTGGACTACGACGCCACCGACACGGACGAGCTGACGCTCACCGTGGGCCACGGCGATCCCGCGGCGCCGGCCTACGAGACGTCGACCGAGGTGGCCAACGCAGCGGGGACGTGGACGACGGCCATTACCTCCGAGGCGGCGTACCTGCCCCCAGGCCCCGGCGAGGAACGCTGGTGGCTGCGGGTGGACAACGATGGACTCTATCCAGCGACCATCGACGCCTACTCCATCCTCTGGGGTGGCACGCCGTTCGTCAGCGACGAGGCCCCCATCGAGGTCCTCGCCATGAGCAGCGCCGTCATCTATCTGCCGCCGCTGCCGGTGATCGAGGCGACGGCGGTCTTCACCAACCCCGACCCCGTGGCGCCCGGGGACACGGGGGTCGAGGTGGTCGTCGAGGTGACCAATCAAGGTACGGTTTCGACGGCGGGGCCGTTGACCGGCACGCTCACCTCCGCCGAGGCGGACGTGAGCAACATCACCGGCACGGACCTGGAATTCGGCGAGGACCCGCTGGGTTTCGGCGATTCGGCGACGAACGCCACCTCGTTCACCTTCGACGTGGACGCGGGGCACACCTCGGACGACGACCTGGAGTTCACGCTGGTGATGAGTGACGGCGTGGACAGCTTCGACGTCCCGTTCGCCGTGGAGGTCCCCTGGGCTAGCGTCGGGCTCGAAGAGCTGATCATCGACGACTCGGACGGCAACAGCGACAGCATCATCGACGAGGGTGAGACGGTGATGTTGACCGCTGCCCTGCGCAACACCGGCGATTTCAGCACGGCCGGGCCGGTCTCGGTGACCCTGGCCATCAACCCCGCCAGCCAGGCGACGGTGACGCTGCTGGACGACCACCAGGATCTGAACGTCGCCCTGGATGCGGGCCAGCCCCACCTCGAGCCGGGCGCCTTCGAGATGCGCGTGGACCAGGGGTACATGGGGGACTCGGTGATCCTCGATGTCGTCATCACCGACGGCCAGGACACCTGGACCGGCACGTACTCCCTCGAGGTGACCCAGCGGGCCTGGACGACTATCGCCGGCTCCTACGATGCCATCTGGGACAACGACGGTGGGGTCGAGGGCAACAGCGCCTACATGTTCGACATCGCCGAGCTGCACTACAAGACCGATGGCCAGGTGCTGTGGCTAAAGACCGACTCGTACACCCCTTTCGACATCTCGACGCTGTGGCTGACCTGGGTGTTTTACGACGTCCCCAACTGGTGGCGCATGCACTTCCTCTATTCGGATTTCAAGCTGTATGACGACTGGTTCGACGGGAGGTTCGCCGGGGACGAAGTGACGCCCACCGAGCCTATCGTCTGGAGTACCGAACAGGACGGGCAGATCTACTCCTTCATCTTCCGGGTTTTGCTGGAGGACATGGAGGTGGATGGGCAGAGCCTGCGCCTCGGCATGTTCGCCGGGCCCTGTGCATTTTCCTACTACTGCGACACGGCACCGGATTTGTGGTTCTACCTTGACCTGGCGAACGCCCAGTACGGTCAGGACAGCGATCTGCTGTACGTCTTCACCTGGTAACGCTCCCGCTGGACGGATACACATGACAGGTCAGGTCCACTTCGAGTGCGACGACCGCATCGGCACAGCAACTCTCGATAACCCTCGGCGTCGCAACGCGCTGACCGAGGAGATGCTCGCCGATATCGCCGACAACCTGCCTCAGCTGGCCGCCCAGGGGGCTCGCGCGCTGGTGATCCGGGGCGACGAGCGTAGCTTCTGCGGCGGGTACGATCTGACGAGGCTCCCCAGCTGCGGAGACGGGGCCAGCTACGCCGACGGCGGCCACCCGCTGATGCGGGCGCTGGACGCCATCGAGAACTTTCCCGGTTCCACCGTGGCCGCGCTGGGGGGGCATGCGGTCGGTGGGGGCTGCCTGCTGGCCATGAGCTGCGATCTGCGTTACGCCCGGGACGGCGTGCGCTGGTCCATCCCAGCCACCCGGCTGGGCGTGGTCTACCCCGAGCGCGGCGTGCGCCGGCTCGTGGCGACGGTGGGGCTGGGCCGGGCACAGCAGGTGCTGCTGCTGGCCGACTCGGTAGGGACGGAAGAGGGGCTGGCCTGGGGCCTCTACAACGGCGTGTTCCCGGGGGGCGAGTTTGACACCAGCGTCCAGGAAATCGCGGCCCGCCTGGGCCGGCGGGCGCCGCTGGCGGTGAACGGGCTCCACGCCATCGTGCAACGAGCCGTGTTGCCGTCCCTGGCGCCGGAGACCCAGCACCTCATCGACGAGCTGACCGAGGCGGCGCTGGCGAGCGAGGACATGAAGGAGGGCCTGGCGGCTCTGCTCCAGAAACGAAGACCGGAGTTCAACGGACGATGAACCAGCCGATACGTGCCCTGCGCGGGCCCATGTTGTCTCCCGGTCCCGAAGGGCTGCGGGCGGCGGGCGACGTGACCATCGAATGGGATCCTCGAGGTCGGATCACCGGCATCACGTCGGGGCGTGAGTCGCGGGACGGGGTGCTCGATGTACGGTCCATCGGCCTGGTCGTCCCCGGTTTCGTGGACGCCCACGTCCATTTCCCCCAGTACCAGGTGAGGGGGCGTTTCGGCGGCGCACTGCTCCCGTGGTTGCGGGACCACATCTGGCCGGAGGAGATCCGCTTCGCCGACCGGTTCCATGCCCAGCGGGAGGCCCGCGTATTCCTCGACGCGCTGGCCGCGGCCGGGACGACGACCGCTGCGGTGTTCGGCAGCCCCCACCCGTCGAGTGTCGTGCCCCTGCTGGAGGCCACGGACGGGCCGGACGTCTTCGCCGGTCCGGCGTTGATGGATCGGGAGGGACCACCGGAGCTGTTGACCGAGCCCGGGGAGGCCTGCAAAGCCATGGAGCGGCTGGTTGGGTTCTACGGGGACCGACTGGCTGTCAGCCCTCGTTTTGCCGTCAGCTCGTCCCCCGAACTGCTGGCTCGATGCGGCCAGCTGGCCCGGGATCACCGGCTCCGGATCCAGACTCATCTGGCCGAAAACCTAGACGAGATCGCGCTGGTGGCGTCCCAGTTCCCCGACTGCCGGGACTACCTGGACGTGTACGAACGCGCGGGGCTGATTGGGCCCAGGAGCCTACTGGCCCATGTGGTCCATTGCAGCGATGACGCCCTGGAGCGCATCGCCGCCGCCAGCGCCATCGTCGTACATTGCCCCACCAGCAACATCGCCCTGGGGAGCGGCCGCATGCCCATCGAGGTCCTCGACGAGCACGGCATTCACATCTGCTTGGGTACCGACGTGGGCGCAGGCCCCGACCTGTGCCTACTCGATGTGGTACGGGCGTTTTGCGAGGTCCACAAGGGGCGCTACCCGATCCACGCTGAGAGCTTGCTTCGGCTGGCCACCTTGCAGGGGGCGTTGGCTTTAGGCCTGGCAGACCGGGGTATGCTCGACGTGGGATTCCGCGCCGACATGGTTGTGCTCCGAGCCCCTGACGCGGCCGCAGATCCGGTCCGCGCCTTCGAGGTTCTGGCGAGGGATTACGAAGGCGGGGCTTCCAGCGTCGTCGAACGTGTTTTTTGCGCCGGCCGGGTAGAATTTCCAATGGATTGACGGGGTTTGTTGGCCTTGTGCAAGCGCTGTGTTGTTGGCCTGTGGCGTGGTATCCTGATGCCACCTGAGATGTGGAGGGATGCACGTTGACGAGCGAAGAATCCGACGGCAACTGGATTCCCTGCTTCATACCCGCACGCTTCATCCACGAGGGGGAAGCGTATCCGGTCAAGGTCACCAAGTTAGCTCCGAACCGAGCACAGGGCACGGGAAGCATCCCGGTAGGGGAGGGCGAACGTGCCGCCATCGAGTTGAATCGCCTGGAAGATGGCGTGTGTGTGCGGGTCGAGGTCCAGGTCACGAGCGTCCGCGACGAGGGGCAGCAGTGGGGCTGGAAGCCCGCATATCATGTGGTGTTTGACCGGGAATTGAGTGAGTGCCCCGCCGCGGATCCCACTGAGGTTCCCCTGGCTGCCTCCGCGGCCGCCGCCGCCGAGTCGCCCGCGCCGGGGGGTGGTCTACCCAACATGGGGGGTGGGATGGCCGGGCTGGGGCCGCGCCGCCGTCAGGCCCCTGCTGCCGAGCCACCACCGCCTGCAGAACCGGAGGAGCCTCCACCCGCAGAGCCGGAGGAGCAGCCCGCCTTCGCGGAGCAGGCACCCGAACCCGACGAGGTCCCTCCACCCGAACTGGAGTTGCCTCCCCAGCCCGACGCCGAGGAGTTGCCCGAGCCCGGCGGGCTCCTTCCCGCCGGTGCCGATGAAGAACTGCTCCCCGATCCGGCCACCGGTCTGGCACCGGTGCCCGCGGAACTGATGGCCCCCGAGTCCGAGCCCGAACTCCAGCCCGAACCCGAGCCTGAGCCCAAGCCCGAGCCCGAACCC
>CAZDDH010000178.1:445-18198 GCA_964504165.1 uncultured Rickettsiales bacterium | reverse complement strand
GCCGGGGGGCTAATGTGGCGGGGCTGTAAAAACCAGCCCCGGCATAGGTTTTCGGTTTCCCTGGGGTGGTGGCAGCCACTCCAGGGGACCAAGCCCATTTATACCGCGCCATCGGGCTGTTGCCGGCGCTCAAGCCCTCCTCATGTTCACCTCTGCCTAACAGCTACGTCATTATCGCCTTGGTTCCAGGCGGTTCGTCCGTCTTGTTTTCAATCTCTTGATGGATGGTTCGCTGTGCTGACGACGGGCGGTACTTCTTGCCTGCGTGCTTTCCGCGCACCTCCAGCTTTCCTTCTTTAATGAGCCCTTTGACTCCTCGTGAGACTGCCTGCTGAGGGCTTTTTCCGCCTCCCTTGTATCCACGCTTCTGGACAAGCCAAGTAATCATTCCTACGGGAAGCCAGCGATCACCCCACTCATCGAATACGAGCTCGACCCATTGGCGAATAGACAAGTTCGCGGCTTGTGCTTCTCCGTTGGGATTTTGGCCATCCGATGGTATGGTCTTACCGTCCCTTGTGGGCGTTTCAGCCTTGTCGCTGGCGAAGCTGATGATGATAGACGGATATGCCCGATTGAGGGCGTTGACATGATCTCCCAGATCCTTCGCAGCCACTTGGTGGATGAGGGCGATCTGGAAGCTCCCATCTGAAAGCATAGTCACGGTTGCTTCGGGCATGTCATACCTCCAATATGGGTGAATCATATAAGTCATGGGAGGCACATGGCAATAGGTTTTTTGATGTCAATTCCGGGGTATAGCTTGTTTGGATACTACACCCAGCATTTGAGCAGCGAGGAAACATGAGGAAACGCGCAGAAATGCAGTGAAATCTACTACCAAAAAGCCAGGCCCAAAGCCCATCACCATCGCCCCGTGGAACAGGGACACTGACGACGCCCTGCGCGGGCTGATGCAGGTCGACCCGAAGAAGGTCAAGGATGCCGAGAAGGCGGAGAAGGCCAAGGGGAAGTAGAAGCCCGCGAAGAGTGGCTGAACGACGATTTGAGATCTGAATTGGGCGCGCCCCGAATTTCTACCTAATTGCATGGTTTTGCCAAGGTAACAATCCCGCGAAAATGAGGGGCTAGGGGGATGGAATCCCCCCTCCCAGCGCAGCGAGCGTAGCAATGCGAGCATCCGCGGGCCGCAGGCCCCGCGGCGGTGGGGGTGGGTGGGCGGGCCCCCCACCACCCCGCTCATGAATTCCTTCTTATGAATACCCAGCATTTCTTGCCGGGAGCGGAGCGACGACAGCGTTTCTCCCGCGGGACCATTGGGCCGAGCGGAGCGAGGACCACCGCGGGAGAAACGCCGAGGAGCGGAGCTGGAGGCGACGTATGATGGCCCCGCTGTAGCCTCCAGCCGGCCGTAGCGGAGTGGAGCCGGGACCGGGGCAACCTGAGTGCCTCCGGGTCCTGGAAGGACAGGAGGAGGCTCGAAGATTAGGGAGGAGGGGCGCCGGACGCGCCCTGACGACCGTGCCCAGGATCCGGAATCACGGAGCGCAGGCTGGAGGCGGTGGGACACACCAGGATTGTGGGTCACCTCCCAGTTCTCGCACGTCTAACGAGCACAGGTACGTGGGGGAAGGGCCGGGTTGTGCGATTGATTGAGTTGCGGGCTACCGCTGGCAGTCGTGGTCTGGGTCGGGCTGTTCCAGGGCCGGACGCGCGTTCTGCCAGGCGATAGGGACCGCCCGCCAGACCGTCTGCAAGAGGTCGCAGTAGTCCTCGTTGAACACGGATAGATCCAGCACCTCGTGATCGCCCAGCTCGGTGGCAGCGTGGAGGCGATCGCCCTCCAGGACCAGGTGGTCGACGGGGCCATGGAGCTGCACGTCGTACAGCAGCATGCCGTTGTGCAGATTCCAGATGCCCAGGGTGCCGTTGGAATACCCGGCGATGGCCGTGTCCATCGGCCCGGGAATGATTCGGGTCACCGGACTGGCGGGGACCTCCGCGAAGTTCAGCACCCCGCCATCCCCGTCGTCCATAGGCCGCGACTCGATGGCGCCATCCTCGAACCCCACCAGCAGCCGCCGAGCCAGGCGCGCCATGGCCATCACGTTGAGGCCGTCCGGATAGGCCTGCTGCTGCTCTCCCGCCAGCCCGTAGGCACCGATCTCCGGGCCCGAGGCGACCAGCAACTGCTCGCCGTCGAGGGCCATCGCGCTGGCGCCCTCACGCAGGGTGCGCAGGGTGCCGGAGTCGTCCACCAGCTGCACCAACCCATCCGCCGTCAGCGCGGCGCAGGCGCCGGGGAGGGCCAACACCTGGTCCAGTCCCCGCACCGATAGGTCGACCCGCCGGCTGTCCTCGGCAGTGTCCCAGACTTCCAGCCCATCGCTGTGGCTCCGCAGGCACAGGGTGCGGCCGTCGGACGCCAGGTGGGCCTGGCGGGCCCTCTGCTCCAGGGCAGCCTGCCAGGCGGGAGTGCCGCCGGGCGCCAGGGACGACGGTTCCCCGTCCAGGCGTACCCATCCGTCATGGGTCAAGATGCGGGCCGGCGACGGCAGCAGGATCGGCGCGCGCCAGTATGGCTGGCCGCTGTCCGCGTGCCACAGCCGGACCGTGCCGTCATCGCTGGAGGTGGCCAGCAGGGAGCCATCGGGGCTGAAGCGCAGGGAGTTCACCTCCGCGCGATGCCCGATCAACGCGGTCCGCTCGTCCCCCTCCGCGTCCAGGATCAACGCGCCGTCCGAGGTGGGGACGCCGATGCGGCTCCCGTCGGGGTGGAAATCGAGCCAGTAGACGCGCCCGACCAGGTCCGCGAGCACCCGGCTCCCACCGCCGGTCCGATCCCACAAGCGGACGGTGCGATCGTCCGATCCGGTGGCCAACCAGCGTCCCGTCGGGTCGTATGCCGAACCCCAGGCCATCGATGTGTGCCCCTCCAGCTCGGAACGGATCCGCCCGCTGGCTACATCAAAGGTGTGCACCACGCCGCTGTAGCCCGAGGCCACCACCTCCCGGCTGTCCGGGCTGAACCGGCACGTCATGTACAGTTCAGTCCCCCCCTCCAGGGTACGGATCGCCGCACCGCTGGCCGCGTCCCACAGGCGCGGTGAACCGTCGGGAGCACAGGAGAGGATGTGCCGGCCATCGGGGCTGAACTCCACCTGGATCACCGGCAGGGTGTGGCCCACCAGCTCCCGCACCGGGGTGGCCGACGAGACGTCCCAGATCCGGATCAGGTTGTCGTCACCAGAGGCGGCGATCTGCCGGCCATCGGGGCTGAAGAAGACGCCGTTGACCGACTCCTCGTTGACCTTGAGGACCTGGAGCTCATCGCCGCTGCGCACGTCCCACAGCCGTACGGCACCGTCCTTGCCCGCCGATGCCACCACTGCGCCGTCGGGGCTGAATGCCACCAGGTGGACGGCAGCGCCGTGCCCCCTCGAGCGGATCGTGCGGGCCGTGGTCTCCATGTCCCACAGGCGCACGGAGGTGTCCTGGGCGACGGTGGCGATGGTGGAGCCGTCCGGGCTGACGCTCATGGTACGGATGCCGTCCTCGTGCCCCCGCAACACGGTGCGGGGCTCGCCGCTGGCCACGTCCCAGATACGTACGGTCCGGTCCCAGCTCACCGAGACCAGCTGCTGGCCATCACCGCCGAATTGCACCCCGAACACCGCCTTGGCGTGGCCCCGCAAGGTCCGTAGTTCTTCGCCCGAGGCGGTGTCCCAGATGCGGACCGAGCCGTCGAAACCGGACGAGGCCAGCCGGCCGCCTCCCGGATCGAAGGCGACGCTGGTGACGTTGCGCTCGTGCCCACGTAACACCCGCAGCTGGGTGCCGCTGGCCGCATCCCACAGGCCAATGGTGCCGTCGGCGCCGGCCGTGGCGAGGACCCGCCCGTCCCGGGAAAACTCCACCCACTGGACCCCACCGGTGTGGCCCTCCAGCACCTGCAGCGTCTCTCCGCGGTCCGCGTCGATGACCTCTACCGGGCGCTGAGACCGAGCGACCGCCACCGACTGGCCGTCCGGACTGACCGCCAGCTTGACCAGCGCCCCGTCCCCTTCATCCAGCGGCCGCGGTTCCCCTGCGGGCAACTCCCAGCGTAGGACCGCGCCGTCGAGGCCGCCGGAGACCAGGTAGCGGCCGTCCGGGGAGAAGGCCACCGACCGCAGCTGGTCCTTGTGGCCCCGCAGGGTGCGCACCGCGCCGGTCTGCACGTCGAAGAGCTGGACCGTGCGGTCCACACAGGCGATGGCCAGCGTCCCGCCGTCGCTGGAGAACGAGACGTCGTACGGCACCGCGCCCAGGAGCTTCTCCCAGCGCAGCGGATCCTGGGCCAGCTGCCACCACAGCGCCCGAGCCAGCGGGGAATCCTGCATCTCCAGAGATCGCCTAAGGCGGGCACGGGTCTCCAGCAGATCACCCCTCAGCTGGGCCGCCCTGGCCCCCTCGCGCTGGGCCTCGGCGTGACGGAACTCCGCCTCCGTCCGCTGCTGCTGGGCCTCATGCTCTCGCTCCGCGAGGTTGATGGCCGCCCATACGGATCCCAGCGCCACCATCACGCTCAAGACAAAGCCCGCAGCCAGCAAGGTCCGATTCCGTCTCTGCACCCGTTGTTCGTGCCTGGAGCCAGCCTGCAGGAACTGGACGATGTGGTCCGGTACCTGGGTCGTGCAGCGGTTCAGCGCCCGCCGGGCATCGTGCAGCGCCTCCCCCTGCCAGACCTCCTCCGCCCGCCGCCCCCGCCGGTCCCACAGCTCGGCGGTCTGCCCCACCTCGGCCAGGAAGGCCAACTCCTCGCGGCTCTCCTCGATCCAGCGGGCCAGCTGCCCCCACTCCTCGATCATCGACTCGTGGGCCAGCTCCAGCTCCGGCTCCCGCCCCCCGACGCGACGGGATTTGCGCACGACGATGGCCCGGTCCTGGATCAGGCGGTCGAGGACCTCCCGCGCCCCCTCACCCAGCCCCTCGACGAGCTTGCGCCGCGGCATGACCTGGCGGGTGCCCCGGGGGGTCACCAGCCGCAAGAAGATCTCCCGGGCGGCCCGCATCTGCTCCGGGGTCAGGGCGGCGAGCATCTCGTCGGCATGGAACGCCAACGCACCCGCCACGCCTCCCATCTCCTCGTAGTCCCTCCACCTCAACAGACGGTGCTTGCGGTCCCGGCTTTCCCACAGCAGCCGGCCCGTGAACTGCAGCAGGGGCAGCGCGGCCTGTTCCCCGGCCACCGCGGCCACCATCTCGCCGACGAGTTCGCTGTCGTCCCATCCGTACCCCACCGAGGCCACCGGCCGGGTCATGATCTGGCGCAGCGCCTGGACCCCCGGGCTGCCCAGGACGGTCACCCGGCTGAGGGCATCCCGGGAGGCGGTCTCACCGGCCAGCCGGCCCAGGTAGTCGTCCCGCAGCGTGAAGATCGTCCGCACCGGGCCTTGGGGATCGTCCGCCGCCTGGCAGATGGCGTCCATGAACAGGCGGCGGGTCTCCTCGTCCGGCACCAGCGTGTACAGCTCTTCCAGCTGATCGACGTACAGCAGGACCCGCGCCTGCTCCTCCTGGGCCATGGTGTTGAGCCGTAACGCCAGGGCGGTGGGGGAGCGGGTCAGCTCCCGCCGCAGATCATTGGCCGCGTCGTCCAGCTCCACGAAGTCGGCGCTGGAGTAGCGCGACGCCGAGTCCGCCCCGGAGGCACCCATCGACGCGGGGGTGCTGTGTAATCCGGTGCCCGTCGCGGTGCTACCGGCGATGAGCCGCCCGGCCAGCGCCCGGAACGGATGACGGCCGGGGCGCATGGCCAGCACGATCCAGCGCCCCTGCTCCCGCAGCCGGGGGATCACGCCGGCGCTGACGAAGGAACTTTTGCCCGCCCCGGAGAGCCCGACCACCGGCAGCAAGGGCTCCTCGCGCATCCGCTCCAGGAAGGTGGCGATCTCCGTGCCACGCCCGAAGAACTGATCGGCGTGCCGTTCTGCGAACGGCAGCAGGCCACGGAAGGGCGAGCGCTCCCCGGCGAGGGCGGAGCGGCCGCCGGCCAGCAGATCCTGCAGCACCTCCACGATCTCGGTGATGGGTGGACGGCGCTCCGGCTCCTTGAGCAGGCAGCGGGCCACCAGATCGGTGAGTTCCTCGGGGAACTCGCCGCTGATGGGTGGGATGGGCTCGCTCCCGCAGATGCTCATGCACAGCTGGTATGGGTCGCGCAGATGCAAGAAGGGGTGCTTGCCGGTGACCAACTCGTGCAGCACCAGCCCCAGCGCCCAGACATCCGTGGCGCCGCTGCACGGGTCGTTCTTCCATTGCTCGGGCGCCATGTAATTTGGGGTGCCACGCACGCCGCTGGCCTGGGTCTGGAACGCCTCCAGCTCCCCCGCCTGCACCGGCGAGAGGTCCACCGACTCACCATCACGGGTCTCCAGCTGGCTGGAGACCCTCTTGGCCAGCCCGTAATCCAGCACGCGGATGCGGCCGTCCCGGGGGATCATCACGTTGTCCGGCTTGAGGTCCCGGTGCAGCACCTTGTGCCGGTGGGCCTCCAGCAGGGCTTCGGCGATGGCCAACCCGATGCGCATGGCCTCGGGCAGGCCCAGCTGCCCCTCGCGAACGCGCTCCCCCAGCGTCTGCCCCTCCAGGTACTCCAGGGCCACGTATGGGTGCCCGGCGAACTGCCCGACGGCGTGGATGGCGATGATGTGGGGATGGCTGAAGCGGGCGGTGGTGCGTGCCTCTTGGACGAAGCGGTCGATGGCGTCCTGCGAACCGATGGCACCGGGGCGCAGGACCTTGAGGGCCACCTTGCGCCCCAGCCCCGTGTCCCGGGCCAGGTACACCTCGCCCATCCCGCCCCGGCCGAGCAACCGGATGACCCGGAAGCCGTCGACCATCACGCCGGGGTGGATCAGGCCCCCGTCCCCCGTCCATTCGGCCGTCTCCCCGGCCGGGTCGACCGTTTCCCCCTGGGGGATCGTCTCGGCGCCCGTGTCCCAGTTCTCTGGCTTGTCCTGCGGCACTTGGGGGATCACCACTCCAGCTGATAGAGGCGGCCATCGTCCACGTCGGTCCATACCATCCAGCCGTCGGCCACGGCGAAGCCCCGGGACTCGCTGAGCGGGCCGACGACCCGGTAGGTCTCGTCGGCGGGGTCCATGCGGATCACGTTGTACTGGGACGCCATCAGCAGCTGGCCGTCGTGGAGCAGCGGATACCCGGCCTTGGGCGGGGCGTGGGCAAAGCAGGAGAAGCTGCCCGCGCCGTCGGGGAACTCGCACAGCTCCACATTGCTGGGCCAGCCGTCCTTGCGCATCAGGAAATAGGTCGTCGCCTCCGCCTCGTCGTGGACGACGCCCATGGGGTCGTAGCTATTGGTCATGTCCGAGCCGACGGCCAGGGTCTCCACCGCGCCGCCGCTGCGGTGCACCCGCCCCACCTGCTCGTCGCCCTCCGTGCCGTCGGCGGAGCTGAAGTAGAGGTCGTCCCCGGCCAGGGTCAGGTCGGTGACGCTCGTCAGCGCTGCCAGCGGGGTGATCCCGTCGCCGTCGTGGCGGTGGATGCCGTCCTCGTCCACGTAGAACACCTCGCCGCCGTCCGCCACGAGCAGGCCCAGGCCCGCGCCGGTCGCCAGGATCTCCAGGCTCCCACCGGCGCCGACCCGGTACAACGCCTCGGCCCCCGTATCGGTGACGTACAGGTCCGCGCCGTCCGTCGCCAGATCCGCCGGGCTCTCCAGGCCCTCGGCGAACACCGCCGGGACACCGTCCGACTCCCCGATCTCGAAGATGACGCCCTCGGAGACGTCGAGCACGTACCACGCACCGTCCAGCCGGACGACCGAGGTGGGTGAGGTCATGCCCCGGGCCAGGATCTCAGGGACCGCCAGCGGATCCGCCAGCGGCCGGTCCGTGGCCTGGCGGCCCTCGTCGGCCGGCGGCGTCAGGGTGCCGCGCAGCGCCCCATCCGTCCCCTCTGTCTCGAAGACGCAGCGCAGCCCGATCCCGGCGGAGCGCACCTCCGGGTCCACGCCCCGGCGCGCTCGGGTGCGCACCCACTTGGCCCCCTCGTTGAAGCCACCGCCCCGCACGACCCGCAGCGTCCCCTCCCCGGGGCCGGTGGGATTGGACAGGGAGTCGCTGCCGTATTCGCCGTAGTAGTCGGCGACCCACTCGGCCACGTTGCCGCCCATGTCGGCCACGCCGTCGGGGGTGTCGCCGTCCGGATGGCTGCCCACCGGCTGCGGGCCGTCGTTGCAGTAGCTGGTCCCGGTGAAGTAGCTGGCGCGGGTGCAGCTGGCGCCGTCGTCGCCCCAGGGATAGGTCCGCCCCTCCTCCCCTGCGGCCGCGCGCTCCCACTGGGCCTCGGTGGGCAGGGCCTTGCCGGCCCACAGGCAGTAGTGGTGTGCCGCTTCCCACGTGACGAAGCGGATGGGCTCGTCCTCCCGGCCAGGGATGGGCAGATAGCCGTCCGTGACCCGCTCGATGGGTTGGTCCGGATGGTAGTGGTACTCGCCGGCAGCGTGGGTGAGGAACAGGGCGAACTGCTCCACCGACACCTCCATGGTGTCGATGGCATAGCCCTCCAGGGTCACGTCGTGATCCGGCAGCTGGTTGATGAACCAGGCGTCCCCGTAGTCGCTGGCGGTCTGTTCCTCCGTGCCCATGCGGAAGGTGCCGTCGTCGATGAGCACCATGGCGTCCAGGTCCACGACGGGGGCGGTGGGTTGCTTGTCTGCGGCCCAGGCGGCGACCCAGCCCGCCGACAGGGCACACAACAACCCGGCGCGGAGCAGGGCGCGGGGAGGATGTGGGCGTACGTGGGCCACAGGCTACTCCCCCGCCAGTGGCCGCGCCGCCAGGAAGTCAAACCAGGACTGATTGAGCCACGGCTGGTAGGCGTGCCGCACGTTGTCCATGCGGTAGTAGATGAAGTCGTCGTCCTCGCTCCAGCCCAGCTCCTCGATGCGCTCCACCATCTCGTCCGCGTACCCCACCCCCACGTCCGGATCCTGGATGCCGTGCACGAAGACCATCGGGACCTTGCGTCCGTCCCAGGAGCTCAGCCGGTCATCCAGGTAGCTGTATTCGGTGAACCCGGACTGGATGCAGGCGCCGGCGACGATGTCGCTGAGCTCCAGCGAGCCGATGAAGGCCATCGCCCCGCCCCGGGAGTGGCCGGCCAGGAAGATCCGGCTGCGGTCCACGTTGTACCCGTCCGACACCACGTCGATGATCACCCGCAGGTAGTCCAGATCGGGGTTGGAGTCCGCCTGCCCGTCCCAGTTCCAGTCGGTCCACCAGGCCCAGCGATTCTCGCCGTCCCAGCGGTACTGCTGCTCGGCGAACACGACGATGAAGCCCAGCTCGTCCGCCGCCCGCGGAAGCTCGGTGTAGCTGGGCAGATCGTAGTGGGAGACCCGATGCCCCGGCATCATGATCACCAGCGGGTGGGAGCGGCCCGGATCGTACGAGGCGGGCACGTGCAGCGTGTAGTGCCGGTCGATGTTGCTGGGTAGCCACTCGCCGGACGGTACCGAGATCCGCCCATCGAAGGACCCGGTGAGGTGCCGGTCGCCGCCGCTGGGGTCCCCGTCATCCGTGGGCTCGGCAGGGGGATCACGGTGGGCACACGCTGCGGCGAAGAGGTGCAGGTTCTCGCCGCTGTCACAGGCATCGATGCAATCCACCTCGTCCGTGCCCAGCGGGCAGTTGACCGGCTCGTCGCAGACGCCATCCTCGAGGAACGGGCAGTCCCGCTCGCATCCCCCCAGCAGGAGCAGGCCTGCGGACACCAGACCGATCAGCCATCGTGTGTAGCCTGCTTCCCACCTCATGGGGCCAAGGATACCACCCGGCTCGGGCGTTCAGGGATCTAACGCAATGCTCCGGTAGGACATCATCGCTCCTCATCTTGCATGCAACTTGCGAGGCGCCCAGTCTTGCAAGCAACAGTGCAAGTTCGCTTGCCGTGCAAGCTTTCTTCCCTTCACGGAGCACAAACGGTGTGCTGTATTGCTAAAGAGGGAAGCAAATACGTTGGCAGATCAATCTCCAATCCGGGAACGCCCATGAACCGACAGCAGTTCAATCGTACCATCGCCCGCCAGATCGAGAACATCCGCGCAGAGCGGGGCTGTACTCACCAGGCGCTGGCCCTCGAATGGCTCGAGCGGTTCGACCCCAATCGCTGGAAACCGCCCACCGTGGAGAGCCACTTCTCCCGCCTCTACAAGGGGCGCGATGTGGGTTTCCAGTTCTTCTTCGAGGACCGGCGCCGGGGTGCGCTGCTGCTGGACGTGCTGGGTTTCTCGCCGGAGGACCAGGAACGCCTGCTGGAGTACACCACCGGTGAGATCGAGTCGCTGGGTGACGGCAAGGCGCTGGTCGTCATCGACCTGACGCTGTTCACCATCAAACAGATCAAACCCTGCCTCCGCGTCCTCGAAGCCCAGCTCAAGGCCCAACCGACGCTGAGGCCCGTCCATCTCATCGTCCGGGAGAACCAATACGAGCAGGTCCCCCGCAGCTGGGACGACACCGTGGGGGCCTCCAACATCCACCGCACCGAGGACGCCGTTGCCGGCGAGGCGTTGGTCCGCAGCATGGCGACGGAAGGATCGCTGGTCGCGGCCCCCTGGCGGCTGGACCCCTTCGAGCGCTGGGTGGCCCTGTCCATCGAGGATGGCGCCCTGGCTTTCGAACCCATGGATGCGTTTGGCATCTTTGCCCGCAGTGGTCTGCTGCCCGGGCTGCCGGCGGTGCAGCAAGAGGTGGTCAGCGAGCCGGACGAGGTGTCCCTCAAAGCTGCGCGCAAGGCCATCGTCGGGCTGCGCGGTGTCGAGCTACACCGCGTGATGTGCTGGCTGGCCACCGAACCGGAGATCGGCCAGCAGCCCCCCATCGATCTGGAGCGCACCCGCTGGCGCCGGGTCACACGAGTTGCCATGGGCCTTGCGCTGGACACCCCGACGGCCGCGACCCTCGCCGAGCGTTTGGGCCTGGAGCTCCCGGTGGAAGACAGGGCCCGCTGGCGGCAACGGGTGGACCGCGCCACCCGGCGGCCCTACCGGGCATCGGCGGCCATCGTCGATGGCGTCCTGCACCTGCTCAATCCCACGCCCGGACAGGAGAAGATCGCCGGCGGCCGCGCCCAGATGGTGCACGTGGACGTCGAGCCCAACGCCATGGAGATGATCACGGAGGAGACAAAGGACTGGACCCTCTTCCACTTCGCCGACGATCCCTACCTGGTCCAGCTCATCGATCGGCTGGATCCGGTTGGGGAGCGCCGCATCGAGTACCTCCACGCCCGCGCCTCGTTGATCTGGTCCAGCGCGTTGCGGCCCGCCGCCTCGACCCATGTCGAGGACTGGCGCGCCACGCTGCGCGCCTTGCTCTCGGCCCAGATCCCGGAGGTCTGGGTCGAACGCAAGATGGATCCATGGTCCCTGGAAAGCTACTCCTACCGGGAAGGCAGCAGCGGAAGCTGGCTGGAGGGCGAACAGGGGATCTACGCCCGGGAGTGGGCGGAGCGGTCGATGCGGGCCGAGCTGGTCCGCCGTACGACCGGCGCCGGCGATATCTCACAGGTCGTCAAGCTGTCCCCGTCCTGGCTCAGTCTGGTGGCCGTGCCGCCGGTGGGCTACGCCCGCAGCCGTCCGGGGACACGGCTGACGGAGATCCACGCCACCCTCTCCTTCGATGAGCCCGATGACGATCTGCTGTACCTGCCGATGAAGGCCAAGGAGGCCGTCGATCCAGCCCGCTGGGCCGATTTCTACGACTGCCACATGAGCCCCAGCGATCTGGCCATCCGTCAGGTGAACTGGTCCGTTCAGGACCGCCACGGCATCCCCGCCGAGCGGTTCCGGCTGGTGCTGGGTGCCATCTGGCTCGCGCTGCGCGCCGCGGTGAGGTCCACGGACGCCGTCCAGCTGACGGAGAACTCCTGGCTGATGCCCATCGGCAACAAGTACGCCGCGGAGATCCAGGCGTTCCACATCCCCGGGCTGGTGGTCTCGCCCCGGGTGGGGATCGGGTGGTCCGACAAGCCAGCGGACGCCGGCAACGGCAACGGGGCGTCGGACTGGCTGCAATCGATCCGCGAAGCGGGTGAGCAGTCCCGCCTCCCGCAAACGCTGCGTTTTCAGTCCGGGGAATACGCGGCTGAGATCCACCTCCACCACTCACCCCTCTTCGCCCTGCCGGCCGGACCGGCAGAAGAGCTACACCTGGACGAGATTGAACTGGACGCCCTGGAGCCGTTGGAGACGTTCGAAGATCCCTAGCCCGATCAGCGCGGGTAGAGAACCGTGTCCCCGAACACCAGTGTCGGCAGCGAGGGCTCCACGACAACCGTCTCCCCCACGGCGGGCACCGGGAAGCCCTGCAGCACTCCATCCTGCCAGTAGACCCAACGCAGCGATGGGTCTTCGAGGGGGACATCGAACTGGAATCGCACGTTCGCGGGCCGGCCGTCGGGGGTGATCTCGAGGATGGTGGCGTCGAAGGCCGGCCACCGGATGCGTTGGCCCACCACGAAGGGGAGCTTGGTGTCGTGCATCAGCAGATCGCCACCTTGGGCCAGGAATCCGAGATCCGGCCGGATCTCCAGTGAGTTCTCGTCCACCCTGGTCACCCGGTTGACGTCCTGCATCGATGCCAGCTGGGAGGTGTAGCGAGGTACGGCGCCGCCGGTCATCTCGCGGACCGGTATGACGTACGCCACCAGGAGCTCGTTGCCGTTGATGAACACCAGCGACTGCTCCTCGAGCTGGGCATCGTTGGGCAGTTGCTCCATCACGTGCGTCCCGGTATCGGCGATGGCCATCATCTTGGTCACACCCAGTGGGAAGGCCACCAGCGCGACCAGGCCGTGCAGGACCAGCAGGATCCCTGTCGCCAACCTGCTGATTCGCCCGTGTTCGCCGCGGGCCTCGCCTCCGAGCCAGCCGAGCCGCGACGCCTGCCCGGCCAGCAGCCCGAAGGCTCCGATCCCGGCGAACAGTGTCAGGCGGTCGGCGGGGAACGCCGCGCAAACGGGGACCAGGGCCAGGACCATACCCAGGCCCCAGAACCGCGCCTGGGGTTCCTCCCGCAGCTGCCGGTGGAACAGCGCCAGCATCCCCGCACAGACGGCCATCCCGGCGGCGCTCCATCCCAGCTGGCCGGCCCTGGGCACCATCATCCAGACCTCGGTGGGGAGCTGGGTCCACTGGGCCCACATCAACACGGGCATCCGCTCCACCACGGCCGCGATGAAGGCTACCGGGGAGACCAGCGGATCCACATACAGTCCCGAGCCCGTCGCGCCATATCCCATCGAGCTGTATACAGCTCGCCACACGACGATCAGCGCCAGATAGGGGGCGAGCGCCCCGATCCTCCGGGACAGACGCCCCCGGTCCAGGGTCAGCTGGTAAGCGACGAGGTAGGCCAGCATCCCCAGCGCCGCCTCCGCGGCGAACAGCGCGACGGCGTAGACGGACACGGACACCACCAGCCACACGGGCCGGCGGCACGTGCGCCAGCGGATGAACGCCAGCATCGCCAGGCCGCTGATGGTGAGCGCCACGAGGGAGTTGCGGTTGGCCAGCCAGCACGCCGGCAAGGCGTGGGCATCCTCGGCGGCAAAGAGCAGCGCCGCCAGTCCGGCGGCCGCGGGCACCACGCTGACACGACGGTAGAGCAAGGAGACCACCCACACCGCGAGGGCGTACCACACCAAGCTATGCAGATGTTGCAGGGGGAAGTTGTCGGGCCACAACTGGTAGTCCAGGACGTGCGTCGCGATGGTCACAGGGCGCAAGAAGGCCAGCTTCAGCTCGGGATGGATCCACCACGGGACGAGCCCGATCTCCTTGAGCTCCTCGTAGTTCCCCTCGGGGCCGGTGACGAAGCAGAACAGATCCAGGTAGATGTTGTCCGCTTCCTCGTCACCGAGCAGATACACGCGGTGGAAGTAGTCATCGATTCCCAGGGGCGCCCACAGGGAAGGCAACGCCAGCAAGGTCCCGAGCAAGACCGCGGCCACGGGCAGGCGAGGATGGGCTAGGAGACGTTGAATCCGCTCGGGCATGGGGCGGCATTGTATAGGGTCAAGGGCGCGCCTGATTCAACTCGACGACAGTTTCTTTTGGGGTTTCCTATTCGCAGACGTAGTCGTCCCCGTACCGCACCGGCAACTCACCGTCGCCACAGCTCACGACACACTCCATGGGGAAATCGCAGTTGTGCACCACGCAGTTGCTGTTGGGGCAGTTGACCGCGCAGGTCGCGTCCTGGCAGTCCACCTCACAGAACTCGGAAGAATCACAGCTCACCGCGCAATCCCCGGCGTCCGCACAGTCCACGGTACAGTCGCTGCCTTCGGCACAGGACACGGCGCAGCTCATCCCTTCATCCACATCACACTCCATGTCACAACACTCGTCGTCGCAGCTACAGGACTGGTCGCCGCCGTGGGTCACACAGTCCCCGTCGGTGCACTCGTCGTCCGTGTCGTCATCGTCGGGCGCGTAATCGTCGTCGTCGGGGCCGTGGTCCGGTCCGTCATCGTCATCCAGGAAATCGGGGATGTAGATGACGCAGCCGGAGCCCGCCAGCGACAGGCCGGTGAAGGTGATGATCAGGGCCAGGGTTCGGGAGAGGGTCTGGATCGTGAACGTCATGATGATTGCCTCCATAAGATGCCCCAGTCTCACCCGTGGCCATGGGGGCCCTCAATTACCGTCCCCTTACCCAATCCGGATTGCTTTGCTGTCGCCAGCCCGCCAAAGCGGTAGAATCCAAGTAGAAGGGGAGTTCTATGACTACCTGGTCCAAGTTAATCACGGGAGCCGCTGCGTGCGCGCTCGCCTGGGCATGGTCTCAGTACGCGCACAGCTGGTCGTTGGACAGCTGGGTCACCAGCGCGGATGCGTCGTATCAGGGCGAGAGCTACAACGACAACTCGGGGTTCAGCCTGGCGTCAGCTGGGGACGTCAACGGCGATGGGTACGACGATTTCATCATCGGCGCTCCCAACAGTTCGGGCGGTGCCAGCGCCGCCGGCCAGACCTATCTGATCCTGGGAAGCAGCGGCGGCTGGTCCATGGACGAGGATCTGGCGGCGAGCGACGCGTCGTTCTTCGGTGAGGATATGGGGGACCGCTCGGCGACGGCTGTCTCGGCGGCAGGCAACGTCAACGGCGATAGCTACGACGATTTCATCATCGGCGCACCCTACGACGACGATGGCGGCGCCGAGGCGGGGCAGGTCTACGTGATCCTGGGCTCCTCCGGCGGGTGGAACATGGACACGGATCTGTCCAACGCCGATGCCTCCTTCATCGGCGAATCATCCGGCGACATCGCCGGGTTGGCCCTGGGCGACGCGGGGGACGTGGACGGCGATGGGTACGATGATTTCCTCATCGGTGCACCGCAAAACGGCGAGGGCGGTGCGGCTGCGGGCCAGACTTACTTGATCCTCGGTGGCTCGGGCGGCTGGTCCATGGACCACGACCTCTCCACCGCGGACGCCTCCTTCATCGGCGAATCGGGCAACGACTGGTCCGGGACGGCCGTTGCCGGTGCAGGAGACGTGAACAACGACAGCTACGACGACCTGATCGTCGGCGCCCCCGGGGACGACGACGGTGGCAGCACGGCTGGCCAGACCTACCTGGTCCTGGGTAGCGCCGGCGGCTGGAGCATGGACATCGATCTGTCCGGCGCCGACGCCTCCTTCATCGGCGAGTCCGGCGGCGATCTGTCGGGGTCGGCCATCGCCGGGGCCGGTGATGTGGACGGCGACGGCTACGACGACCTGCTCATCGGCGCCTACGAGAGCGACGACGGCGGGACCTTGCGCGGTCAGACCTACCTGGTACTGGGCCACGGTGGAGCCTGGTCGATGGACGTGGACCTGTCGTCGGCCGATGCTTCCTTCCGCGGCGAGGCCAACAACGACCGCTCGGGATTCTCCGTGGACGGAGCCGGCGACGTGGACGGCGACGGGTACGACGACCTGCTCATCGGCGCCTACGAGAGCGACGATATGCTCAACAACGCCGGCCAGACCTACCTGATCTTCGGGGCGTCATCCGGCTGGTCGATGAACGCCAGCTTGGGCATCTCGGACGCATCGTTCATCGGCGAGGCCATCAACGACGGGTCCGGCTGGGCCGTGGCCGGTGCCGGTGACGTCAACAACGACAGCTACGGCGATTTCCTCATCGCCGCCCCGGACAACAGCGCCGGCGATACCTCGGCGGGCCAGTCCTACCTGATCCTCGGTGGCCCGGAATGCCAGGACAACGACGGCGACGGCTACGGCAACCCGGGATCCGCCGGCTGCCCCAACGGCTCTGCCCTGGACTGTGACGACGCGGACGCGGCGATCAACCCCGGTGCCTCGGAGGTCTGCGACTACCAGGACAACGACTGCGACGGGCTGGTGGATGACAACGACCCGTCCCTCTCCGGCGGCACGAGCTGGTACGAGGACGACGACGGGGACGGGTACGGCAACGCGATGGTCTCCACGGCGGCGTGTTTCCAGCCGGCGGGTTACGTGAGTGACTACTCGGACTGTGATGACACCAACGCCAACACCCATCCGGGCGCGTCGGAGATCTGCGACGGCGAGGACAACAACTGTAACGGCGGCACCGGAGCCAACGAGTACGACACGGACGGCGACGGCATGATGCCCTGCGAAGGCGACTGTGACGACAACGACGTGGATACCTACGACGGCGCCCCGGAGCAGTGCGATGGCGTGGACAACGACTGCGACGGGACGGTGGACGAGAACGTCGGCGTGGACGCGGACGGCGATGGCTACACCGCCTGCTCCGGGGACTGTGATGACGGCAACGCCAACACCTACCCCGGCGCGTCGGAGATCTGCGACGGCGAGGACAACAACTGCAACGGCGGCACCGGCGCCAACGAATTCGACCTCGACGGCGACGGCATGATGCCCTGCGATGGCGACTGCGACGACTACGACGACGACGTCTACGACGGCGCCCCCGAGGTCTGCGACGGTGTGGACAACGACTGTGACGGCTCCATCGACGAGAACGGTGGCGCCAACACCTACTACGAGGACGCGGACAACGACGGCTACGGCGACCCGGGTTCGACGACCACCGGTTGCACACAGCCAGCGGGATACGTGACCAACTCCTCGGACTGCGACGACGGCAACGCCGCCGTGCATCCGGCCGCCCCCGAGTACTGCAACAACATCGACGACGACTGCGACGGGCTGGTGGATGACTCGGACCCGGACGTCATCGGCCAGAGCACCTGGTATGCCGACGACGATGGCGACGGATACGGGGACCCCGGTGATACCGAGCAGGCCTGCGATCAGCCAGCCGGTCACTCTTCCAACGACCTCGATTGTGACGACGGTGACGACACGGTGCACCCGGGCGCTCCCGAGCTATGCGACGGCATCGACAACGACTGCGATCCGAACACGGACGAGAACGCCGATATCGATGGGGACGGCTACTCGTCCTGCGCCGGAGACTGCGACGACTACGACGACACCACCTACCCCGGCGCCCCCGAGCTGTGTGACGGCGTGGACAATGATTGTGACCCCCTCACGACAGAAGACGAAGACGAGGATGGGGACGGCTGGACGGCCTGCGACGGGGACTGCAACGACAACGAACCGGACGTCAATCCGGACGCCGAGGAGGTCTGCGACGGCCAGGACAACAACTGCGACGGCGTCTGGGACGTCAACGAGGTGGACGAGGACGGGGACGGCGTCTACCTGTGCGAGGGGGACTGCAACGA
>CAZDDH010000178.1:0-435 GCA_964504165.1 uncultured Rickettsiales bacterium | reverse complement strand
GGACGGGGAAATCTACCCCGGCGCCCCCGAGCTGTGCTACGGCATCGACAACGACTGCGACGACGAGATCGACGAGGGCTTCGACGACGACCTGGACGGGGACGGCTTCAACGTCTGCCAGGGGGACTGCGATGACGCGGATCCGGACACCAATCCGGACGCGGAAGAGGTATGCGACGGCGCAGACAATGACTGTGACGGCGAGCTGGACGACGACGAGGTGGACGAGGATGGCGACGGCTGGTCCACCTGCGACGGCGACTGCGACGACACGGACGCGGAGTTGAACCTCGACGACGCAGATGGGGACGGCTACTCCACCTGCGACGACGACTGCAACGACAGCGACGCCAACACCGTCCCCGGGGATACGGAGATCTGCGGCGACGGCATCGACAACAACTGCGACGGGGGCATCGACGACGCGGACAACGA
>CAZDDH010000177.1:0-18216 GCA_964504165.1 uncultured Rickettsiales bacterium | reverse complement strand
CGGAGCACACTGGCGATCATGCTTTATGTGTGACGGTCTGCAACGTTGAGGTTCATTCAACAGAACATTCATGTTCGCGTCATATAGGTCGATAGTCCGGTTGTCTACCGTTCCTTCCGCTCCTTCGTCTTCGTCTGCCACCACTTGCAGGCAATCGCCCGCATCATCATCGTCGGATACATCGTCATCTCCGGTGTCGTCATCCCCCGTGTCGTCGTCACCGGTGGTGTCGTCATCGTCCCCCGTAACGTCATCATCGTCACCCGAGGCGTCATCATCGTCCCCTGTAGGGCAACCCACGAGAATGAACACGATTCCAAAGACAGCGAGTAGGTAGAGGTAGTTCAAGCGCATGATGTTGGCCTCCCAGGAGCGAAGGATACCACCAGCACCGGCTCGCTCGAAAGGCCGTCATGCTCGCCGCTGCGACCTGAACGACTCCACCTCCCCCCGACGAAAGCACTGCCGCCGTCTCCGGCACGAAGGCAACACCACCCACACCGGCTCCACCTTCCCGGCCTTGATCAGCCGCTGCATGGACCTGTGCCCGATGCCAAGCATGTCCTGGGCCTGCTGCCGGGTGATGAGTCCTTCGGCCTCCAGCACCCTCCTATCCCGGTCCTCTGCACCGGCCAGGGCCTCCCTGATGGCCGCCACGTCTTCGGCCCGGTAGATTCGCCGATTGCAGGTGTCCCGTCGAACCACTGGAATCCGACCGTCTCGCTCCCACTTGCGGATGGTGTTTTCGGCAACCCCCAGCTCGTCGGCCACCTGGAGAGTGATCATCGCGACCGCGTCGTCACGGAAACGAAAACCTGCATCGTCCAGCCTCTTCCTAAGCACCGGAAGGTCGTCCCGTCGGTAGACACGCATCGGCTCACGGCCGCCCCAGGGTCGTCGTTCCGGCGTGACCCGTCCTTTTTCCTCAGCGCGGCGCAGGGTGTTCTCGGAGACTCCCAACTCCACCGCCGCCTGGCCGACGGTGAGGTAACCGTCGGCATTTAGGGAATCCACGAACTCGGTCATGTGCATCCTGTGGTGCCCCAGGATGAACTTCGGGATGCCGACGCCCGGAGCGTGGTGCTTCGGCAGCACCTTGATGACCCCACCACACCCACACGCGCAGATGTGCTTCCCCTGCTGTGCGGCGACCCACTCATCCACTATCTTCCGGGGTTCGCCGACTTGCACCTCGACCACGAGGGGGAGGGTCGATTCGCCTCCCTGGACCAGACGCAGTCCCTGGTTGGCGAGGGTCTTCTTCTGCCGCAACGACGCCGGGTCGAGGTCCATCGAGATTCGCGCTCTGTGGCGACGGATGACGACTACCCGCATCCCGTGGCTTTGCCGAAGTCGCTCAATAAGCCGTGCGTAGTCCTCCAACTCGCCATCGAGGCCATCCAGGATCTCCTGGAGGTACTTCGCCACCACGGTGTCGTCCACCTTCCGAATCAACTTCGGCTGGACGTTCACCTCTGCCTCGCGCAGCAACTCCTGGGTTCGTTCCAGATCGGCTCTCAGCATCCGGGCTGACTCCGCGTATACGTCGGCCAGGTCGTCGGGAGCATCGGCTGACCGGCGAAGAGCGCGTGCCCGATCCTCCTCCAGCTTCGACACCTTGGCTCTCAGCTTTTGGGCCTCTTCCTCACGACCCGGAGCCCCCGCCATCAGGCGCTTGTTCACTACGTCAACAAGAAGGGAAACCTGAGTGGGTTCCTCCAGCAGACCACGGAGAAAATCCCGGACAGCGTCCTCGATCTCAGACGCCGGGATCCTGGGCGTGCCGCAAGGCGAGTCGAAATCTTCCGTTGCTGCACAGGCATAGCACCGGGGAGCATCCCTCCCCGACGAGTTGCCTCGCAGTCGATGTCCATGTCGGTCAAACAGGCTGCCTCGAAGCGGGTAGACGCGGGCCGTCTCCTGGGTCGCGACACGGAGTTCGTTCCGGCCGTCGATGATGGCCTGCACAGCCGCCCACTTGGTCCGGTCGATGATGGCCTCGTGCTTGCCGTCGAACAACTTCTGGCGATGGGCGGGTGCTCGACTTGCCCTGTGCTTCTCGTATGAGGATCCGTCGAAGTGAGTCCAGCCAGCGACCTTCGGATCTCGGAATATCCGCCGAACGTATTGAGGGCGCCACCTCGACCCGTTGCGGTAGCGGATGCCGCTCGCGTGGAGGTGGCGTGCGATGCGGAGGCTGCCCCAACGCCTTTGCAGCACAAGGTCAAAGATCATCCGAACGACGATGGCCTCGTCCTCGTCCACAATCAGCACGCCCGGTCGGGGGTACTTTTTCTGAGCCTCTTCGCGAGCGAGGTTCCCGTCGCTGTGAAGGTCGAACTGTTGACGCTGAAACCGCGCCTGGGATGTGTACCCGTAAGGTGCCTTGGCGGGCCAATATCCCTCCACCAGCTTTCGGCGACGGTTCTCACGAACCCTCTCAGCAGTGAGGCGGATTTCCAGCCGGGAGAACACCGCCTGCATCCCGACCATCGCCTCGCCCTGAGCCGTGTCGAAGTCGATGGGACCGCTGAATGTGCGAATCTCTACATCGTGGTCCCGTAGTTCCCTCAGAAGGGGTTCCAAGATCGGCTTGCGGCCTAGCCGGTCAAGGTGCCGGACAACGACGGCTTGCACGCGACCGGCTCGTGCGAGCCGCATCAGGGCAGCGAGAGCCGGGCGACGGTCTTCTCCCCACTCGCCCTTCCTGTGGCCCGGCTCGCCGAAGACGTGAGCGTTCTGCCAGCCTTCTTTCGCGGCGATCTCCTGGAACCGCTTCCTCTGGTTGTCCGGGCTATCCCCCCTATAGCTCTCTTCGCGGGTCACACGGACGTAGCCGGCGACGATCATCTCGTCGGCGATGGTGGTTGGGTCGGGGAAGGTCGTCGCCGTCATGACCCCGCCTCGATGCGGGCAATGATCAGTTCGGCGAGCAATCCCAGCACGTCGTCGTCCAACCTCTCCTTGGGCGTCCGGCTTTCGGAGTTGGCGCTTCTGTCTCCACCGCCAGCCGGGCAGACGCCTCCGCCCCTACTACGCGGCAGATCGGGGGGGTGAGACTTCGCAGTCCCGTGAAATTTGTCGGCTCTTCGTGACCGGCTACGTTCGGCCACCCTATCCTTCTTGTCCGTGGACATGGTCCGCTCCGGTGCCTACGCCGCCTCCCAGGACGAGGGGAAGCGACAAAGGCGGTGCGAACCCGGTCACGAACGATGTAGGCGGCCCATGATGCTCGGGTCAGTGTCAGTCGGCCCTTCCGGCGCCATACCGGGGGCCTCCATGTAGATCAATACGCGGGGGAAAACGGCGAGACACCCCCCAGGGGTCGAGATAGTTCACATGGCCGTCCGGGAGGCCCATTTGGACCTGGGCGCCTCAGTGCAGAGGGCCATGACTGCGTGGCGGGCGAGGGCTCACAAAGCCGCGTGATAGGCTGCCGTGCAGCAGCGAGGGCGTCCAATGGCAACGAAGCTCATCTGCGATACGAACGTCTTCTACAACATCGGCCTTGGCAAACTCGATGCGGCCGCCGTCGAGGGCGCCGGCGAGCGGATCTGTTACTCGCCAGTCGTCGTGCTAGAGCTAGCCGGGAAGTGGTCGGACCGAACGCATGGTGACCGGAAGGCGGCTTCCCAGGCGATCCTCGACACGAGCGCACAGGAACTGCCCGACCCTGAGTCCTTCTTGACGACACTGTTCGGCTACGAGTTGGAAGAGCCGCCCTTCTCGTTCAAACAGGCTGTGTTGGCCATGAGCCAAAGCGTCAACATGGAAGACCTACGGGCGGGAGTTCGCGACTATCCGTCTGGACTCGTTCGTCGAGTCAGCATCTCGGCTGCCGCTTCATGGCGAACTTCGACGGAAGAGAAGTGGGTAGACGACATGCTCACCGTGATGAAGGCAGAAATCCCAAAGTTCGAGAGCTGGTACGAGCGCGATCCGGCAAAGCGAAAGCCGACGGTTCCCAGACTTCGAGGCAAGGACAAGGAGAGTTTCCTGGCCGGGACGCAGACGTTCGATTGGTTCATGGACCTTCTGAGTGCAAGCCAGTACAGAGCGTTCGGCAAGGCGAAGAGGGCTTCCGTGGCCCCATCCAAAGAGCAGGTGCCCGTCCTGCTCGCGGCGTTGGAAAAGGCGGCCTGCTTCGGTGCGGTCTACACGCAGTACCTGATTCGTGCTCTCACCGAAGGGGCTCTGCCCGAACAGAACGACAGTGGCGACATAGAGCTATTCAACTACGCAATCGACGACGATCATGTGGTGGTCACATCGGAGAAGAAGTGGATCCGCATGGCGAGGAAGGCTGGATACGAGAGCAGGGTTCGGCAGGTGTAGTGCGTCGATGCCAAGTCCATCGGCGCGATTGTCCGCTACCCGCCTACTGGCGAGCACTCCACGCCTGTCTCGCGTCGCGTAGAGCCTTTGGGGTAGGGGGGCATACGTCGTACCAATCGTGGTCGAAGACGTCGAACAACGGCCCCCAGTTTGGGATGCCGTGCCCCGGCTCGCCCTTGTGACGGTTGCAAACGATGGAATTCAGCGGGGGGAGGCCCGATTCCACGCAATAGGCCATGACGTAGATCACGGCGTTGTTGGTGATGGTGTTGGCCGTCTGGCCCATGCCGACGAGTTCCGCGAGGCGCTGGTAGGTGATCGGTTGGCCGTGTGTTGCATAGCTCACCAAGATCATCCACGCCTTTGCCGCCATCAGCGGGCCTCGCTGTCCGGATCGACTCGAAAATAACCTCATGACGCCTTGCCTTTCTCAGATTTACTAAGTGCGATTATTGTGATCATGCAGAGCGGTAGCGTCAAGCGTCCAGCCCGTATTCTTGAAGGCAAGGCGCCAGTTTGGCTACATGGACGGTCAATTTTTGCATGGCATTTATCATACGTCTTCAACGTCACTTATCAGACCCTTCGGAGTCCCGATCTGCCAACTTCCGAGCGTTTCTGGGTGTGGATCGAGGAACCTTGGCCTGGCTCTTGTCGAGAAGGTGGCCCAAAATCGGTTTCATACCCTTTTGGACCGCGTAGTAGAGGCAGCAGGCCCCGTAGTCGGAACTTCTGGGCCGCTGGAGGTGAACTTGATGACCGATAGCCGGAAACTCCACAAACCTCTTCGGGTCGCTGCCTACTGCCGTGTGTCCACCGAGGACCAGGATCCAGGTCTACAGATTGATGAGATCCACCAGGCCGCCCGAACCCGTGGCTGGCTTGTCGTCTCGGAGTTCACAGATGTCGGTTTCAGCGGGGCCAAGGACCACCGGCCGCAACTCGACGCCATGATGGCAGCAGCAGCGGCGAAGAAGGACCGTGAATTCGACGCGGTGGTGTGCTGGCGCCTTGATCGCCTGGGGCGGTCCCTACCGCACCTGCTCCAACTCCTTGACCAGCTCTCCGGCTACGGGGTGGGATTTGAGAGCATCCGCGATCCTGGGATATCCACCGTCTCCGCCACAGGCAAGCTCATGCTCGCCATCGTCGGTGCCTTCGCCGCGTTCGAGCGTGATCTGCTGATCGAGAGAACCAAGGCCGGTATGGCTCGTGCCCGGCGCCAGGGGAGGCACGTAGGCCGGCCTCGCCGCTCTGTGCCCGTGGAGGCTGCGAGGGAACTACTCGCCCAGGGTCACAGCCTTCGTCGCGTTTCAGTCATGCTGGACGTGCCCCGTGGAACGCTCGCCCGCCACCTTCGTGAAGCTGACCAAGAGGCTGGATCAAAAGGGCCTCTCCAACCTACCGCCTGAAATCCCACTCGGACGCAGATCACAAGGGCCGGATCGAAACGGCTCGAACGGTGGGGCGTAAGGGCTCCATTTCGGTCCACCCTGGAATCGTCCTCAGTCCGGGCGGTCATCCTTCGCCTAGTGGTTGTCTGAGCACGCCGCCTACCCAGCTCCGAACAGGTCGAACACGTCCACGGCGGCAGGATCCGGCTTCTTATTTCTGATCTTCCCCCTCTGCCGCTTCCTGGAAACGCCTGTCGTCGGGGATTCAGACTCTGGCTGAGCATCAGGCTCAACAGCCGTTTCGAGGTCGTCGGCCGTAGCTGGAGACTCCAGGCCATCATCGAAGGAGCCCTGGG
This sequence comes from uncultured Rickettsiales bacterium, assembly GCA_964504165.1. Taxonomy (GTDB): domain Bacteria; phylum Myxococcota_A; class UBA796; order UBA9615; family CAYRNR01; genus CAZDDH01. The sequence continues at coordinate 12,131 of CAZDDH010000177.1, read as the reverse complement.
TGGCTATGAGGCTGGACCACCACCACTCGGGATCCTCCCGTCGGCGGGGGCACTCCGATACCGGCACCTCGCTGGGGCACCTCTCCCAGCAGTAATCCCTCCGCATGACGGCGCCGTCGGCCACGGGACACACCAGATGTACTTCGCCCAGCGTCGAACCGAAATCGCGAGGATCGGTCCAGCCTTGTCCTCTCATCGAGGCGCGGCGGTGGGCACGCTCATCGGGAGAGAGCCTGTCGTAGATCGAGGTCATCTCGACCTCCTGGGCCGTCCGGGTCGGCAGCGGACGACCTCCGGCCTCCCGTCGTCTGCCGCATCGCCATCGTCGAGTCCATCCACGAGGTCGTCGAGCAGCGTGTCGATGGCTGTCTCGCTTCGAGGGGCACTATCCACGTAGACGTCGGTGGCGGGCTCGCGGTAGACGCAGATGCGGATACCCCCTTCGTGGTCCCGGAACAGATCGAGGACCGTGACCTCCGCGTAGCCGACACTCGGGATGGCTTGCAGACCGGACGCGCCCTCGTCGAACACCTGGTCGGACAAGACGTCCGCAATCTCGTCCAGGTCATCCAGCAGGCCACCCTCTTCACCGTGCTGGATGGCTTCGACTGCGCTGACCAGCAGGGCGGTGAGGGCTTCTTCTTGTAGGCCCCTTGCGGTGACCTCGACGCGAGGCGTTATTGCGGTCCTGGAGGCCAACAGCATCTACCTCCCCTGGAGCTTGCGAAGGGGGGAGCCGTATTCCGGTTCCAGGCTCCCAGCCTCTGCTGTCACCCACGCAACGAACATCTGCTCAGCAGACAGCCGGTGGATGACGGAGAGTGCTGAGAACTGGTCCCGAACCGCTGGCCGTACTCGGAGCACCACCTCGACGGCGTCGGTGCTTGCGGCCTTGCCAACGGGGCCTGGGGCCGTCTTGTCTGGAGTGGGCATCGGAGCCGTCTTGTCCTGAGTGGTCGCCGGAGCGCCCTTGTTCGTGGTGGTGTTCGGGGCAGTCTGGTTCGCAGTGCCAGATGTGGTCTGGCGGTTCGGTTTGGACGTCTTTTTCTTGGCGGTCATCGTGTCCTCCTGTCTAGTGACAAAGGACTCTACCCAGCTCACCGCGAACGGAAGCATCTCCCCGATAATGGACATCACGCTGCTGGACCGGCCTTCGCGCTGAACCCCCACGGTTGAAGCACCTCAACCCCCCTTCAACGGGGATCTTCTGGACGGTTTCTGCGTTTCGGTGTCTTTCGGCGTGTTCCGACGCGCTCCTGCGTGCCGTCCGGCATACCCGATCCAGTTTTTCAGCGGCCCCGCTTTCTCTCTCCCCTTGAAGGGCCGTTTCCCTGCCCTCCCATCAGGCTTGATCGATTTCGACGGCGGCTAGCCGGAGCTGGTGGGTAGCGTGTGGAGGCAAGTTATTTACGATGGCTTCCCTATAGCGACCCCTAATGAGTGAGAGACGGAGGTTTCCATGAACGCAACGGCCAAGACGACCGATCCCGAGAGAACGCCTGCAATTCCGGTTCTGATTCGGACCTCAGAGGCGGCTCGCATCCTGGGGCTTCACGAGAAGACGGTGGCGAAATGGGCGCGCCACGGAATCGTCCCAGGCTTCTTCGTGGGCAACGGATGGCGGTTTGACCGCGACGAGCTACTGGAGGCCCTCCGGGCGAGGACGAGCTGAACCACAGAACCGCAACGACCGCCGCCCCGGTGAGTTCGTAGCCCTGGGGAGCGGCGGTCGTCGGAGTCAGAAATGACCGATGCGTACTTTCCACATGATACCGTAAGAGTTGGACGCGGCGAACAGAAAACTGAACACCCGTCCAGTTCGGTTTCGTCCGACATCACCCAGGGCAACCCCGCCGAGTTGCTGCGCACCGTCTTCTATGGAGACGTTCCTTCAAAACAGGCCCTGGACGTGCTCACCGCACCCCTGCCAGGTCACACGGGGTTATTCGGCGTAGACGCTGAACTTCTCCGGCCGACGAGGGGACGTGCCTACCTGAACGAGATGGACGAGCCGGACAAACCGGACTTGCTCCTGTGGGCTGGCTGGGCGAAGGAAGGAGAGCCGGGGTCGTTCTTCATCCCGGCCCCATACAGCCGCGAGTACGTCGAGCAGGTGGCGCAACGCACGTACTCCGACCTACGGCACAAGATCCGGGTGAAGCACCTGGGTTTGCAGGACAAGGGCATCCCTTGGCTGGTGACAAGCCCTATCGAGATCGACCACCTACCCCTGGACGAGCAGGCGGCCCTCTACGCCGAATTCGAGGCCAAGACCGGATACAGGTTCGCCCTGCTCACCCTCTCGGGCGATACACGGCCTGAGTCAATCGTCGCAGCCCGTGCCGAACCCAGTCTGGTTGTCGGCGGCAAGTCGATGCACGCATACCCCGTCTTCGACCGCCGGCTGGAGGCTGCCAAAGGCTGTTCCGACCGAGAGCTATTCAACCGCATCGTCAACGCTCAGATCGCTATGTTCGCAGGCGACACCGCGATCAATAACCCAGGCCGCCTGATGCGGACGCCTGGTGTGGTCGCCCGAACACCCTACGGCGAGGACGAACGGGTACGAATCCAACCGATACTCCGAGCAGATACATCGGCTCGAACCTCCCCCGAAGACTACCTGGACGCAGTGCTCTACTACGGAAAGCGCATCGGCATCGAGGGCGACGAGGCCATCGAACGGACCGTCGAGGTCTATCGTCTCGCGGAGCGATGCGAGCAGCGGATCCGGTCCGACAAGGTGCAGACCACCGAGTCGGCAGCCGCCGAACTGTCAGAGGTGGCTCGGGCGCTTCGCGCAGCGAGGTTCGAGGCGGATGAAGCGACGATCCAAGGGGCACACAGGCTCCTACGGGATACCGGGGGAGGCTCCACCACTTCCCTTTGTAACAAAGAACCGGGAGCCGGAGCCCTACTGGCTCCACGCGCAAGCATCCGACGTGGGAATGCGCAGGCAGAAGAGATCCCCACCTCAACCATCGTCACGGCTCAGGGTGGTAGGTCCATGCCCATCGAGACGTGGGCCACGAACGGAGCCATCCTCGACGCCGGGATCCGATGCCAGTGTCCCCGGTGCGAACAGGAAGGAAAGATCGACGCTCGCGGGGCGTCGATGGTCCACGGCGGCGGACGCCCCCACATCCACTGTTTTCGCGGGCACTCGCTTCGGATGACGCCTTCGGGGGCCGTAGATACCTTTTCCGTCGGGCGGCATGATCCTGGATCTTTGGTCTTTGATGGGGTTGTAGCTGGAGAGGGGGGCTCCACCACTTCCCTTAGAGAGAAAGAACATGGTGGTGGAGCCCCCCAGGGAGAGAAGACACTGGAGGCCCACCAGCGGTTCCTGGATCTGGACAACTCCGCATGGCACTCGGCCCTCGTCGTCGCCATCAAGTCGGCGATTTCCACGGGGAAGACGACGGCCATCGAGAAGGCATTTCGGAACGTACCAATCCTCATCATCGCCCACCGTCGGGCTCTGTGCCGTTCTCTGGCCCGGAGGTTCAAGGCGGTCAACTACGAGAAGAAGGGCATCGACTGGACCGATCCCCCAGAGCGTCTGGTCATCTGTCTCGACAGCCTCCCAAAGCTCATGCGGGGCTTGGTTCACTTCACCCCAGATGGTGAGGTCGTCCATCGTCGATTCGCCGTCATCATGGACGAGTCCGAGAGCCTGTTCCGGCACCTCCACGGGCGGACACTCAAATCGAAGCACCTCGCCGGGCGGGTGTGGGAGTGCTTGTCGAGCGTCCTCGTCCACAACGCAGACCGGATCGTCCTGGCGGACGGGCACTTGTCGGACTTCTCCACCGACGTGGTGAAGCTCTTGATGACGCCTCTCTCCCCGATGATCCTGCATGTCTGCAACACATGGACGGTGTCGGAGTCGGTGGGCACCAAGAGAGCCATCGTCAACTACGACGACCCAGCCGACCTTCGTTCCTATCTCGTGGACAAAGTCGAGCGGGACACCGCCTATCGACCCTGGATCTCCTGCGATACGAGGGCCGACGCCGAAGAGATCCACGCACGGCTGGTGAAGATTCATCCCAAGGGTCGATGGCTCCTGGTGACGGCCCGGACTTTGCTCGACCCCGACGTGAAGAAGGTGCTGGAAGCCGTGAACGATCCTGGGCATGGATTCGCCGCATACGACGGCGTGGTCGCCAGCCCGGCCATCGACTCCGGCGTGGACTACAACCGGGACGTCGGTGACGGAGCGTTCGACGAGGTGTTGTTGTTCGCCCAGGGGGGACGGCACACCTGGAAAGACCTCGTGCAGATGGTCGGCCGGCCCCGTAGCCTGGTTGCCAGGACGATTCGTGCCTACGTCTCCAGCTACAGCCTGGGGAGGCCCACAGCCCTGTGGCAGCTCCGTGATGACGCCCGCACGGTCGCACGGCTCGCGGCGACCTACGCCGGGCGGTGGGTGGGCGAGATCGGTCACCGAAAAGCGTGGCAGCCTATGGACAGCCGGATGGCGGATTCCGACCTGCGAGCGGAGCTACAGATCAACGTCGATGGCAGCTTCCTGCAAGCGAAGTGGAACGACTACTGGACGGGACAGGGATGCGAGGTCACAGAGGCTGAGGTGTTGTCCCCGGAGCAGAGGAAGCTGATCAAGGCGGAAACGCAGCAGACCAAGACCAACAATAAGGTGATGGAGTGCAAGGCGACAGCCGCCAGCCCGGATATACCCATTGATGACGCGCTGCTGATCGACCGGACGGAAGCCGCCGACGTTGATGAAGAACGAGCTGCCCGAAAGGCCCTCACCGCCGACTTTTATGGCATCGAGCCGAACGAACTCACCGCTCGCCATATCTGGACGGACGACTGCCGCCGCCTCCAGGGCAAAGCCCGGTCCGTCGGCCACGCACACATCCTTTCCAGGGGAGACAAGCGGGCAGTCATGCGTGGCGACCACCGCGAACTCCAGGAGATGTGGGAGGCAGAGCATGACCATCATGGCCTTCGGACTGCCTATCGGTATGCGGTGCTCAAAGCCGCTGGGATAGAGCACATCTTCGAGCTTGCGGACCGCCGTATTGCCGCCAACAAGGAACGGGGGGCGGTCCCGAGCCCGACCACCATCCTGCGCGGTCCGAAGGGAGCTAGCAGCGAGAGGAAGACGACGGGGATTGTGCCAGCGGCACTTGGAGCCGATGTCGATGAGATCGAGATCGAGCTACCGGAGTCCTTTGCCCAGAACATGAAGAGCCTGGAAGCCCCGCTAAGGCGGCTGTTGGGCATCAACGTGTCGAGCTACCTCAGTCCGCAAGGGAAGCGGCGACCGAACCCGAAGGGCATCGTGACCAAGGTGCTTCGCCAGATGGGGATCGCGGTCGCGTCGAGCAGGAGGAACAGCGAGCCCAGACGGCACTACGTGAACGTGGGCCAGGTGGCTGGAATGCTCGTGCTGTCGGACCGATGGGAGGAACGATACATGGAGCGCGTTTCCGCTGTCGGACTGCCGAAACCGGTCGTCGAAGTTGAGACGTTGGAGGAGTTGCATATCGAGGATCTGCTCGCGGACTTCGACCAGGCGAAGGGGGCGGCATGATGCGAAAGCCCTCCAAGACCGCCGGCCAGAGCAGGGCTCTGCTCGTTTTCTTCCTTGCTCACGTCGGCGAGAGGTTCTCTACCGTGCAGCTCCGCGACGAGCTGCGAATCGAGAACATCACCGCGAGGATTTCGGAACTCCGGCAACGGGGATGGCGCATCGTGAGTGACGGCTTCGGCCGTGACGGCACCCAGCTCTACGCGCTCGTCTCCCCGATCAAGGGACAGCCCCAGATGAAGCTCGTCGGATTGACATTGAAGCACGTAGACGGGGACGAGCCTTGCGTGCGCGTTCATCAAGAAGAAAGGGGCTCTCCGAAGGCCATCCCTGCTGCCGCGAAAGCCGACCTCGAACGCCGGGTGCTTGCGGTCTATCAGGACTGGCTGGCGGAGCATCAGGACGAAGGGGGTGGCGGTACGCCGGGGGGCAGTGTGCAGGCGCAGGCTGGGTATGCAGAAGACCTCGCCTGGGTAGAAGAGATGCTCGCCACGGCCGAGTCCGCTTGACGCCGCCGCCCTTCACGCACCGCCAGCTCCGTAGCGATGCGTGATGTTCGTCGCCCCGATCAGATCCCCACAAGAGGCCCTCGAACATCACGATATCGTCGTTTTCACCAGATCCAGCCCCCTCCGGCCCTCCGAACCACCGTTTCCCAGGTAATCGTCATCGACGACAGATCGGCTCTAGCCCCAACCAAAACGGGGCGTAAACGACCGCCCCGACTATGTCTGCGCCACTGCAAGAGGCCCCAAACGGCCCCCGCCCTAAAAAAAAAACGCACGTCCACCCCGGTCCTACCCGGTGCCGATCAGATCCAGCTTGCGTAGAGGCCCCTATGAGCGCACCACGCCGTGCTCATCGGGCACCTGGCCCACCGACCAGGCAGCGACAAGACAAGGCGTGGATCTGGAGCTGTGAGATGAAGACCCCGAAGAGGCCCACCAAGGGCAAGACCAGTAAGGCCGCCGAGAAGGCCACCACCACCCAGACGCCCGGTAATGATTACCGGGGCAAGAAGGGCGGGTCGCCGTCCTGGGACGACCTGATCTCCGCCTGCGACGGCTACAACCTCGACCCGTCCAAGATCGACGACAAGGCCCTCCAGAGGCTCGCCAAGGAGGTCCGCCAGAGCGGTGACTATGCGGTGGTGCGGCTCATCGCCATCGGCGGTCGGTACGACCACTACCGCAACCTCCCGAATGAGGAACAGAAGGCGAATACCGAGACGTGGGCACGGCGCATCGCCCTCTCCGGTGGCTACATCCGCCTCGCCCGGCGCATGTACGAGGCAGTCAAGGACAACGACGGGAAGATTCCCGAAGACTGGTACGGGCTGGGACCGTTCAGGATCCGCGAGAAGCTGTCTGGCAAGGACAAGCCTGCACAGACCCCCGAGCAGGTGCTGGTCGCCATCGCCGACCGCACCGACAAGGCCATCGACAAGGTGGCGACCAAGGACATCCGCCCGGCAGTCGCCGCCGCTCGCGCCGACGTACTGGCGGCCAACAAGGCCCTGCGCTCCGCCATCGACGGCACCGTGCCGACGCGCCAGGACGTGATCTCGATGATCGAGGACAGCGGCATCGACGACGCTGTGGAGGCCGCTGCTGAGACGATGAGCGACACCGAGCTGGACGAGTTCGTCGAAGTGGCGAAGGAAACCTGGGTGTCAAAGGGCCTGGAGATCCTGGGGGCCATCGAGGACGTCTACGGGAGGCGGAAGGTCGAACAGGAGAAGGAGATGGACACCACGACCTCCACGGGGGACAACGGCGTGGACGATCAGGCCCAGGCCAGTGCCGAGCCGATGGCCGACGAGTCCGAAGCACCCGTGACCCAGGCCGAGCCCGAGCCGAACGACACCCCCGAAGCCGCCGATAACGACCAGACGCCGACCACCGGCGGCAACCAGGGCTCCGAAGGCACCGGGGACGAGGGCTCCGGCGACAATGTCTGCGACAGCCTCTTCGACCAGCTCGACGGGCTGGACGACGTGTCCAAGGCGATGGAGATCCTCCGTGTCCACGGTGCCGACGGGACGACCGCAAAGAAGGTGACGAGCAAGATGGATGGCACCCTGACCGTCAAGCAGGTCGCTTCGCTGCTCCGCAAGGGTGGGGCTATTAGGGTGGGCACCCACCGGCCGGTGACATGGGGCCACCCCGACCAAATCGGCCAGCCCGACGCGAGCGAGGACGCGGCGTAGCTCACAACAACGCCACGTGGACGAATTTCGTACCACTACATCGGCATCTGGGCCAACGAAGCGCAGGAGGCCGTCCTCGATGACCTCGCCAAGACGCATGAGATGGAGGATGCTGCTTCGCAAATCGCCGACTGCGCGGGCTTGTTCTAAGGACATGGAGGTTGAAGTGGCTGTGTTAGACGACGACAAGGTTTTCGGCCTGATGGAACGAGATGCGGCCATCCGGGATCAGCTACTCAACGACTTTGGGATGCTCGGTTTCCTCTGGGCGTCGGAGGATCAACTGTCTTGGATCGACCGAAACCGGGCTCTACTCGCGGACGCGATGGTGCCCCAATCCCGCGACCTTCGGCACAGACTGATCATCATTCGAGCCGACGTCATCTTCCACTTCGGCAACTACCTGGCGAGCGTCTCTGCCGGGCTCCACTTCCTATACAACTACGGCGAGTCGTCCTTCCACAGACCTCTCCTTGACCAAGTACACGAACGCACCACTGCCCTGAAAAAGACACCCAGCCACCGCATCATGACCATGTTGCGTAATCGCCAGCTACACGGCGCTCCCGTGATCGACTGGTTCAACATCGAGGAACGCAACCAATGTCACATCGATGGCCCCGGCATAGCCCTCTGCCCCACCCTCACGGATCGCACGTTGGTGAAAGTCGAGAAAGAAGTACGCAAGGCCGACGGGCCGACGGCTGACCGCTGGGATGAGATCAAAGAGGCCGTGTCCTCCAGGAAGGACTGGTTGACGCCGCTGCTTTCCGAACACCGGCTGGAAGTCGGGGATGCGTTCAAGGAATGCTGTTCGCTGGTACAGAAGGCCAATGCGGGCGAACTCGACAGGTGGGAGCGGCTGTGTGCGGAACTCGACTCGGTCCTTGCCGAGTTGGAGGCGATGGGATTGGAGTCCATTCCGTAGAGGAACCGGATCGGATCACACGTCTGGACGGGGAGCGTCAAGCAACGCCAAGGTCGATGGCGTCACAGGGGCGATCAGGCGGCCATGTGCTTCGGCAAGCGCCGTGGTGTCCGTGCCCCAACGACCGATAAACTTGAAGCAGCCGCCGCATGAAAGGGGGCCACGATTGGACGAAGATGCTGCCAGTTGCGTCGTCTACGCCGACGAGTCAGGGCACTCCGGCGACAACTACCTTGATCCCCAACAACCCATCTTCGTGATGGCGGCCTGGGTCGTCCCCTCAGCGTCGGTCTCCAAAGTGAGCCAAGCGGTCGCCGACACCCGAGTCCGCCATGCTCCATCTGGGAGTCGCAGGCCGGAATTGAAGTTCTCCAGGCTCGTAAGGAACGCCGCTGGACAGACGCTGGTGGCGGATCTGCTGTCCGGCTTGATGACGTTCGGTGCGGTGCCTGTCGTCGAAGTCTGGGAGAAGAGCTTCGGGATCTCGACGAGAGTTGTGGATGCCCTTTGCGACGAGGACCACAACGATGCTGCGCGAGTCCGACTGCCCTCGTTCATGGGGGACAGGCGCAAGAAGTTCGCCTATTGGCTCGACGAGAACCTTCCTACTGATGCTCTTCGCGAGTTCGCTGTCGCTTTCCGGCAAGGGAACGAAGGCAAGTTGGAACGCGCCCGTGATCGTATCTCGAATCTGTTGACCCTGGCCGGTCGGGACGAGGACGGTTGGATGATCGCACAATGCGACATCACCGCGATGGTAAAGGTAGAGCACGATGAGAGTCTTCGTGCTCACAGGACCATCCACCTCCCGGCCTTCCTTGGCCTTTTGGGCAACTGCCAGCGTGTGTTGGAGCGGTGTGACGAGACTGCTGAACTCCGATACGACGAGCAGAGCGAGTTCCGCCAGCCGTTTGAGGACGCCTACTCGATGATGGAGGACGTGCCCCTTCGAGAGATCCCGATCAGCGAGACACGAATGGCAGGGTTCGGCGCCTCACGCATCGAGTCCCTGTCAATGGAGTCATCCACATTCTCACCAGGCATCCAAGCAGCCGACGCCCTTGCGAACACCGTGCGGGTAGGCGTCGCTGATCCTTCCAAATTCGCTGGTGCCTCGCCGTTGGCCGAGCCTCTGCGAACGATTTTCGGGGTGCCTGTTGCCGGTGGTTCGCCGCTGTCGCTGGGCGACACTGCGTCGCTCAACATCTCGCAGCCACGGTTCAAACAGATTCTCCAAGAGATGCACTCTCCTTTGGCGAATGTCTAGTGCATAGAATCTGACCTCTAGGCAACGCGCCAGCCCTTACCCAGACCTCTCTCGTTTCAGCGTCCCCTCCACGCGAATCCGAGCTGAGCGGCCTACCGCCAGATCAGTCCATCCAGCGGGATCCTCGACCACCAACGACGTGGACGGTCCACGTAGACGACGACGGCGGGCACCTCGCAGTCCAACGCATACGCATCGGGCTCGTCCGGGGGAGACAGGAGATGGAGCCGGACATCTATGACACGGCGAAACTCCATGACTGTGCCGGGGTACACGGTGAGCGTGAGGTGCGGCGAATCGACTTGAAGATCGACCATGTTCCACCATAGGAGATCCGCCCACCACTGCCCTTCCAACAGATTGCGCTCCGACTCGATTTCCGCCCTCCATCGGTCTGCCAGCTCCACGCTACCGACGGCGACCTCCCAAACGCGGCATCCACCAGGGATACTCTCCAGGCGCACCTGGATGTCCAGTGGGCCTGATAACGCCTTCACGGCGAGACGAGGTTCGAGAGGTGGCGGTTCACGCTGCCAGCCGAAACAGGTGCCTTTCTTGCCGGCCTGACAGGCAATGCGGTACTGAATCAGCGCCGCGTCATCAGGGTGATCGTCGGGGTGGTGGTCGTTGGAGAGCGTCATGCTCGTAGTACGCCGCGATCAGGCCCCGTGAAACCCTTGCCCCCTGCCCCGACCGACGGCCCGTTGCCCACAGACATGGGTTCCACCGCCCCGACTTCCGCGTAGTAGGTCCGATGGGAGAACGCGATGCCTCCACCCACCCCAGACCTGCTCGACCTGCTCGACCACCCGCCGGACGATCTAGCGAGTTACACCCAGGAAGAGCTTCACAGCACGGCCCGTACCATCGAGGCCACGCTGGCAGACCATAACTGCGATGGGCGGATGCGGGTGGTGGAGATCCATCCTGGACCGGCGATAACCAGGTACGAAGTTGAGCTGTGCCCGCCAAGAGCACTTCCCCGGTATGTCGCGGACCTGGAATCCGATCTCGTCGAGGCGCTCGACATCGCCCAGGTGCAGATCGTCTTCCGGTCGGACGTGAGCACCATGAGTGTCGAAGTTCCCAACCACGAGCGGCGGGCAATCAGGCTGAGGGACGTCCTCGTTGACCCGCTCGATGACCTCGACAAGATGCGTCTACCCTTCGCCCTGGGCCTCGACGCTGCTGGAGCCCCGGTCATCACGGACCTCGCGAAGCTGCCACACTTGCTGATTGCCGGAGCGGGTGCAACGGGCAAAACGGCGGTGCTGCAAGCGATGGTGACCGCGCTCTTGCTTGCTCGCACACCGGAACAGGTCCGGCTGGTGCTCGCCGATCCTTCGGGCTACAGCTTCGGCGCGTGCAAGGGCATTCCGCACCTGCTGAGGCCCGTCGCCCGCGATGCCGACGATGGAGTCTTGGCCCTGGGCTGGGCGCTGGAAGAGATGATGCGCCGCCTCCACGCGCTCAGAGCCGCTAGGGCAAAAAGCATCGACGCCTACAACCGGAGCGTTGAGGGGTTGTTCAACAGAGCGCCGATGCCCCGCATCGTGGTCATCATCGACGAGCTGGCCGACCTGATGACGCTCGACAAGGAAACCGTCGAGGACAGACTGGTCCGCATCGCAGGGATGGGCCGGTTGGCCGGTATCCATCTGGTCGTCGCGACCAAGCATATATCGGTGAATGTGATCACGGGGCTCGTCAAGGCTAACGTCCCCGGCAAGATGGCCTACCGGGTGGTTTCACAGGTAGACAGCCGCATAGTACTGGACGAGGGCGGGGCAGAGCAGCTTCTACGGCAAGGCGACGCTCTGTTTCGGTCACCTGGCGGAGAGATCCAGCGTGTACACACACCGGTCGCAACCGACGCGGAGATCGAGAGGATCTGCGAGGCTCATTGCACCCCAGGGGAGCGGCCGTGAGCACCATCGCCCGAATGACTGTCCAGGTCGTCTACGCCCCGTTCGAGGATGGAGTCGAAATCGAAACTCACGTCCTGGGCCACTATTCGTCCCTTGACGTCGCGCTGGCCTGGGTCGCGGGCGAAGAATACCGCGAGCGGTACGACCCCGGTGACCCGGAAGAGTACGTCCTCCAACTGATAGCGACGGAGCACGTACTCGATGCCGGACCGAACGATTTCCGCCGGCAGATCGCC
>CAZDDH010000176.1:0-18304 GCA_964504165.1 uncultured Rickettsiales bacterium | reverse complement strand
ACGACACGGCGGACGACGACGACACGGGCGACGACGACACGGGCGATGACGACGACACGGGCGACGACGACGACACGGGCGACGACGACGACATCGTGGACGACGACGACACCGTCGATCCCATCGACGACGACGACTCGGTGGAGGTAGGCGGGGACTGCGAATGCCGCACGGCGCCCACCGGATCGCACTCCGGGGCCTGGACGCTGGCGCTGCTGTTGCTACTGGGGATCAGGAGGCGCGGCCGCGCTCCAGGCCGAGGTTGAACGCCTCGATGTTGAAATCGACGATCTTCGGCGCCAGCTGATCGCGGATCGCCTGCTCGACGGATTCCGCCTGCACCAGCGCTCCCACCGCTCCAGCCAGGAAGCCCAGCATCACGACGTTGGCGCACACCACCCGGCCCATCTCTTCTTTGGCCAGGCGGGTGGAGGGGCAGCCCACCGCTCGCTGCTTCATTCCCTCCGGTAGGGTCACCAGATCCGCCTCGTAGATCAGGGTGCCGTCCTCTTCGAGGAGCTCCAGGTAGGTGTCGCAGGCCTCCTGGGAGAAGGCCACCAGCACGTCGAAGGTCTCCGGATGGACCTCGTGGATGTCCCCCTCGCCCGTGCACACGTCGCAGGTGGTCAGCCCGCCGCGAGTGGCCGACCCGTAGGACTGGGTCTGCAATGCGTTGAGGCCCTCGTTGATGACGCTGTGGCCCAGCAGGATGCCGGCCGTCACCTGGCCCTGGCCACCGAATCCAGCCATGCGTACCTTCATGATGACTCCTCCATGCGCGCCTGGGCGATCTTCTCGAGGCTGTCCGCGAACTCGGGACGATTCCGGTCGTTGAAGGTGCCGATGACGATCTTGCCTTCCAGCTCGTCGTCGGTCATGCCCTGGGCCTTCTTGATGCGTACGGAGTTCTCCTTGAACATCCGCAACGTCGTCGAGGCGTCCCGCTGGCGGGTGAACTTGCCGTAGGACGTGGGGCACTGGGACATGATCTCCACGAAGGAGAAGCCGTCGTGATTCAAGGCGGTCTTCATCACCTTGATCAGCTGGTTGACGTGGTGGGTGGTCCAGCGGGCCGAGAAGTTGGCCCCGGCCGCCGACACCAGCTCGGTGATCTGCAGCGGCTGCTCCGGGTTGCCGTAGGGCGTGGTGGCCGTGCGGGTACCCGTGGGCGTGGTGGGGGCCACCTGGCCGCCGGTCATGCCGTAGATGTAGTTGTTGACCAGGAACACCTTCAGGCCGATGTTCCGGCGGGCCGCGTGGATCAGGTGGTTGCCGCCGATGCCGGACAGGTCGCCGTCGCCGGCGATGACCACCACGTTGAGGTCCGGGCGGGCCACCTTGACGCCGGTGGCGAAGGCGATGGCGCGGCCGTGGGTGGTGTGCAGGGTGTCCACCTCGAAGTAAGGGGAGGGGATCCAGCTGGAGCAGCCGATCCCGGTGACCGCCACCATGTTGTCCACGTCCAGGCCCATCTGGTCCACCGCGTGGGAGAAGCAGTTGAGCACGGTGCCGCCACCGCAGCCGGCGCAGAAGGTGGTGGGCAGCATCTCCTGCCGCAGGTACTGGAGCATCGGTTGTTTGATCTGTTCGCTCATGACAGCCTCCCCAGCGCCTCGAGGGCCGCCTCGCCGATCTCACGTTCGTGGAACACGGGGCCTCCGATCTTGTTGAGGCCGACCACCTCGCCATCGACGAAGCGTTCGATCTCCCGGGACATCTGCCCCAGGTTCATCTCCGGCACGATGACGGCGCCGGCGTTGGCGCACAGCTCCGTGATCTTGGGGCCGGGGAAGGGCCACAGGCCGATGATGCGGATGAAGCCCACGTCGTGGCCCTGCTCGCGCAGCGACTGGACGGCGCCGTAGGCCGGCCGGGCGCTGATGCCGTGGGCCACCACCATCACCTTCTCCGTGCCGTCGCCCAGCACGTCGATGCGGGTCAGCTCGTCACGGGCGTCGGACACCTTGCCGCAGATGCGGCGGATCAGCTTGTCGTGGATGGGGGGCTGGGTGGCCATCCGCATGCCGTTGGCGGCGTGGGTGGACCCGGTGACGTGGATGCGGCGGCCCGTGCCGAAGCGTCCCATCGGCGGGACCGCGCCGCCGTCCCCGAACATCTCCTCGTGGTCCTCGGCCAGCACGCGCTCGACCACGGTCACGTCCTCCAGGCGCGGGAACTGGACCCGCTCCCGGGAGTGGCCGGTCTCGCCGTCGGTGAGCAACATCACCGGCTGGCGGAAGCGCTCGGCCAGGTTGAACGCCTCGATGGCCATATCGAAGCTCTCCTGCACCGACCATGGCGAGAGGGCGATCGTCTCGTGGTCCCCGTGGGTGCCCCAGCGGGCCTGGTAGAAATCCCCCTGGGCCGGCAACGTGGCCTGGCCGGTGGAGGGACCGGAGCGCTGGACGTCCACGATCACGGTGGGGGTCTCGGTCATCACCGCGTAGCCCACCGTCTCCTGCATCAAGCTGAAGCCGGGGCCGCTGGTGGCGGTCATCGACCGGGAGCCGGCCCAGGCCGCGCCGACGATGGACGACACGCTGGCCAGCTCGTCCTCGAACTGGACGAACTTGCCGCCGGCGTAGGGCAGCAGGTTGGACATCGTCTCGGCGATCTCGGACGCCGGTGTGATGGGGTAGGCCCCGAAGAAATCACACCCGGCGAACAGGCCGCCGATGGCCACGGCCACGTCGCCTTGCATGAACTGGCTCTGCCCCGCGTAACGTTCGAGCAGCTTGCGCCGCGCCTCGGGGAACTGGTCCGCTGTGAAGGTTTTCATTCCGTCACCTCCACCACGGTGACCGCCATGTCGGGGCAGGCCACCTCGCAGTACCGGCAACCGTTGCACAGGGCCGGGTCCGCTTCCTCGGCGAGGAAGTAGCCCAGGGTGCCCAGGCGGTCACCGATGCGTAGTGCGTCCATCGGGCACATCTCCGAGCAGATCCCGCAACCTTTGCAGTAAGGCTCGAAGAAATGGATCCGAAATACGCGTTTTTTCTTTAGTTTTTTTGGAGTGTCAGTCATGGAGAGCACGCCGTTCCTTGCTCCTGTGCCCACGTATGCGCGGGCGCGTTCGACCCGTGATGGGGGGGCATAATAAGGATGCTTGAGAAGCGCGTCTAGCCCGCAGTTGTTATAGGATTCCGCGGCCACCGGACAACGGCTGCAAGGGAGCTTGGCGTGAGCGAAGATATGGTCATCAATCGGGCGGGCCGCCGGGTGCCGCGCGTCGTCAACGGGTCCCCCCAGGAACCCTATTGCGGAGTGGGTGGATTCCGCCCCCAGGGGCACGGCGCCGCCGCCCTGATCCGCACCGCCGCCGACTATCCGGCGGACGGGGACAAACGGGTCGCAGACCTGGAGACCGTGCTGCGGCAGGCGGGGATCCGCGACGGCGCGACCCTGTCCACCCATCACCACTTCCGCAACGGCGATCTGATCGCCAACGCCCTCTTCGACGCGGCCGCCCGGCTGGGGCTACGGGACCTGGTGTGGTTCCCCAGCTCCTGCTTCCCCTGCCACGCCCCCATCATCGAACACATGAACAGCGGGGTCGTACGGCGGATCGAGAGCGGCCTCAACGGCACCGTCGGGGACTGGGTCTCCCGGGGCAACATGCGCGGCACGGGCGTGGTGCGCTCCCACGGCGGTCGGGCCCAGGCCATCAGCGACGGCGAGGTGCACATCGACCTGGCGGTGGTGGCAGCCCCCGCCGCGGACGCCTTCGGCAACTGCAACGGCACCCACGGCCCCAACCCCTGCGGCCCCATCGGCTTCTCCGCGGTGGACGCCCGCTACGCCGATCGGGTGGCCGTGGTCACGGACCATCTGGTGCCGTTCCCGTGCCTGCCCGCGGACATCGACGGCAAGCTGGTGGACCACGTCGTGGAGGTGGAGCGGGTAGGGGATCCGTCCAAGATCGTCTTCGGCACGACACGCATCACCGAAGATCTGGTCAAGCTGCGGATTGCATCACTGGCCGCAAGCTTTGCCCGGGAAGCGGGCATCATCCGGGACGGCTGGAGCTTCCAGTCCGGTGCCTCCGGCATCGCCCTGGCCATCACCCGCTACCTCGCGCAGATGATGCGGGAGATGAACGTCCGCGCGCGCTTCGTGCAGGCCGGCTCCACGTCGATGGTGGCCGAGCTGCTGCAAGAGGGGCTGACCGACTATGTCCTGGACGGCCAGAGCTTCGACATGGACGGCATCCTCAGCCTGCGGGACGATCCGCGCCACGTGGCCACCAGCGCGTATTCCAGCTACGACTACCACGCCAAGGGGGATTTCATGCGCTTCGTGGACGCCGTCTTCCTGGGCGCCACGGAGGTGGACCTTGATTTCAACGCCAACGTGGCTACACATTCGGATGGTCTGCTGCTGCACGGCGTCGGCGGGTGGCAGAACTGTCTCAGCAGCCCCAACACGATCCTCATCGTGCCGTCCCGTCGCCGGGGCGGGCCGGTCATCGTCGAGAAGGTGACCACCCTGTGTGGCCCGGGGGAGCTGGTGGACGCGGTGGTGACCGAGCGGGGCATCGCCGTGCACCCCAGGCGGGACGATCTGCGGGAGGCGGTGAAAGGATCGGGCCTGCCGCTGTGTTCCCTGGAAGAGATCCGGGCGGCGGCGCTGGCTGACGGCGGGGACCGACCGGCAGCGGACCTGGGGGACGAGGTGGTGGCGGTGATCAAGTGGGTCGATGGAACGTTGATCGACTCGGTACGGAGGGTGAACGGATGAGTGACGGTCTACTGGGCATCGACATCGGATCCGTGTCCGTCCACGTGGCGCTCGTATCCCACGGCGGGCACGTGCTGTGGGCCCGCACACGCCCCAGTGGCGGCGAGCCGGTGCGCGTGTTGGGCGAGATGCTGGAGGAGCTGCAGCGGGACGAGTCGCCCTCCCCGGGGCCGTTGGGATTGACCGGCGGGGCGCGCAAGCTGCTGGCCGGGCGGTTCCCCAAGGTGGCGAGCGTCACCGAGGTGGTGGCCCTGGCCCGCGGGGCGGCGGCCCTGGCCCCCAGGGCCCGCTCCGTCATCGAGATCGGTGGCCACATGAGCCGCTGGATCGCCCTGCGCGGGGACGGCAGCGGGGATCTGGAAGACTTCGCCCTCACCGAGATGTGCGCCGCCGGCGCCGGCGCCTTTTTGGAGCAGCAGGCCGGTCGCCTGCACATGACCATCGAGGAGCTGGCCGAGGTGTCCGCCCGGGCACCGCGTGGCGCCGCCGTGGCCGGGCGCTGCGCCGTGTTCGCCAAATCCGACATGATCCACCTGCAGCAAAAGGGCACCCCCACCGAGGAGATCGCCTACGGGCTGTGCCTGGCGTTGATCCGCAACTTCCAGTCCACGGTGTTGGGGGGGCGGGAGCTGGGGCGTCCGGTGACGGTGGTGGGTGGCGGCGCCCTCAACGAGGGGTTGCTGCGGGCCATGTCCGAGGTGCTGGGGCTGACCCCAGCCGAGCTGGTGGTGCCGGGGCATCCCATGGAAGCCGTCGCCGTGGGCGCCGCCCTGCTGGCGGACGACGCGGTGGCCGTCGATCTGGATGAGCTGCGCCAGGTGGTATCGGAGCGGGCCGGGGGCGGCGAAGGGGTCGATCGCCTGGAGCCGTTGCCCGAACCGGGAACCGAGCGGCCACTGGACGAGCCGGACGGTGGGGCCATCGCCGACGGCACGGAGGTCTACCTGGGGATCGACGTGGGCTCGGTGAGCACCAATCTGGCCCTGGTCACCGAGGATGGCACCGTGCTGGATGCCGTCTACCTGCGTACCCGCGGCCGGCCGCTGGAGGTCATCCAGGAGGGGCTGGCCCTGTTCGCCGAGCACCACGGGGATCGCCTGCAGGTCCTGGGTGTGGGGACCACCGGGTCCGGGCGTCACCTGGCCGGCTGGCTGGTGGGTGCCGATCTGGTGCGCAACGAGATCACCGCGCAGCTGCGTTCGGCCGTGGATTTCCTGCCCGAGGTGGACACGGTCCTGGAGATCGGTGGCCAGGACAGCAAGTACATCCAGATCCACGAGGGCCACATCGTGGACTTCACGATGAACAAGATCTGCGCCGCCGGCACCGGCTCCTTCCTGGAGGAGCAAGCGGAGCGGCTGGGCTTGAGTATCGTCGAGGAGTTCGCTGATCGTGCCATGCAGGGCCAGGCTCCGGCGGATCTGGGCAGCCGCTGCACCGTGTTCATGGACAACGAGCTGGTGCACGCCCTGTCCAGCGGCGTGAGCACCGAGGACCTGACCGCCGGGCTGGCCCTCTCCGTGGCCCACAACTACCTGGACCGTGTGGTGGCCGGCCGCCCGGTGGGCGACCACGTGCTGTTCCAGGGGGGCACGGCCTCCAACCGGGCCGTGGTGGCCGCCTTCCGCCAGATCCTTGGGCGGCCGGTGGCGGTACATCCCTACAACCGGGTCTCCGGAGCCCTGGGCGCCGCCCTGCTGGTGGTAGATGCACGCCGGGAAGGGGAGCTGGAGGGTGGCTCGCTCTTCAAGGGGTTCGATCGCTGTGAGGGCCAGCTGGAGCGGAGCTTCGAGTGCCCCCGCTGCTCCAACCGCTGCCAGGTCAACCGCTTCCGCGCCGGGGACGGCGTGTTCTTCTTCGGGGACACCTGCGAGATCTACAGCAGCCGTATCTCTGGGCGCCCGCAGGCCGACGGGGAAGACGAGCCGCTGGCCTGGATGGAGCAGCTGCTCATGCGGGCCGCCGGGCTGGGGGAGGAGGGGGAGGCCGAATTTGGCGATCCCTCCACCGCCGTGGGCATCCCGCGGACCTCCCTGTGCTTGTCGCTGCTACCGGTGTGGTCCGCCATCATCGAGGAGGCGGGGCAACGGCCGGTGTTGTCTTCCAAGAGTTCACCCAAGCTGCTGGCCGAGGGGCTGCGGCTCAACACGGCCGAGACCTGCTTGCCGGTGAAGATGGCCTATGGCCACGTGCACGACCTGGCCCAGCGCGGGATACGCACGGTGCTGTTCCCGTCGGTGGTGAAGCCGCTGCCCAGGCTGGAGGGGGAGGCACCCAACCACACCTGCCCGTACACGCACCACCTGCCGTTCATGGTGCAGGGGGCCCTGGACGTCAACCTGCTCATGCCCCAGGTGGATCTGTCGGCCGAACCCGGCTATGAGATCCTGGATCCGGACCGCCTGGTGCTGACTCTCGGGCTGACGGTCACCCGGATGGAGGGAGCGGTCCAGCAGGGGATCCAGGCCATGCAGACCGTGCGCCAGGAGATGCAGCGCCGCGGCCGCGAGGTCCTCGAGGGGGATCACGATCGGATTCTGGTCGTCATCGGCAAGCCCTACAACCTGCTCGACCCGTTCCTGAACCTGGGGCTGGGGCGTCACCTGAAGCGGCTGGGGCTGCCCTACCTGCCCATGGAGAGCCTGCCGCTGCAGGACGCCAAGCTGGACGATCACTGGGATGATCTGCCCTGGGGACTGAACCGGGATTACGTGCGCGCATCGATCCTAATACGTAATGATTCCAGATTGTTCCCCGTCGTCCTTTCAAGTTTTGGGTGCGGTCCAGATGGGTTCACTGTCAAGCACCTGGAGGCCCTGCTGACGGACCGTCCGCGGCTGCTTCTGGAGGTGGACGAGCACCGGGCCGAGGCGGGGCTGGTGACCCGGCTAGAGGCCTTCGCCGACGAGGTGGATACCCACATCCGGCGCAAGGCGCGGCGGGACCGCCCCACCGTGCCCTCCGACCCGGTGGCGCGCTCGAGCCACGGCTACAAACGGCTGCTGGTGCCGTATTTCGCCGATCACGCCCACGTGTTCGTGGGCGCCCTGCGTCGCGCCGGCAATCAGGCGGTCCTGTTGCCCCGTCCCGACGACGAGGTGCGGCGTCTGGGGGAGGAGAACACATCCGGCCGGGAGTGCCACGTCTACTCCCTGGTCGCCGGCGACCTGGCCAAGCTCGTGCGGGGTGGTCAGGTGGAAAAGGGCGACGCCCTGTACTACCCGGGGGCCATCAGCCCTTGCCTGCTGCCCCAGTGGCGGGATTCGTTGCTCCACTCGCTGCATCGGCTGGGGAACAAGGAGATCGACGTGGTCACCCCCCTCGCCGAGGACATGCTGCAGACCTTCGGGGTGCGCAACCTGTTCGTCTTCTGGCAGGGGTTGGTGGCCGCCGACCTGCTCATCCGGGCGTCGTGTGAGCTGCGGCCCTACGAGCTGAAGCCGGGCAGCGTGGACGCCATCCACGCCCAGAACCTGTTGGCGCTGGAAGAGGCCGTGGCCTCAGGATCCGTCGAGGACGCCATGCACGAGGCGGCCCAGCGCATCGCCACGGTGGCCGTCGATCGGTCCAAGCCACGCCCCATCGTCGGGGTGGCCGGCGACATCTACACCCGCATCAACGATTTTGCCAGCGGGGGCCTGTTCAAGCGCCTGGAGGCCCTGGGCTGCGAGGTCTGGCCCGCGTCCACCTTCACCGACAACACCGATTTCATGAACATGCGCAACATCTGGTCCGCCGCCCGCGGCTACCAGGTGCGCCAGACCCTGCGACTGGCCCTGTACGAGGTGGCCAAGAACCTGCACAGCGACCGGGTCTGGAGCGTCTTCTCCGGCACCGTGCGCGACCGCCGGGAGCCCACCTACAACCAGGTCATCGAGATGACGTCGCCCTACGTGGGCTCCGAGTCCAACAACCTGGTGATGCTCAACCTGGCCAAGGTCATCGACTTCGCCCGCGGCGGCGCCTCCGGTGTCATCAACGCCATCTGCTTCAACTGCATGGTGGGCACGGTCTCGGCGTCCATGCTCGAGCGCATGCGCCGGGATCTGGGGGGCATCCCCATGACCACACTGGTCACCGGCGGCACCGAGGGCACCTCCGGCGATGTGCGCCTGGAGGCGTTCGTGCATCAGGTGAGGCGGCACTGGGAGCGGAATCGCGAGGTCGAAGGGCGTTGAGCCAGCTCAGTCCTGCCCCACAACCTCGTCGATGAACGACGACACCGTGCCGAAGTAGAACTCGGGCTCCACCAGATAGGTGTCGTTGTGCCCGGCGCCGGGTAACGGAACGAAGCGTTTCGGCTCCGCTGCTGCGTCCCACAGCTTCTCACCCATCTCGAAGGGGATCAGCTCGTCCTGCTCGCCGTGCATCAGCAGCTTGGGCAGGGTCACGGTGGCGATCTTCTCGTGGTTGTCAAAGCGGGTCTGCAGCACCTTGCCCAGGAACGGTACCGGGAACATGCGGCCGGCCATGTCGGGGATCGACGTGAAGGCGCAGTCGGAGATGATCCCCGCCAGTTCGGGATGCCGGGCCGCCATCTCCCAACTGACGCCGGCGCCCAGGGAGCGGCCGAAGAGGACCACCCTGGAGGGGTCTCCGGCCCGTTCCAGCAACGCTGTCAGGGCGGCCTCCGCGTCCCGGTAACAGCCCTTCTCGGTGGGGTCGCCCGGGCTCTGGCCGTACCCGCGGTAGTCATACATCAGCACGGCCAGCCCGCGGCGCACAAGCTCCTCCGCCAGGGGTAGGCGCCCGGAGATGTTGCCGGCGTTGCCGTGGCTGAACAGGACGTAGGCGCGGGGGGCCGCCTCGGGTTCGAAATACCAGCCGTGCACCTGGCCGCCGTCTTCCGTGGGGACGACCACGTCCTCCGCGGCCAGTCCGAAGTGCTCGGGGAGGACCACGTAGTTCGTCTCGGGATAGAAGATGAAGCTTCGTTCGAGCTTGGTCATGGCCACCCGTAACGCCACCGCAGCGACAGCAACGACTCCGAGGGTCGCTGCAATTTGCAATCTGCGGGACGGTTTGTACAACGCTTCGGTTCCCGTTTCCACCGCTCCGTGGGTGCTGACGGCGGCCCCGGGTTTCCCTGTCGGACCGGATCGAGTACCCTCTCGCTGCCCTGCGCCCCGTCTCGATTTGCACGGCAGGATAACGCAGGGCAAGGAGTGGTGCGATGTCCAAGCGCTGGTTGGCTGCTCTGGGTTCCGTGGCGATGCTGCTGTTCATGGCGTGTGGCGAGGGTGACCGCACGGGCTTCGAGGTGGAGATCAACCCCGATGCCATCGCGTCGGCGGCTGCATCTGCCTTACCCGAAGATCTGGTGATGCCCTGCAACGAGGGGGGCGACGTGGTGTTCTCCCACGGCGTGCACATGATCAGCGCCAGCGAGTGCGCCGTGTGCCATCCCGAACCCTGGGCGATGGGGCGGGCCAACGTCGGCTCGACCACCATGGCCGGCATGGCCGGTGGCAAGGCCTGTGGTTCCTGCCACGACGGCGAAGAGGCCTTCGGCATTGACGATTGTGGCGCCTGCCACGACATCGCCAACGCCGCGACGCTGCCGCCGGAGATGACGCTGCCCGGTGGCGGCTTCGGCCAGGTCGAGTTCAGCCACAAGATGCACCTGATGGCCGGTTCCACCTGCGCCCAGTGCCACATGGAGCCGTGGGCCCTGCAGCAGAGCGCGGCAGGCACGATGGAGATGACGCCCATGTACGGCACGGGAAGCTGCGGCAAGTGCCACGACGGCCAGGCCGCCTTCGACGCCACGGCGTGCGCCAGGTGCCATGACAGGGAGACCGCCGACACCTTCCCCCGCAATGAAAATGGCGCGATGGTGGTCGGCGAGGACGAGCTGCCCGCCGACATCCACTGGGACGGCGCTGACGTGGGCAAGGTGGTGTTCAGCCACGTGAACCACGCGGTGGCCAAGATGGGCTGCGCGACCTGCCATCCCCACATCTACGACAATGCCGTCAGCGCGTCCGGTACGCTGATGATGAAGCCCATGTACGCCGGCAACTCCTGCGGGACCTGCCACAACGGCAAGGTGACCTTCGCCTCCACCGACTGCGGCGGCTGCCACGAGGGGGCCGAGCCTGCGGTCAACCTGGATGCCGTCGAAGAGGCTTCCGCCGCCGACGAGGCTCCCGCCGCCGACGAGCCCGCCGCCCCCGTCGAAGGTTGACCCTCCGCGACTCCCCATTCCGTTGGTTGGGTTCCCGTGGCGCCGCCTGCGATCTACGTGACGTCGCGCCCGGCGTTCGCCAGCTGCGCTTGACCAGCCGCGCCACCCGCGGGCTGGGATTCCCCTGTACGCCATACCTGGTGGACGATGCCCTCGTGGATACGGGCTTCCCCCACCTGCGCGCCAAGGTCCACCAGGTGATCCAGGGGCCGCTGGTGGCCATCTGCCTGACCCACCTGCACGAGGATCATTCCGGCAACGCCGCCAGCCTGGCACGCCGCTTCGAATGCCCGATCTACCTCAAGCACATCGATCGGGCTGGGAGCGATGGCCTGGCCCAGCTGGCGATGTACCGCCTGCTCTACTGGGGCCGCCCCGCCGCCTATCAGCCCCAGGAGATGCCCCAGGTCATCGATACCGGGGGCCGGCCCCTTCGCGCCATCCACACACCCGGCCACAGCGAGACCCACGTGGCCCTCTTCGACGAGCGCGACGGCCTGCTGTTTTCCGGGGATCTGTTCATCACCGGCTTCGTCTCCGCGGTGATGAGCCATGAGAACCCCTACCAGTCGATCCGTTCGTTGCGCACCGTCGCCAGCCTGGAACCCGCGATGATGCTGGGGGGGCACGGCCAGCAGATCGAGCGCCCGGCCCGCCACCTGCGCCGCAAGGCCGACAGCATCGAACAGACGGCCGAGAAGGTGCTGCAGCACCACCACCGCGGCCTGCGCACCGGCGCCATCGTCGCCCAGCTGTTCCCCGAGAGCGTCGCCCTCGACCGTCGCTTGGCGTGGATGACCGCAGGGGAGTTCAGCTACCGCAACTTCGTGCGGGCGGCGATCCGGCACGCTTCTACGGCTTGACGTTACCAAGCGCCCATTCGAGGGCGTCCACCACCCGCGCTGGGTGTGCGTCGATGCGCCCGGGCAGGATCTCCAGGGCCCTGACCGGTCCACCGGCGGCCTGTGCCGCCGCCATGATCCTCCGCGCGTGCTCGTCCATCGCACCGTGGACATGATCGTCGGACGCCTGGAGGCGGGCGTAGGGCACGCCCAGCTCGCCCACCAGACGCACCGCCTCGATGCCGGCCCAGTCTTCGTCCCTCCAGGGATCCTTGCCGGCGGGACCGTGCCCCTTGGGGTGATGGAGCGACCAGCGGTCCACCGGGGCTTCGCCATCCACCAGCCCGTCCGGGGCCTGGCCCTCGGCGGCGGCGCGGAGCACGGGGATGATGCCGGCGGACCAGCTCAGGGCGATGACCGGGGGGCCTTCGGCGCGGGCCCGCTGGAGCATGGCGGTCCAGTCGGCCACGTGATCCGGGTTGCCCGGCACCAGCCCCAGGGCTGTCCCCGCGGTGTGCCGCCCAGCGGCGGTCTGCCCGGTACCGGATCGGTCATAGACCCACACCGCCCAGCCCCGTTCGGTGAGATCGGGCACGCCCAGGCCGAAGTACGCCAGATCGGCGGCCCGGCCGCCGGCGGGCCCCGACACGCTGCACAGGCAGATGGCCCGGGCTTCCCCGGAGCCATAGCGTTTTGCAGCGATGGACCGCCTGGCCACGGGGATGACCACTTCTTCACCGCTGGCCGCCCGTACCCGCCTCACCCGGGGACGGATGCGGTCCGGCAGCCGCCTGCGAGCCGAACCGGTGAGCCGGCCCATGATCTTGGTGGCCCGCACCCGGCGGTCCGAGGGCGGCCGGCCGGTTTGCCGCGGGCGGGCCGCTCCCGCGGCATCCACTAGCGACATCACCGGGACGACCCGTTCGTCCAGGTAGTCCGCCAGCGCGTCCAGGCGGCGCTCGTCCGGCCGCAGGCTGCCGGGGGGGCACAGATCGTGTTCGTGGAAGGCCGCCCCGAACCAGTGGGCGCCGTGCCGCGCCGCCATGGCCTCCAGGGCTCGCAGGCGGCCCAGGTTGCCGGCCGTCAGCCCGTGGCGCGTCCCGTTCATCTCCATCAGGCCCCAGTCGAAGGGCCGCACGGTGGGGGACAGCACCCGCACCCCCTCCTCGTCGCGGGGGAGCAGGCCCTCGTAGGCCCAGGCCCGTTCCGCCCCGTGGTCGCACACCACCGGGATGCCCAGGGCTGCCACCTGCCCCAGCAACGGCCCCCGTCCCGCCCCGGCCTGGACCAGTCCCGGCACGGCCACAGCCGGACTGACCCCGGCCCGGACTAGCGCGGCGTGGGCCACCGCCAGCCGCTTGCCGTGGGCGTGCACCCCCACCTCGTGTCCCTGGGCGACCAGCCCCGGCAGGAATCCGCTGTCCGATGACTCCCTCGCGAACGTCTCGCGGACGCGCAGGCAGAGCCGTGCGCCCCGTGTTTGTGCCATTTTTGTGACGAGTGCGAGTAGCTCGGCCGTGTCCCGCCATCGATGCGGTCGGCGTGCTAGCATCTCGTCGTCGACGTGGACTTCTAACCAGACCGGCAGCGGTTCGTTCATCAAAGTCGAGCTTTCAGGAGGAGGGGACCTTGACGGGTCGAACCTCCAGGATGAGAGAATACCAGCTTCGCGTGGTGCTAGATTCGGAACCAGAAATTACGGTGTGACGATCATGGGCAAGGGCATTTTCGGCAGTCTGTTCAGCCAAACCAACGTCATCGAGGAGTGCCGCGCCGAGGCCCTGGAGATGATGCATCTCAGCCAGGAGATGTTCGTCTTCGTCGAACGGGCCCTGCACGAACCGGAGAGCGAGCAGATCAAATCCCGGGTCAAGGGCAAGGACAAGGACGTCAACCGCCTGCAGGATTCGGTGCGGCGCAAGATCTACAAGCACCTGGCGCTCAGCGAAGGCAAGGACCTGCTCACCAGCTTGCAGCTGCACGACATCGCCAAGGAGATCGAGCGCATCGGCGACTACTCCAAGAACATCGCCGAGCTGGCCGAGATGGTCCCGGACGGCGTGGACTGGGGCCAGTACGATGAGGGCATGAGTACGGCTCGGGAGCGGGTGCTGGAGATGTTCGACCTGGCCTTCCGCACCGTCGAGTCCAACGACGCCCGCGCCGGGATCCAGTGCGAGGAGATCTACCACCAGATCGCCCACTTCTGTGACGACACCCTCGAACGGGCCGTCACCCCTGGCAAGGACGACTCGGGCCGGGTGGACCGTAGCGTCCTGGCCCTGGTGCTCATGCTGCGCTACACCAAGCGGGTCGCCGCCCACTTACGCAACACGGTCCTCACGGTCACCAATCCCTACAAGCGCATCGGGTATCACAAGTAAGCGCTAACGCGCTCCCGTGCCCGTGCCCAGGGCGAAGCCCGGTGCCCGTGCCCGATAGATCAAATCATCACCACCCCTGATCAATCCCCCAAGGCAAGCTCTCCTCGAATCGACTTCACCAGTTTCGAGGTGGGTATTTACGGGAGTGGGGGATTCGAAAACGTCTGTCGGGCACGGGACTAGCGGAAGATCGCTACGCAGGCAATCGGCAGCAGGATATACATCACCACGATCAACCCGATGGGGATCGCCGCGGACTTCTGCGCCAGCTTGGCGAAGCCATCGGCCAGCTTCACGGGGAATTTGGCCAGGGGGTAGAAGACCGCGATCCCGCAGATGTTGAACAGCAGGTGGGCGAAGGCCGCTGCCACGCCGGTCACCTCGCCCAGGGACAGGGCGGCTAGCATAGCCGTCACGGTAGTGCCGATGTTGGCACCCATCACGTAGGGCAGCACCTGGAACAGATTGAGCAACCCGGCGCCGGCCAGCGGGACGATCAGCGAGGTGGTCACCGAGCTGGATTGCACCAGCGCCGTCAGGACGATACCCAGGGCCATCGCCCGCAGACCGGTCTTGAAGATCACGTCGTTGAACAGGGTCTGGACCTTGTCCAGCACCACCGAGCGCATGATCGTGACCATGCCCCACAAGGCCACGAACAGTAGCCCCAGGCCGGTGATGAAGATGGCCGCCGTATGGTGGAACACGAACTCATGGAAGTTGGTCACGAAGGCGACCATGCCCGCCGAAGCCACCGCTAGGATGATGCTGAAGCCGATGGTGCGCTTGCCCTTGTTGACCCGCTTGGCCAGGTAGGACACCCCCTCGAACACGGCGAAGGCCAGGAACATCACCACCACGAACTGGACCAGGGTGTCCGAGTGCTTGAACCAGCCCTTGATGAGGTCGATCTGTGGCCCCACCAGGTACTTGATGGGGCTGGTGAACTTGAGCCCGCCCACGTCGTCCAGCAGGTTGGCCAGGAACAGCGCCCCGTGGCCCAGGAAGTTCGTCGCGATCTGTAACGGCAGCACCAGCAGCACGGTCAGCCAGTTGAACAGGTCGTGCAGGAAGGACGCCCCGATGGCCCGGCGGAACTCGATGCGGTTGCCCATGTGGCCCAGGCTCACCAGCATCGCGGTGATGGAGGTGCCGATGTTGGCCCCCATGATGATGGGGATCGCCATGGCCAGCGCCTTGGCCGGGTCGTCCCCCAGCACGCCGGCCGCCACCAGCCCCACGGTGATGGCCGTCGTCGTGGACGAGCTCTGGATGATGCTGGTGACCAGGATCCCGATCACCAGCCCCATGAACGGGTTCTGGGCCAGGTTCTGGATCAGCACCTCGCCGTAGCCCGAACCCAGGCTCTTGAAGGCACCCAGCAGTTTGATGGCGACGAAGAAGATGTCGAGGGACAGCAAGAACGCGACGAGTTTTCCTGTACCTATGCCCCAGACGCGAAGTGTCGAGCCCATGTTGATCAATGCTCGCTGGCAGTTATCGGGACGATTCCAGCATCAACGGCGCTGTGCCGTGGATCTCAGTACGGCCTGTTTAGCAACAGGTCAGGGGGAAGTCACCAGTTTGCTGGGGATTGTTACGTGTTCGTCACATAGCGGCTCAGGAGGGGGCGCTCGCCGCGGTGCGATCGATGTCCTCCACCTCGCGCAGCACCCAGCGCAGCGGCACCCATTGCTTCTTGCCGGCTCGGCACAGCAGCGTGTCGTCCGAGCCCCCCAGAGCATCGATGTCCGGCAGCGTGAACGGCCCGGACACGTCCCCGTCCAGGTACAGGAACCAGATCCGCGCCCCCCAGCGCTTGCGCATCACCTTGACGATCTTGTCGATGGCCGCGTGCATGCGGGCCTGTTCCTTCTCGTCCAGCACACCGTTGCGGTCCCGGTCGAACAGGGCCAGCAGCTGGCTGTCCGAGCTGATGGCGGCCATGCGCTCCCGGTGCTCCACCGCCGAGTCGATATCATCGAGGATCACTCGCACATCGCCGGCCGGGCCGATGTGGCCGCGCTTTTCCAGCTTCTTGATCAGCTTGCCTAGCCGGTGCTGCACGTGGGCTTCTTTCCATGACGACGGCATCAGGCCAAGGCTCATCAGCAGCGCCGGGGTGAGCCAGGAGCTGCAGGGGATGGGGGCCACGAAGTTGGCTACCGCCAGGGTCCCGCCGGGCACCACCTTGAACACGTCCAGCAGCTGGGCGCGGATCTGCTCCTTCTGGACCGGATCCAGTTGCTTGATCTCCCCCTTGGCGCGGCTGCGCAGCAGGGAATAGACCTGCTTGCTCTCCTTGACCTCCTGCTGGACCAGGTTCCATTGCCCCCGGGCCATCGATCCCATCCTGCCGCGTACGCGGGAGATCCAGGAGGAGGGTTTCTCGATGGCCTCGGTCTCCTCCAGCAATTCGTGGAGTTCTTCCGCTTCCTCGAGCAGGTTCTTGGCCCTGAGCTTGGCCTCCAGTTCGATGAGTTGTTCGTGCATCCGTGGCTCCCTCGGCGTCCAGGCGACGACCCATCGTACCAAAAGCAGGGAAGCTACTGGTTCTTCCGCGCGTTGGTAGCTGCTAGCATGTTTGGGCTTGATCGTGGAGGCGTACGTGCCGGGTGGAAGGCGACATGGAGGTCCTCGGGGGGGCGGGCACCGCAGCGGTGGACCGTGGGACCCGTGGGAGCACAAATGGGGTTCGGGCCACCGTGACCGCAACCGGCGTGGCCCCGAACCGTCCCCCGAGGAGGCGGCCGAGCGGTTCGCCGAGGCCGTCGAGCACGTGGCCAACAAGGTCGGTTCCGCCCTGGAGCGCGCCTTCGAGAGCGACGAGGCGGAGGCTGGCAAGGCCAAGGCCGAGGAGGTGGGGGAGAAGGTGGCCACGGCCATCAGCACCGCCATCGGCAAGGTGGGGGAGGCGCTGCCCGGCAACGACCCGCTGGAGCGCCAGCTCAAGGCCGACCGCAAGTTGATCCGCAGGCGCGATTCGGCCAACAGCAAGATGGCCGTCTTCCCGTTCATCTGGGCGGGTGTCTCCGCCGTCATCTTGTTCGGCATGATGCAGGAAGGGGAGGCGCTGGCCACGGCGGGGATCCCCATCACCATCCTGGCGGTGGTCTTTGGCGCGCTGGTGGCCAAGAACCTGGCCTGGAAATCGGCCCACAGGGGGGAGATCGAGCGCGCCGAGTCCCGGCTGGCAGACGCGGAGCCCGGGGGGCAGGCCACGGATACGCCCGCGGATGCCGTCGAGCCGGATGAGCCCCCTGCCCCCGAACCGGAGGAGGCGGAGCGCGACTCGGTCCCCGACTCCACGATTTCTGCTGAGTTCGAGACCGGGGACGACGAAGACGGCGCGATGGCCCACTTCTACACCCGCGAGCCCACCGCCAACGCCCGCCTGGACGTGGTGGAGCTCGAAGCGCTGCAGGTCATGGACCTGGTGCGGGAACTGGGGGACGACCGCCCGGACATCATGAAGTCCGTGGAGAGCACCGTCGCCAAGAACCGCGAGCTCAAAGAGCGCCGCGCCCGTCTAGAGAAGATCCTCGACGACCCCGATCTGTCCAAGCTCGACGAGCGCATCGAGGACCTGGAGGCACGCATCCAGGAGACCGAAGACCCGGCCACCCGCGGCATCTACGAGCGCACCCTGGAACAGCTGCGGGTGCAGGACGAGAGCCTGGCGGACGTCCGGCTGATGCTGGAGCGCGTCGAGGCCTATTCCAACGCCAGCCTCCAGTCCCTGCGCACCATCCACATCGACCTGCTCCGCCTGCAGACGGGCGATCTGGGCGACCCGGCCAACGCCCTGGACGAGATCTCCACCCGCGCCGGCAATCTCAGCTTGGAGACCAAGGGCGTGCGGGAGATCGTCGACGAGGTCGAGAGGGCCCGCCTCGCTGCCGGCCGATCCAAAGTTCGACAGCTCTAGATCAGGTGATAGGATGCCCTTACCCGGTAGCATGCGGGGCACCGGGATTCTTTGGGGGTGCCGAATGAGCACACGACTGAGCCAGCTGTTGATCCTGATTGTTGCCTTCGCGTGGGTGATGGGCGGCTGCGAGACCTGGAACCCCGAGGAGTCGGACGACGACATCACCACGGACGACGACACCGGGGACGACGACACCGGGGACGACGACACCGGGGACGACGAC
>CAZDDH010000175.1:0-18351 GCA_964504165.1 uncultured Rickettsiales bacterium | reverse complement strand
TCCGCCGTGTCGTCATCGTCGTCGTCCGCCGTGTCGTCGTCGTCGTCGTCGCCCCAGCCCTCGTCGATGATGCCGTCGCAGTTGTTGTCGATGCCGTCGCAGTCCTCGTCGGCGCCCGGGTAGACGGTGGGATCGGTGTCGTCGCAGTCGGTGTTGGCGTCGAAGCCGTCGCCGTCGGCGTCCACCGGGTTGCACTCGTCCGCCTCGTCGATCAGGCCATTGCCGTTGTTGTCCAGCCCATCGTTGCACGGGTCGCCGCACCCCTCGTCCACCTGCCCGTCACAGTCGTTGTCCAGCCCATCGCAGATCTCGGGCGCCCCCGGGTAGATGCTCGCATCGTAGTCGTCACAGTCGCTGTTGGAGTCGTAGCCGTCCCCGTCGTTGTCCACCGGGTTGCCGCACCCCTCGTCCACCTTGCCGTCGCAGTCGTTGTCGATGCCGTCACACAGCTCGACGGCCCCCGGATTGACCATCGGATCGTTGTCATCACAATCCGAGTTGGCGTCCCAGCCGTCCCCGTCGGCGTCCACGGCGTTACACTCGTCCGCCTCGTCGATCAGGCCATTGCCGTTGTTGTCCAGCCCGTCATTACACGGGTTGTTACACCCCTCGTCGATCTGGCCATCGCAGTTGTTGTCCACGCCGTCGCAAATTTCCGGTGCCCCGGGGTAGATGCTAGCGTCGTAGTCGTTGCAGTCGCCGTTGCCGACGGAGAAGCCATCCCCGTCATAGTCCTGTGCCTGCGCAGCCGGCGCCCAACCCAGCATCATCAGTGTGGCCATCGCGAACAGAATCACCGAGATCTTTTGAAACATCTTCTCCAACCTCCCAGATTTCCTTGTGTTGCCCCGACTGAGGTCGGCGTCCGCCGCCGTCCATACCCCTACAACGACACGGTCCGGAAAAGTGTGGAAAGAGAATCGGGCGGAGCGGTCAGCCGCTGCCTTCCATGGCGAGCACGTAGGCCTGCGTACAGGAGAACCCCATCACCGAGTAGACCCGCACCTCGTAGGTGCCCGAGTCGTCCTCCCAGCTATCCCCGCTGTAGTGGATCCCCTCGGAGCCGCTGGTGTCGCTGAAGCCGATGACACCCCCGTCCAGCCACAGCTCCAGCACATAGTCGGCGCTGCCCGGGACGCCGGTGAGCTGGACATCGATCCAGAAATCCCCGAGCCAGCCGTCGTCCACGTAGAACGAAAACCGATCCACGTCCTCCTCGTTGTGGAGGTACCCGGCGATGGTGGCCGCGCCGTTGGTCAGGTCGCCCACGTAGTTGGGGGCCGTGTCGTTGGGCTCCTGGGGATCCTCACCGACAACGTCCTCGTTGATCTCGCCGTCGCAGTCGTTGTCCACGTCGTCACAGCCGTCGGGGGCGTTGGGGTGGACCGTCTCGTCGGTGTCGTCGCAGTCCCCATCCTCCGCAGGCCAGCCGTCCCCGTCGGCGTCCACCGGATCGGGGGGCTCGTCCACATCGCCGTCGCAGTCATCGTCCACGTCGTTGGCCGTTTCCTCGGCGCCGGGATGGATGGTCTCGTCGTCGTCGTTGCAGTCGCCTTGGTTCTCCGTGTAGCCGTCCCCGTCGTCGTCCAGGTCCGGATCGCTGCCCAGGCGGTCGACGCCCTGGGGGCCGTGGTCCACGTCCGGCGCGAAGGCCAGAAAAAAACAGCCGCCCAGGGCAGGTAGGGCCACGAACAACGGCACGATGGCAAAGGAAAAACGCACGATTTGCCCAGCCTAACACAGGGGGCCGGCGGCCAACGGTGGCCCGGAGGTTCCCCCCCGCGGGACGCACGCGGTATCCTGTGGCCCATGAGATGGACTGTCTTGCTCTGCGTACTCGTGGGAATCCTGAACGCGCCCACGGTGGCCGGCGCCCAGGCGTGCGGCGATGTGATCCGAAGTGAACGCGTCAATCACAACGCCGTGCTGCCCACCGGGTACGGCGCCACGAGCTGGGGTATGAGCGCCGAGGCCGTTCAGGCCGTGCGGGGACGCCAGCTGGAGTCCCAGCCAGACCTGAGCAACAAACGGGTGCACAAGCTCTTCGAGACGCTCACCGAGGAAAAGGGCATCGCGTCGATCCACTACACGTTCTACGACGACCGGCTGATGAAGGTCGTGCTGTACCTCAACCAAGATATCATCGAGGTGGCCGAGTCACTGCTGGTGGGTGATCTCCAGGAAGAATACGGCGAGCACACCCACCAGTTCATCGAGGAGCTGGACGACCGCGAGGTCCGGCAGCAGATCCGCACCCACCCGGACAAGTACTGGATCTGGTGCGACACCTTCACCGAACAGATCCTCCAGCGCCGGCCGGACAAGGGCGAGGTCCTGATCATCCGCCAGTCTCGCTTCATCTACGACGATCTGCTGCACCAGACCACCGACCAGCAGGAAAAAGAGAACTGGACCAAACTCAACAATCTCGACACCAAATGATCCGCCCCCCCGCCGTCTCCGTGCTGATGCCGGTGCGGGACATGCAAGCCACCATCCTCGCCGCCGTGGACTCGATCCTGGCGCAGCGGTTCGAAGATCTGGAGCTGATCGTCGTGGACGACGGATCGACGGACGGCACGCCCGATCGGGTGGCACGACGCACCGATCCCCGGCTGCAGCTCATCCGGCAACCTTCCACGGGAATCGTCGGCGCCCTCAACAACGGCCTGGCCACCGCCCGCGCACCGCTGCTGGCTCGCATGGACGGCGACGACCTGGCCCGCCCGGCCCGCATCGGCGCGCAGGTGGAATTCCTGGAGCGCCACCCGGACATCGGGGTGTGTGATTCGCGGGTGGAGATCTTCCGGGACGACGGCCCGGTGGCCGGCGGCTTCCGCGCCTACCAGGAGTGGCTGGATACCATCGAGGACCACGATGATTTCCTGCGCAACTGCCTAATCGAGAACCCGGTGGTCCACCCGGCGTCCTGCTCCCGCACCGACCTCCTCCGCGGCGTGGGGGGCTACCGGGACGGGGGCTACCCGGAGGACTACGACCTGTGGCTGCGCTGTCTGCGCGCC
The DNA here is from genome assembly GCA_964504165.1 of uncultured Rickettsiales bacterium. Classification (GTDB taxonomy): domain Bacteria; phylum Myxococcota_A; class UBA796; order UBA9615; family CAYRNR01; genus CAZDDH01. The sequence goes on along the minus strand of CAZDDH010000175.1, from coordinate 15,328 downwards.
GGGGCCCGCTTCCACAAGCTGCCCCAGCGGCTGCTGCGCTGGCGGGACCACGGCAGCCGGCTGACGCGGACGGACGCTCGGTATGGCCGCGCCGGCTTTTTTGGGCTCAAGTGGGAGCACCTGCAGCACTGGCGTCTGGGATCGGACGACCGCATCGCGGTGTGGGGCGCCGGCCCCACCGCCCGCCCCTGGCTGCGGGCCCTGGACCGCTCCGACGCCCAGCTGGCCGCCGTCTTCGACATCGATCCAATCAAGATCGGGCGCACGCGACAGGGGGTGGAGATCCTGCCGGTGGACGACGTGGAGCGGGCGTCCTTCGACCTGCTGCTGATCGCAGTCGGCGCCCGCGGGGCCCGCCAGCTGATCCGCGATCGCCTGGCGGAAACCACGCTGGTGGAGGGGGAGCAGTTCCTTTTCGTGGCCTGAAAGACCGCTTTTCGTTCGTTGCGCGAGATGCGCATTCCTTGACACACCCCCTCCCCGATGGTAGGCAGTTGCGGTCCGATCCACGGCCTTCCGGAGCATGTCGTTGCCCAATAAATATGCCATCTCGGCTTTTGTGCTGTTCCTTTCGTTCATCGCGCCACCGGCGGGAGCTGTCGAGTTCACCCTCGACGGCTACGACCGGACGCGGTTTTACATCTTTGACACGCTGTCCCTGGACCGCGAGTCGGAGGACGCCGAGGACAACCGCTGCTACCTCAATCAGCGGCTGCGCCTCGAGCCCCACCTGCAGATCAACCCGCACGTGCACGTGTTCTCGCAGATCGATCTGCTGGATCTGGTGGTGTTCGGCTCCGACAGCGAGGTCAGCTTCTACACGGGGTACACCGACGCCCTCGAAGGTGTCGACGCCGAGCCCTCCCAGCTGACCGACAGCGTGATCCCCGGGGAAGACTACCGGGGCAGCGCGGTCGTCCGGCGGGCCTGGGGCGAGATCTGGACCCCTTACGTCGACCTGCGCTTCGGGCGCATGGGCAACCACTGGGGCATGGGGCTGCTGGCCAACGACGGCAACGACATCTACTCCGACTTCGGCGACACCGTCGATCGGGTGCAGCTGCTCGCCCGCTTCGGTCCCGTCCAGGTGTCCCTGGCCTTCGATACTTTCCTCGAGGGCTGGATCAACGACAACGACGACATCTGGGGCCTGACCCTGGCCGGCGGCTTCCTTAGCGACGTGCACTCGGCCGGCGCGTACGTGCATTGGCGGCGCATGCCGTCGGAGAAGTGGGACGCACTGTACGCCGACCTGTGGGGCCGCACCCACCTGGGGCCGTTACACTTCGAGCTCGAGGCCGTGTTCCAGTACGGCAAGGGCAACGCCACCTTGCAGGGCGTCGAGAACATGGAAGTGATGGCCGGCGGCGGCGCCTTCCGGGCCGGCATCGAGATCCTGCCCATCGGCGGGCAGGTCGAAATCGGCCTGGCCAGTGGCGACAAGGACCTCACCGACGAGAAGGTACACACCTTCTCCTTCGATCGGGACCACGACATCGCGCTGCTGCTGTTCCAGGAGACGATGCCCCAGTTCCGCGATCTGACGGAAACCCTGGAGACGAACGATTTGGTGGCCCCCACCACCGGCAACGCCGTCAGCAACGCCTTCTACTTCAAGGCCGGGCCCTACATCTACCCCCGGGACAACCTCCGGTTGGGCCTGGATTTCATCGCGGCCCAGCAGCTGATCCACGAGAACGAGGATCTCAAGGCCGAGGACAAACACCTGGCCGTCGAGCTGGATTTCGACGCCCGCTGGATCCTCTACGAGAACTTCGAACTCGGCGCCCGGGTGGGCGTGATGTTCCCCGGCCCGATGTACGAACCCTACCGTGAGACCGTGTTCGGCACCGAGATTCGCGGTATCATCCGGTTCTGATCTCGACCTGGCTCGTGTTCAGGACGGGCCGCAACGGAGCGGCCCGGGGTCCGGGGTGTTTCCGATGCCGATCATCGAATTCCAGAAGTACCAGGCGGCCGGCAACGATTTCCTGGTCGTCTCCCCTCCCCTCCCCATCCCCGCGGATACTCTCGCCCGGGCCATCTGCGACAGGCGCCTGGGTGTGGGGGCGGACGGCCTGCTGGTGGTCGTGGACTACCGGGAGGGGTGGCGCGTGCAGGTCATCAACGCCGACGGTAGCCCGGCGGAGACCAGCGGCAACGGCATGCGCTGCGCGGCACGCTATCTGGCGGACAACGGCCAGGCGCCGGTGGGTACGACAGCCCAGCTGTTCAGCGGCGCCGGGCCGGTGGCTGCGTGCATCGAAACCGACACCATCGCCGTGGAGATGGGGCCGCCCCGTTTCCAGGGTTCGTCCCTACCCGAGGGGCCGACCGAGCCCGTACGAGTCAAGGTGCAGGCCGGGGATCGGGTGCTCACCGGGCTGGCCGTGTCGATGGGGAATCCCCACCTGGTCGTGGAGATCGACCCCAAAGAATCGTTGCGCCGGTTCCCCCTCGAAGCGCTGGGGCGAGCCGCGGCGGACGAGGGGGGCGGATTCCCCGAGGGCGTCAACGTCGAGGTCGTCCGCCCTGTGGGCGATGGCGTCGAGGCGCGGGTCTGGGAACGGGGCGTGGGAGAGACCCAGGCCTGCGGTAGTGGCGCATGCGCCATCGGTGCCGCGCTATTATATGGGGAGTCGTCGCCGGGTCCGCTGCGGGTGACGATGCCAGGTGGGGCGCTGTCAGTGGACTGGAAAACCCCGCCAAACGGCGCCATCTGGTTGACGGGTGGAGCAAAACGCGTTTTTGTAGGTAGGTACGCCGCAGAAGAAGCGAGAGGTGGACTATGAGATTCCGAGGAGTTTTCACGGCGCTGATTGCCCCGATGAAGGACGGTGCGCTGGACCCGGACAGCCTGGAGTTGCTGCTGGAAGACCAGATGGACAAGGGCGTCGATGGCCTGGTCATCAACGGCACCACCGGAGAGGCCGCGACCCTCAGTGAAGACGAACAGATCCAGATGGTCGAGATGGTCAACGACAAGGTGGACGGCACCCTGCCGGTCATCGCCGGTGTGAGCACGAACGACACCCGCACCGCCATCGCGCGGGCCAAGCGGCTGGACAACGTCGGCGTGGACGGGCTGCTGGTCGTGACCCCGTACTACAACAAGCCCAACCAGCAGGGGCTGGTGGAGCACTTCAAGGCGGTGGCCGGGTCCGTGGGGACCTCCATCGTGCTGTACAACGTGCCCTCCCGCACCGCGGTGAGCCTGTCCCCCAAGTCCATCGAGACGCTGGCCGTGCTGCCCAACGTCAAGGCGATCAAGGAGGCCACCGTCAACATGGAGCGCGCCTCGGACGTCATCGCGGCGGCCGGGGACCACATGGCCGTGCTGGGGGGCGACGACACCGCCTTCCTGCCCATGCTTTCGATTGGCGCCACCGGCATCGTTTCCGCGGCCTCCAACGCCATCACCCGGCCGTTCGTCGACATCTTCAAGCACTTCAACTGGGGTGACCTGGACGAGGCGCGGGAGGTGCACTACCGCTACCTGGCCCCCATCAAGGCCCTGTATCAGGTCGTCAATCCGCTGGGTGTGAAGACGGCGGCCCAGCTCAAGGGGCTCATCGACACCGACGAGGTCCGTCTGCCGCTGGCGCCCATGAGCGACGAGGAGCGGGAGACGCTCAAGAAGGCGCTGACGGACGGTGGCATCATTGGCTGATCGACCGTTCCACATCGCAGTCAGCGGCGCAACCGGTGCAACCGGCCGCCTCATCGTCCAGCAACTCGACCAGCACGCCGAGCTGCGCCTCAGCGGCGCCCTGGCGGCCCCCAACGATCCGGCGCTGGGCGAGACCATCGCCCCAGGTGTGCAGGTCAGCGGTGACCCACGCACGGTTCTGCGGGGGGCGCAGCTGCTCATCGATTTCAGCGCCGTCGCCGCCGTGGGAGCCTGGCTTCCCGCCGTGTCGAGCCACCCGCTGCCGGTGGTCATCGGCACCACCGGGTTGACCGAACCCCAGCGGGAACGTCTGACCGAATTGGCGGCCTCGGTGCCGGTGCTGATCGCCCCCAACATGAGCGTCGGCGTTCAACTCCTGCGCCAGCTCGTGCGTCGCGCCGCCGCCGCCGCGGGCCCCGGATGGGACGCGGAGATCGTGGAGATCCATCACCGCCGCAAGGTGGATGCCCCATCCGGCACGGCGCTGGCACTGGCCGACGATGTCGCCCGGGGGCTGGAGCGAGGGGCGGACGCCATCCAGGCCGGCCGCGCCGGTGCCACCGGCGCACGGTCGGACGAGGAGATCGGTGTCCAGGCCGTTCGCGGCGGAGACGTGGTTGGCGAGCACACCGTGATGTTCCTCGGTACCGGCGAACGGATCGAGCTGGTGCACCGGGCCACGGACCGGTCCAACTTCGCGGCCGGTGCCGTACGCGCGGCACGCTGGCTCCTGGAGCCGGGCCGGCGGGCAGGGCTGTACGGCATGGAGGATGTGCTCTGACTCCTGTGGGTCCCGAGACCGTCGCACCTCACCCCATGAACGACACCGAACGCCGCCAGCAACTCCTTTCCCGTGCCCGCAGCCTCCAGCCCCAGCTGGTGCGTTGGCGCCGCCACATGCACCGTCATCCCGAGCTGGGTCACGAGGAGGTGGAGACCACCGCCTATGTGGGTGATCACCTCCGCGCCCTGGGGTTGGAGCCCGTGCTGGCCGACGATCCGGTCGGCCTGTTCGTGGATGTGGATCCCCCCGGGGCCGCCGACGACCCTCGCATCGCCTTGCGCTGCGACATGGACGCCCTGCCCATGCCCGACGACAAGGACGTGCGCTATCGCTCCACCGTAGAGGGCGTCTCGCACGCCTGCGGGCACGACGCCCACACCGCCATGCTGATGGGCGTCGCCGAGCTGCTGCAGGAACACAGGGAGGCGCTCCCTGGCGGTGTCCGGCTGATCTTCCAGCCGGCCGAGGAGAAGAATCCCGGCGGCGCCACCACCATGCTGGAGCGGGGCGTGATGGAAAACGTGGCGGCGATCCTGGCGCTCCACGTCGCCCCCGAACTGCCCACGGGGCACTTCGGCCTGCGTGCCGGCGTGCTGACCGCCAGTGTCGCCGCGTTCTCCATCACGATCACCGGCGAAGGCGGCCACACGGCCCGGCCCCATCAGTCGGTGGATCCGATCCAGGCCGCGGCCCAGCTCGTGCGCCAGATATCCCTGGTCGTGCCACGGCGCCTCGATCCTCTCGATCCGACGATCATCGCCATCGGCGAGATCCATGGCGGGCACGCGCCCAACGTCATCCCCAGCCGGGTGCGCCTGCGGGGCACGGTGCGCAGCACGTCCCAGCGGCACATGGACCGGGTACCCGAACTCCTGCGCGGGCTCTGCGAGGACGCCGTCTCCACCTGGGGTGGCGCCTACGATTTCGAATACCGCCCGGGGTCGGGGCCGGTGATCAACGACAGCGCGCTGATCCACCGGGCGCGGGGCGTGGTGTCCTGGTTGCTGGGCGCGGACCACGTGCACTGGATCGACCGCCCCAGCATGGGTGGGGAGGATTTCGCCTTCTACCTGAGCCACGCCCCCGGGGCGATGTTGAGGCTGGGATGCACGGCACCGGGGGCATCCGCGCTCGATCTGCACACCGGCGCCTTCGACATGGACGAAAAGGCGTTATGGAGAGGCGTGGCGCTGCTGGCCGGGATGGCCCTCGCCCTTGGAGATAGTCAGATCAGTCCGTCCCATGTGCCTGGTTCCGCACCGTCTTGAGCGCCTGCGCATACCTGCGATTCTGCGGCACCAACTCCACCGCGCGCTCTAGGTTGTTGATGACCTCCAACCACCGTTTTTTGAGCATCAACATCTCGGCCTGACGGAAGAAGATATCTGCGGAGAACTGGATCTGCTGGCTCTCGTAGGTCTCCTTGCGGTAGCTCTGCCGAGCGCTCTTGTCCTTGATGGCCCCGTAGGCAATGTCCAGCGACTCCAGGACCGACGCCCTCATCTTCTCCAGATCCGCGGGCAACGAAGCCCCATCGCCCAGCTCGGTCCATTCGGCCTTGAGCCTCTGATACCCCTCCTCGACGTCCTTGTCGCGGGCTGACCAGTGAAGCTCCAGCTGTTCGAAGTGGTTCTGGTCCATCATGGCGCGGATCTTGGTGTCCAGCTTGCTGCGGTAGTTGCCGATGACCTGGGACTGATCCTCGTCCGAATCGAAGACCAGCACACCGATATCCATCAGCCCCATCAGGTTGATGGCCGTCTGCCGACGCCCCATGTTGCTGACGCTGAAGATCTGCCGCAGGCGGTAACTCCGCCGCTGGAGGATCTCGAGGAACTCCAGCTCGGTCTTCTTGAGCTGGAGGTCGTCCACCGGGAAATCCAGCTCCACACGGCTGTACTGGTCCAGATAAGGCTCCTGCCGCTTGGCCACGATCCCCGCCGATTGTTCGTCGTAGCTCTTGCGGAGCATCTTGAACAGAACACCTGGGACCTTGAGCGGCGGAGTGACGAACTTGGTCACGTGCCGCTCTAGCGGATAAGCCTCGAAGGAGCCCTCGTCCAGTTCGCACAGCCTCAGGACCTTCATCTCGGTCTGTTTCATCAGGGCCATCACCAGCACCGGGAAGTTGAGCAAGCCCATGTCCACCAGACACTCGCCCTGAAGCTTGCCCGTCTCGTTCATGCGTTCGAGGGAAAGCTTGAGATCCGCCTCCTCGATACGCCCTGCGCGGGCCAGCAAGACCCCCAGGCACTCCTCGATGACCACCGGCTCGTCCCGCACCTGGACCGGGCCACCCCGCTCGAAGAATACGGTCGACGTGCCGAGCGGGTGGTCCACGCGGACCACGCCGGCAAAATTGTCGAGGTAGCGGCCCATCAGAACATCGCGGAACCCACCCTCGTCGATTTCCCCGGACTGGGCCGGCTCGACCCCGAAAGGAACACCATCGTCCGGTGCCGCGGCGACCGCAGCCTGTGGCGCGGGCCCGGGTGCCGCCGGTGCGTCCTCAGCGACCGCTCCCTGCGGTGTGGGAGCGGCAGTGCCGGCCGGGCGTCCGGCGATCTTGAAGCGGCCGGTCTCGAGCATCTCCTCGATGAATCGGCCACACAGCTCGACCAGCCCCTCGAGCCGTTCGAATTCGGGAGTCGTCTCATCCAGTCGCAGGACCAGCCCACCCTCTTCGACGTCGACGATCTCCCCCTCCAACGGAAGCTCTTCGTCGAAGACCGGTACGGCCAACATCACCACGCACGGAGCGCCGGCCTCGAACTCACCATCGGCCGGTACGTTCAGGAAACCGTCACGGATGTCCGTGCGAAAGGTATCCAGGAATTCGAACAACGACTCGAAGGAACGAGCAAAGGTCTCGGACATGGCTTGCCTCGACATCACCGGCTGCCGCCAGGAACGTGTTACGCAAAAAAAAACGGGGACCGGCTCGTTGAGTCACGGTCCCCGCAATCTTCACCCCAACCCGTCAGACGCCGCGGCCGATAGACGACCGCCTGCGCGACGAAGGATGTGATGGTCTGTAATGGCTACTTCTTGGGCTTGGCGACCTTGGTCGCGCCCTTCTTGCCACCCGTGGACGAGCCGCCCTTTTTCATTCCGCCACCGGCGACGGGGTCGACCTTCTCTTCTTCCTTGGCCGGCTCTTCAGCCTTGGCTTCTTCCTTGGCGGGCGCGGTAGAGGCCGTCGTATCCGCCTTGGCTTCCTCTTCCTTGCCCTCTTCTTCCTTGCCCTCTTCTTCCTTGGCCTCTTCTTCGGCCTTCGGCTCCTCAGCCTTCACCTCTTCTTTGGGCTCCTCTTTGGGCTCCTCTTTCGGCTCCTCGGTTCCGCCCATACCGCAACCGACGATGCCGAGCAGGAAGACCATACCAACACTCAAACTCATGAACCAACGCAGCATTTTCTTCTCCCTTTCCCCGGCCGGATTCACCGGCCGCGTACGATTTGATCACGCAGAAAGGCGTAGATCAGACCACTTTCGGCACGGATGGTACCACGTTTGACCGTGTTCTGTGCAACCTGGAAAGGCCCGAAAGCGCCGTTACGAACCAACTGTTCGCGGCGATTTTGCGGGTTATCCCCTGATTTTACCGATCTCTCGAGCCATCGACGAGTAGGCTTCCAGGGCCCGTCCCGTATCCCGCTGCTGGGCACGGAGTTCCTCCACCAGGGCCTCGGATCCGGCGGTGGACTGCTCCGGCTCCACCGCCAGCCTCGTCAGCCGTGCCTGCAACGCCTCCAGGCCGTTGACCGCCGCGGTCAGTCGGGCGGAGAGGGTGCGGATCTCCATGGAGACGGAGGCTGAATGCCGCGCTCGCTCCTCCAGCGCATCCATCGCCTCTTGCAAGCTGGCGCCCTCGTCGTGGCTCCTGGACTCCTGCATCTTCAGCTCTAGATCTGCCTGTTCGCGGGCAATCTTGTCCGTGTCGTGGCGCTTGACGTAGGTGCGCGCTTCGGCGAGCCGCTGCCCGAGCTCGTAGATCTTCTTGACCAGCTCCAGGACCTCGGTCGAGACCTCCCGGGCGACCAGCTCCGATGTCTCCTCCCCGGAGGCGTCAGCGCTGTAAAGCGAGTCGATGCACAGCTGGGCTGTCTTGCGCGCCCGCTCCAGGGCGGGGCGATCTGCGGCGTTCATCCGGCCGGTGGCCAGGTACGGCAGGCGCGGTTTTTCCAGCTGCTTGGACTGCTTGCGCCCGGTGATCAGGCCGTAGATGGCCAACGCGGGGGCCAAAACGATCGCGCCGGCGACGAGCGCCAACGTGCTCAGGCAACCTCCGCCGGACGCGCCGTTGCCCATCCCGTCATCGCCTTTCGAGGGGGCCGATGGTGTCGATCAGCTCCAGCTCACCGCCGTACTTGAAGCCCGTCAGATCCTCCACCGCCCAGGCCGGATCGAAGTACTCGAGATGATCCAGGTGCCACAGCTCGTCGAGCCCCTGGGACAGGCCAATCTTGACCCCCAGATCGACGAAGAACAGGTATCGATAGGGGACCTCGGTGGCCCCATCCATCACCGAGTGACCGAGGATCAGGATCTTGCCGGGGAAGCCCTCCAGGTACGGGTAGAACCCGGCGATCTCCGCCTGCGGTGGTGGGGCCGCCAGGCCGCGCACCACGACGGTCTTGACCACACCGCTGTCCGGATCGAACACGAACCCCGTGACCGAGTCCTGCCGGCTCGTGCGGGCTTCCAGCACCGATAACTGGCTGCCTGCAGGGCCCCAGTTGGCCAGGGCCGTGTCGTACCGATCCAGCCCATAAACGCTGTCGAGAGACCGGCGATCAGCGGCCCCCCATTGCATGTCGGCGAAGCTCGCGGGGGTCAGGTGGCCAAATTCACCGAAGACTACGGTCGGCGGGGGGACGTAGACCGCCTCCTGGACGTCGTTCGTGGTGGCGACGGTCGTGGTCGTCCGGCACGAAACCAGCGGCAGGAGCACCGTGCAAACCAGCAGCGCCCGGTTGAGTCCTCTTGCTTGCATGGGATGGTCTCGGCGGTTGTTGTTATTTACAGCCCGAATCGACGAGCATCTGCTTGGCCTGTTCCCGGAACGTCTGGGCCGCTGCCACGGGGGCTGCGCCCAGATCCTTGGCCTCCGCGGTCGTGAACTTGGAGTGCAACGTGCCGTGCTCGGCCCCCACCAGGGCCAGCTTCTCTTCGGCCATCTTCAGCCGTTTACAGTAGTTGTCCACGTCCCCTTCCTGCTTGGCGATGCGAGACCAGACCCACATCTCGGCCCCCTGGAGGAACTTGTGCCAGGCGTCTACCCACTCATCGACATTCTCGTTGCCGGTGGCGTGCTTCTTCTCCACCTTCTCCCAACAGGCAATGGACGTCCTCAGCAGTTCGTCCGTGTCCCACAGGGAGTAGGAGTGCGGGTCCTGGAGTTGCCGCTGCCACTTGATATCGAATCCGTTGCATTTGCCCATCATCTTGAGGGCCTTCTCGCCGTCCTCGTCCAGGCCGGTGGTCTGGAGCAGTTCCTCGTTGAACGCCGCGAAGGGGTCCACCTTGGCTTTCTTGGCATGGGCCGTACCACCCACCGCCCAGGAGGCGAGCACTAGGGTCAGGAGCAAGCTAAAAGTTCTCATCGTTTTCCCCCTTCCGGGGTGACCGGGCCAGGGATGGCCGCGGCTCAGAATCTCATTCCGGTGCCACCTTGCAGGTGGAACCAACCGTACAGATCGCGGGATGTCTCGAACATCACGCCGCCCCCGGCTTCGATGCTCATATAGAAGCTCTTCAACGACGGGATCACGATGTCCATCCCCACCGCGGCCCGGGGACCCATGTCCTGATCTTCGATGAAATGCTGGAAGTTGACCGTGAAATAGCCCTGGACGATCTTGGGGTACCAGCGCACCTTGAAGCCGGCTCTCCAGTAGGCGTGCGGATAGAAGCCCTCGACGACCCGTGTGCCCACGCCGCCGTCCAGGCAGAATCCCTCGCCGAGCCGGATATCCATCTCCAGGTCCATCGTGCCCCAGGTGCCCCGGTAGTAGGCAAAGCCCCACTTGAACCCCAGGCGCAGCCGCTCCTCCGGTTCGGGCTTCAGATCCGGCTGACCGCCGGTGACCACCACCACGGTGGGCTGGCTGGTCGTGGAGGAATCCCCGATGACACTGAACGCCCGCGGGAAGGTGATCACCGCGCCGTCGGGCTTGATAATGCGCACGTCGTAGACGCCCGCAGGGATCTTGTCGGGCAAGGAGAAGGTGTTGCGTACGCCGGCCTGCTTGAAGTTGCGCACCTCGTATTCGCCGAGGTAGATGCGTTCGCTGCCATCGAGGTGAGTGCTCTCGGCGCTGATGGTCGATGTGGATCCCTCGGCAACGGCGTTGGGCAGCACCAGCAAGCCCTCCACGGTTGACCGGGGTTCGACCGCCTCCCCGCTGTCCGCCGCGTCCGCGACCTCCTTGGCCGGGGGCAACAGCTTCTCGAACCGCGCGCCCTCCTTGGAGAAACGGTAGACGTAGGCGTCATCCCCGGCTCCGTTGCTGACGTCCGCCACGAAGATCTTTTCGACGTTCCAGGTGGAGCACAGGGCGTTGAGCAGGACCCTGGCCTGGGGTGCATTGGCCGGATCCGAGCAGCCCAGCAGAATGATCTGCTCCGACCCCGCGCGGCTGACGATGAGGCGGGACTCCCCACCTTCGAGGAACGTCACCCGGGAGATCAGGGTCTGGTCCGGCATCATGTACTGCACCAGGTGATGGCCCGGGTGCACATCCAGGCCCCCGGCCTCACCCGCGGCGAAGGACTCTCCGTCCACCACCACCTGGACCACCTCGCCGGGCAGGAACATGGCCTCGACCCGCGCGCGGCCTTGCAGGTAGATGTCCTCGCGAGCCTTGAGATAGGCCTGCTGCGGTGCGGGCGGATAGCTGGGATCCCACTCGATCTTGGGGTTGACGGTCACCGCCCGCCGGAAATCCTGGCGTGCAGCCTCCTCACCCCCTTCGAAGAACTGGGCCAGCCCGTGGAACATGTACAGCTGCCCCAGGATCTCACGTTCGACCACCGTGTCCGTGCACGCGAGGTTGGCCAGCGCGTCTTGCAAGGTGCCCTGAGCCGCAGCGGTCTCCAGGGAGTCCAGCTGCTGGCGGGCGGTGTCGATGACCGACGCCCAGTCCGGGGCGATTCCCCCGTCGGAGCAGAGTTCGTCACCGGTGGAGCCGAGCACCCACAACGGCTCGCCGGCGGGGATCGGGATCTCCCCCAGACGAGTGGTGCGGCCCGGGAGGACCGCTTCCTTGGCCAGCCGTTCGGCCAGTAGCGCCTCCACGGTGCCCCGGTCGACGTTGCTATCCAGCGGGCCGTAGATCAGGGCCGCCTTGCGGTCCCGGAGCACCAGGGGAGCCGGCGGAGGTTTGGCCGGTTCTGGGGCCGCCTCCTCTTCGGCAACGGGGGTCTCCTCTTCGCCGGCGGGAGCCTCCTCTTCGCCAGCGGGAGCCCCCTCTTCGCCAGCGGGGGCCTCCTCTTCGCCAGCGGGGGCCGCCTCGTCGGCCGGCTGTTCCGCCGTCTCGGTGGAGTCTCCCTCCCCCTCTTCGTCCGTCGTCTGAGCTTGCCCAGCGGTGGGGATCAACCAGAGCAGGGCTGCCAGTAGAGTCGCCTTGATTCCAACGTCCATAGTCACGTCCCCAGGCTCGTCGCGGATGGATCGGTTCGATGTTCTCAAGGCTAGGCCAACCCACTCCAAATCTCAACGCGAAGCACATCAGAGATGTGCGCTAGGCGATGGTTTTGTAATACTTTGACGCATTCAGGAGCTATTGAATTGGAAAAGGCCGTCACAGTCGCCGTGTTCGGGCGCCAGGTAATCTGCGAAGTCGGTGAGGCGTTGTTGCCGTGCCGGATCGTCGGATCCTTGCTGCGCCGCAACGGCCCCCTCGCCGCCGGGGACCGAGTCCTGGTCGAACGTTCCGGGGACGAGGGGATCGTCCGTCAACTGGAGGACCGCAGCACGGCGCTACGCCGCGCGCCCCGTCTGCCGCGCCACCCGCCGCTGATCGTGGCAGCCAACGTGGACCAGGTACTGGCCGTCTTGTCTGTACGAGAACCACCGTTCCGCTCGGGGCTGGCCGACCGCATCCTCGCCGCCGCCTCCATCTGCGGCATCGAGGCGGCGTTGTGCGTCAACAAATGGGATCTGGCCGCCGAAGGCGAAGAATCCCTGCTGGACGACTATGCCGCCTATCCGACCGTCTGCACGAGCAGCCTCGATGGCCACGGCCTGGACGAACTCCGCCAGCGCCTTGAGGGCCGCCGGACCGTGGCGGTCGGGCACAGCGGGGTCGGCAAGTCGTCACTGCTGAATCGCCTGGTTCCCGGGCTCGATGCACGGGTACGGGAGGTCAACGGCGTCACCGGGCGCGGCCGTCACACCACCACCACCGCCACGCTGGTGCACCTGCCCGGCGGGGGCACGCTCATCGACACACCGGGCATCCGGGCCTTCGGCCTGATCGACGTGACGGCCAAGGACCTGGCCGGGCATTTCCCGGAATTCACGGATCACGCCGATCTCTGCGAATTCGAGGACTGCCAGCACGGCACCGAGACCGGGTGTGGCGTACGGGAGGCCGCGGAAACGGGAACGATCCCGCGGACGCGGTATGACGGGTATCTGAGGATCCGTGAGAGTTTGATGGCGGGGCGGGGCTAGGACAGCCTCCGCCGATCTCTAGAGTCCCAGATCCGGCGCGCTGATCTCGTCGGCGGCCTTCTCGGCGGCCTTGATGATCTTCTTCTGCTTGGACATGAACTTCTTGACCTCGTATCCCTGATCGGTGCCGTTGCAACCGCCCAGATCCGCCGGCTGAAGGCAGACGCCCAGCGTCCCGATGCTGTACTCCTTGCGGATCTTGCTGTCCATCGAGCGGGACTGTTCCCACACCGACGTCAAGATCTCGCCACTCGTCTGCGCTCGCCAGTCGGTGAGGACCTCGCTGGCCTTCTTGAGGGCCGTCAGCTCGTCGTCGAGCTCCTTCTCCCGGGCCGCCCGCTCCTCCTCGTCGAGCGCTTCCCACTCCCCGGAGAGCATGGCCCGGTTGGCCTGGTGCGACTGGCTCGCACGGTCCAGCTCGGTCTTGGCCATCGCGTAGGCCGACTCGAAGGCGTCGTACAGCGGCTGGTACGCCTCGGCCTCGCGCAGCACGTCGTCGGGCGAGAAGAAGGACACCTCGCCGGTGAGCTCGGCACCGGTGGAAAGGTCCACCACGGCCATCGCTTCCTTCGAGGGCTTGGGCGCGGGCCAGCTGCGTCCGGTGAGTTCGGTCACCGCGGCCGCCAGCTCCTCGTCGCCGTCGATGGCCGAGATCAGCTGGGGCGTGAAGTCGGTCCCCTCGCAGGAGTTCCCGCCCATCGCGGCACCCAGGACGCCCCCTTCTTCACACTGCTCCAGCGTGACCCCGAGCTTCTCTTCCAGGGCGGACAGGTGACGGTCCAGGGCCGCCATGAAGGCGGCGTCCGTGTCGCCCACCAGGGAGTCGACGAATCCGTTGACCTCTTTCCAGTCCGCGTCGAACTGGGTCGCCAGCGCCTCCTGCCGGGCCGTGCAGGCCTCGGGCGCGGTCTCGGTGACGGCCTTGGCCGCCAGCAACGCATCGCCGAAAGCGTCCAGGGCGCGGCCGGTGGTGACCACCTCACGCTGGGTCTTCTCGTTGTTCTTCTGGCTGGAGTTCGCGACCTGTTGGAACAGCTTGGATTCACCCTGCAGGGCGTTCATTGAAAAATACGCCTGCGCCTGGGCCATCCCGGGGAAGAGTACAATCGCGGCTAGCAAGAGGGTTGTTCGTGCAATCATGGTTCCATCCATCCCGCATGGACGCGCGTTGCGCGCCCGGGTGTTACTCGGATCCGGGGCATCGTAGCGATGGACGCCCCGATGTATCAAGGAGATTGACATCGTGAAGCGATATACGATCGCCATACTGATTGGATTCACCGCGATTGCAACCGGGGCGTTGGCCGACGACACCGCCGTGGAGCTCGAGTCCACTTTTGTACACGTGGCCGAGGATGTCAGCGAAGCTGTCGTGCTGCTGGAGGTCAAGAGCACCTGGGCCGGCGGCATGGATGACGGCAAACACTCCGATCCCTTTCTCGAATACGCGCCGGAGGGGTTCGACCCACTGGTGGAGGGTTCGGGCTCCGGGATCATCATCGACGAGGCCGGCCACATCGTGACCAACTACCACGTGGTGCGTGGCGCCATCGAAATCGTGGCGGTGCTCAACGACGGGCGGCGCCGGGAGGCGACGCTGGTGGGCGAGGATCCGGACACGGACCTGGCGATTGTCCGCATCGAAGACCCGGATCTGGCCGTCGGAGAACTGGGCGAGATGGCCGATGTCCACGTGGGCCAGTGGGCCATCGCCATCGGCGCACCGTACGGCCTCTCCTGCTCCATGACGGTGGGGCACGTGTCGGCCACCGGCCGCCGCGACATCGGCCCCCTCCCGATCCAGGATTTCATCCAGACTGACGCGAGCATCAACCCCGGGAACTCAGGGGGGCCGCTGGTGGACATCCAGGGCAAGGTCATCGGCATCAACACGATGATCATCGGCCACGGCACCGGCATCGGGCTGGCTATCCCCGTGAGCCTGGTGCGGGAGGTCTCCACCGAGCTGATCCGCGAGGGCACCATGCATCGCGGCCAGATCGGCGTCGTCCTCCAGGACGGCGATGCCGACCTGCTGGCGGAGCTGGGCGCAGGGGGCAGCGAAGGCGTGGTCATCTCCCGCATCGAGGCGGGGGGGGGGGCGCACACGGCGGGGATGGAGCGGGGGGACGTGGTGCCCACTTTCGCCGGCCAGTCCGTCGCCGAACGGGATAGCCTCCAGCGCCTGATATACC
>CAZDDH010000174.1:6565-18450 GCA_964504165.1 uncultured Rickettsiales bacterium | reverse complement strand
GCAGGCCAGCCTCTTCGCGCAGGAAGCCGTCGTTGGGGCCGCCCGGGTCGGTCATGGGCGGGCTCAAGGCCTCCCAGCCGTATTTGAAGCCGCGCTCGGAAGCGGAGCCCATCGTGCCCACGGTCACCGCAGCGGCGAAGGCCGCGTGCACGTCCGGGGTGGACGGCGTCATGATCGGGATGGCCCCCTGCAGGGACGCATCGTCGGTGGTGGCCACACCCAGGTGGTAGTCGATGTCCAGCACGTCCACGATGTCCAGGAAGGCGCTGAAGTTGGTCGCCAGGCTGTTCTGGTCGTCGGACATGGAGCAGGAGTTGTCCACCACCCACAGGATGTCCGTCCAGTTGTTGCCCTCCTGCTCGTACTCGTCGATGACCTCGTCCGCCAGGTGGGCCTGGCCGTACTGGGTCGCCAGCGCGTCCGGGTGGGCCGGGTCGTTGCTGTACACGTGCAGGTAGCCCGTGTCCGGCAGCTCGTCCCGCGGCACGTAGTAGATCGTGACGTTCTCGGTGGCGCCGGGGGCCAGCACGATGCCATCGTTGAAGTAGTAGCTGAACACCAGCTCGTCGCTCGTGGGGGAGAAGACCACCTCGTAGAGCGTCAGCGGCGCGGAGCCGATGTTGCGGATGGTGATGGGCTGCTCCTGCTCGCAGCCGATCTCGTGGTCGCCGAAGTCCCACGTGGAGGGGCTGAGCTCGATCATCGGCGCCAGCCCGACGGCCTGCAGGTCGACGGTGACATCCGGGTCGTCCCGGTCGTTGCTGAGGACGTGCAGCAGGCCGCTGGCCTCCTCGTCCGCCATCGGCGTGTAGGTAACGGGCAATGTGGTCTGGCTACCGGGAGCCAGGATGCGCTCGGTGCCAGAATCGTCCAGCGAGAATGACATGGGCCCCTCGATGAACAGATCTTCGAGGTACAGCGTGTCCTCGCCGATGCTCGTGATGGTCACCGGTAGGGTCAACAATTCACCTGCGTTGATCTGCTGGAAATTCAGGATTTCCGGCGTGACCTCGATCTGGGCATCGACCTTGGTGGGGTCACCAACTCCCTGACCGTCACCGATGACATAATCCTGGCAAGCGACGACCGTCAGCAATGCCAGGGCAACGAAGCAAAAAGAAATGCGTCTCATGTGCGTAACTCCAATGATTCAAAGGACACCGCATTAAAGGATAACACCAGATCAGGCGCGGGTGAACCCTGCTCATTCCCCTCCAGGTAAAGGGTTTGTAAAACCGTCATCCTGATTGACACTCATCTTCCACGACTGTTAAGGTGCGGTCGGTTCTCTGTGTAGGCTGTATCATAGGAAAAAGCTTAAAAAAAACAGTCACATAGAGGGAAACATTAGCCTCGGAGAATGGGTCATGAGAATTCTTGCCTGCTGCCTGACGACGATTGCTTTCGGACTCGTCATGTTGGCCTGCGAAGCGCCTGCTGAGCTGGTCCCCCAGGATATCCACCTCGAAGACGACTTCATCGACTTCGGCATGGTGTCCACCACCGATCCGGTCACCATCTTCACCAAGGTGCACAACTCCGGTGATGTGGATCTGATGTTCTCCATCCCGCCGCAGCTGGTGGACGAGAGCAACAATCCGTCCTTCGAACTGGTGGCGGACTGGGAGATCATCGCTCCCCGATCCTACGAGATCCTGGAGATCACCTACACACCGGTGGCCGAGCAGGACTCCTACGGTTCGATCCTGCTGTACAGCAACGACCCCGACGAGGCGAACCGCGTGGTCGTGCTGATGGGCAGCTCCTACACCGGGCTCCCCCAGGCCTACGTGACGCCGAGCCTGGTGGAGTATGGATTCGTGGCTTCCGGCAACACCGCCGAAGGCGTGGTCGAGATCTGGAACACCGGCGACGTGGCGATGGACGTCGTGGACGTCACCATCGGTGGTAGTGAGTCCCTGTTCGAGGTCCTGGACAAGCCGGTCTATCCCATCCCCGCGGGTGAGAAGGCCCTCGCCACGGTGGCCTTCAACTCCGAGGGCGGGAACCACACGGTGGGGTCGCTGACGGTGGAGATCGCCGACGCGGTCAACCCGTACTACACGGTCAATCTCAGCGCCAACTCACCCGGTAGCACGAACAATTCGCCGCCCCAGATCGACATCCTCGATCCCACGCAGGCGAAGGTCTTCTACATGTACCAAAACCTCTACATCGAGGCCCGCGTCTTCGATGCGCAGCAGCCCAACATCGGCCTGTACTGCACCCTGGAGTCGGACCATCCGGACGTCGGCCTCGTCGAGCAGAACACCTCCCACTGGGAGACCACGACCGTGGAGTTCGACATCGAGATCGACGAGTCCGATTTCGAGAACTACACAGGTCTCCACACCCTGACCCTGTGCTGCACCGACGTGTTCGTCGAGACCTCCTGCGCCACGCTGGTGGTCTCCATCGACGAGGAATTCTCCGAGGATGACGACGACGGTGACGGGTACGCCGGCGCCCAGGGCGACTGTGTGGACACGGACGACACCATCTACCCGGCGGCGATCGAACTCCCCGACGGCGTGGACAACAACTGCGACGGCATCATCGACGAGAACACCGAGAACTACGACGACGACAACGACGGATACTGTGATTCGGACACCAGTTGCACAGACGGCAGCCTGCCGGGCGACTGCGACGACGAAGACTACGGGATCAACCCCGGCGCCACGGAGGCCCCCGATTTCTTCGACAACAACTGCGACGGCACCATCGACGAAGGTACGGTCAACTACGACGACGACACCGACGGCTTCACCGAGGCCCTCGGCGATTGCCGCGACGACGATCCCGAGATCTACCGCGACGCGCCGGAATACTGCGACCAAAAGGACAACGACTGCGACGGCGAGGTGGACGAGGACTGCATCGACACCACCCCGCCGCTGATCCTCGTCGGTGGCCTGACCGCTGACATCGTCGCCGTGAAGAAGGGCGAAGTGGTGGAGCTGAGCCTGACCGTCATCTCTGGACCCGAGGCCGAGCTGGTCTTCGACTGGGGCTGTGACGGCGGCGAGTTCACCTGGTACTCGGAGGACCAGTCCCAGGCCACATGGAAGGCCCCGGACACCATCGAGGAGAGCGCCGTCGAGTTCAGCGTCTTCTGCAAGGTCACCGACACCAACTCCGCCGAGGACGCCGCGGACTTCCTCAGCAAGTGGGCGTTCCTGGAGCTGACGGTGATGAAGACCGACCCGCTGCAGAGCGTCATCCAGAACCGCACGACCTGCGGTGGCTCCAGCTACGTGGAAGGTAGCGGTACCATCGAATCCGCCGTCGCCCTGACGGCCGCCCTGTTCCTGTCTCTGTGGATCCGCCGCCGGCGGTAGACTCCCGCTCCCCCCGCTCGCTTCCTATTCAGGCCCGATTTCCTCGAGAGCGTCATACAGCTCATCGCAGTCTTCCGTGCTGCGCAGGAGCTGGGCCATGTCGGTGCAGTCGCCATCGGCAGCGAGCTTCTCGGCGTCGGTGAGCCGGCCGCGGGCGAGCTTGGCCTCCTCCTTGCACAACTCCTCGTAGTCCTCGATGCCGGCATACCCCACGTCGGACCAGGTCATGTCCCACTCGCCGAGGCAGAGGGCATAGGCGTCCGCTGTGGCGAAGCATTGCTGATTGCAAGGTTCGCAGCCAACGAAGGTCAAAACGGCAGACGTGAACAGGGCGACAGAGATGATGTGTAGGATTTTCGATTGCATGGGCTGGCCATGATAGGGATCCGGCGCAGGCCTGACAACAGGTTCCCGATCACCAGTCGCCGTGGGCAAACTGTAGGGCGGCGACGGCGGCCAAGGCGGCGGTTTCCGTGCGCAGGATACGGGGGCCCAGCGAGACCGCCTGGAAACCGGCTTCGACGGCCGCCCCGATCTCCCTGTCGGACAGCCCCCCTTCGGGGCCAACCAGCAGTAGGATATGGCCGGGCTCGCTGGGGACTGTGGCCTGCAGCGAACACGCATCGCGGGGATCCAGCACGAGGCGGGGGTATTCCGCCGGGAGAGCCAGCAATGCCTCTAGCTCCATCCCATCGGCCACCGTGGGCACGACCGTTCGGCCGCACTGGCGGGCGGCGTCCCGGGCGATGGCGCGCCAGCGATCCCCGTGGTCCTTGCGCCGTGTGGATCGTTCGCAGACGACAGGGATGAAGGCCGACACCCCCAGCTCGGTGCCGTGACGGAGCACCTGCTCCATGCGAGCCCCGCGGGCCAGCCCCTGGGCCACGGTGATCTTCAGCGGTGATTCCACCCCAGCGTCGACCAGTGCCTGTTCCACGAGAACCCGCGTTTCGCGCCGTCCAGCAGTCGATACCCGCCCCGCCCAGGCTCCCCCGGCGCCGTCGAACAGCACCACCTCGGCCCCGGCGGCCAGGCGCAGGACGCGGGCGTGGCGGGAGGACTCGTCATCCAGCGCCAGGGTCTCGCCGATCACCGGAGCACGGGGAACAAAGAATCGTCGGGGGCTCATGGTGGCATTGTAGGGCCTCGCATCCGGAAATGGGATGGTGTTAGCCTGGCGCCATGACATCATCACGGAACGTCCTGGCCATCGATAGTGGCACCCAGAGTGTGCGCGTGATCCTGTTCGACGAACACGGGCGCGAGCTGGCGGTGGGCCGCCATCCCCACAAACCTCTGCTGAGGCCTACTCCGGGGGCCGTCGAGCAGGACACGGACGACATCTGGGACTCCATGGTTGCCGCCTGCCGGGCGTGCATGAAAGAGGCACGGGACGGGGGGCACGAGCTGCCCGTCGCCGCGGGCCTGACCACCCAACGCAAGCTGCTGATCCCCTGCGACCGCAACGGTGAAGCGCTGAGCCACGCCCTGCACTGGCTGGACAAGCGCACGGCTCCCCCCGCCCGCCCGGGCATCCTCAGCAAGACCATCCGTCTGGTGAGCGGCGAGAACGGGGTGATGAACACCATCGTCGGGCTGAGCCAGGCGAATGTCCTTCGGGACGTCTATCCGGAGGCCTACGCCAAGGCGGCGCACATGCTCACCGTCTCCGGCTGGCTGACGATGCGTCTCACCGACGCCGTCAGGGACGCCGAGGGGTCCATCATCGGCGTCTATCCTTACGACCCCAAGACCGGCAGCTGGCGGTCCACGGCCGCGCTGGTGGACATGATGGGGTACCGCCTCAATACCCTGCCCGAGCTGGTCCCGGCCGGGACGGAGCTGGGCCGCATCACGCCGGCAGCGGCCAAGGAGACCGGCTTGCCCGCCGGGCTACCGCTGGTGGCGGTGGGGGGCGACAAGCAGGCCGAGGTGCTGGGCGCCGGTGTGACGCCGGCCAGCGGCAAGGTCGCGGAAATCAGCATGGGGACGGGGACGGCGCTGAGCGTCGTACGACGCAAGCTCAACGCCTCGATGGCCTTCAAGTGGCTCACCAACAACGCCGCCCAACCCAACGCCTACTCCCACGAGTACATGGTCTTCCGGGGCTTCTGGACCTGGACGTGGTACCTCAACCAGTTCGCCGCCCACCAGCGCTTGCAGGCGGAAGAACAGCAGCGTTCACCGGACGAGGTGCTGTCCGAGGAGGCCGCCAAGATCCCGCCGGGCAGCGAAGGCCTGCTGGTCATCCCCCGCTGGTTCCCGACCCTGGAAGATCAGGACGAGCGGGGCGCCATCATCGGCTTCGCCGAGCACCACACCCTGGCCCACGCCGCCCGCGCCATCGTCGAGGGCATCGTGATGGATCTGCGGCGGGGCACGGAGATCATGGACGACGGATTCCGGGGCGCCCCCGAACGGCTGCGCATCGGCGGCGGCGGTTCCCGCAGCCCATGGACGGTGCAGACCGTCGCCGACGTCTTCGAGCTGCCCGTGGAGATCCCCCACACCCGTGAGCTGTCCGCCCTCGGGGCCGCCATCAACGCGGCGGTGGCCGCCGGCATCTACCACGACCACGCCGACGCCGCCGGCGAGATGGTCCACATCGACACCGTCGTCCAGCCCATCCCCGCCAACGTCGATCTCTACAACACCCTCTACCACCACGCCTTCATCCCCTCCATGGAAGCGCTGCGTCCCATCTACAAGGCCACGGCCGGCAAGTAACGGCCGGGTAAGTGACCATCTGAATATTACCGGCCACACTGGCGTCATAGGGAGATGCGAGGCGCGAGCGGGTACCTCCCGCCTGGAGATGGTCGATGAACAACTACCGAAGACTCGAGATCGCGATGGTGCTGGCAACGGCCGGGCTGGTGTTGCTGCTCGTGGGCAACGCGTCCGCCAAGGGCATCGTCGGCCTGCAAGCCTCGGTCGGCGCCGGCTACCACCGGGCCTTCACCCTGGACGACGACGGCCTGGACACCCGCCTGGGTGTCGATCTCAAGCTCGGCCCCGTGGGCCTGGGCCTGGCCGGCCGCTTTGGCACCGACCGCATGGACGGCGACGGCGTGCTCCGCGGCGCCGGCTACTTCAACGTGACCCTGTTCCTGCCCACGCCCGTGGTCGTGCCTTACCTCCAGTTGGGCGCCGGCGTCTCCACCTACAAGCCCGACATCGGATCCACCAATGGCACCCGGATGGCCTTCCACCAGGGCATCGGCGTGGACATCCTCATCCCCAAGCACCTGGCCATCGGACTGTTCGTGGATCTGGACGAGAACGTGGACCGGGACACCCGGGACACGGAGGCTGGATTGTCGGGGCTGGTGATGCTGAAATTCCGGATCTGATCCCTCCGCTCGTACCCCTTCATGAAAAGGGATCGTCAGAACAACAATCCGCGCTGGCCTAACCCCATCTGATTCCCCCGTACGATTCCACTTGTCCCGGTAGCGACGCACCCGTGCGTCGCGGCGCTGGGCTGGCGTTCCAGGAGAGGTGGGTTTTGACGGGGCACGAATGAACCGTAGCACTGGACCGAGACGTATCGCTGGACCGTACACCCGGATCCCCGTGTGGATTGCAGTCGCAGTTTTTCTGTTCCTGATCTCCTGGAACGCCCATGCCGGTGACCGGCGCCAAGAAGCACGACTCGAAGCAGACCGCATCAACGCCGAGATCGAACGGCAGGGCGCCCGCTGGACGGCGGATGTCACCGAGGTCTCGATGCTGGACGAGGAGCAGCAGCAACGGCTGATGGGCGCCCAGCTGCCCACGACCTGGGACATGGAAACGGGGCAGCTGACCCAGGATATCCCCAAGAGCCTCCCGGACGCCTTCGACTGGCGGGACAACAGCGGCAACTACATCACCGACCCCAAGAACCAGCGGGACTGCGGTTCCTGCTGGGCTTTCGCCGGCGTGGGCGCGCTGGAGGCCCAGTGCAACATCGCCGAGATGCAGCCCGGCCGGGATCTCGATCTCTCCGAACAGGTCCTGCTCTCCTGCTCGGGCGGGGACTGCGATGGCGAAGGGACCAACTTCACGCTCAACTTCCTGCAGTCGGACGGCACCACCACCGAGGCCTGTTCGCCCTATGAGGCGGAAGACGACCTGCCCTGCTCCGACGTCTGTCCCGACTACGAGACCGAGCCGTACTTCATCGACACCTGGACCTCCGTCGGCTCGGACGTGGACGAGATCAAGACCGCCCTGCTCACCGGGCCGGTGGTGGCGCAGTACGAAGTGTTCGAGGATTTCATGTACTACGACGACGGCGTCTACAGCCACGTCTCGGGGGACTCCCTCAGCTGGCACGCCATCGTCATCATCGGCTGGGACGACACCGACGAAGCCTGGATCGTCAAGAACTCATGGGGCCCCCTCTGGGGTGAGAACTCCTACGGCACGGGCGCGACCCTGGGCTACTTCCGCATCGCCTGGGGCGAGTGTTCCATCAACAACTGGCCCCGGGTCATTCAGATCGTCAACACCCCCACCTGCCCCGACACCGATGGCGACGGGCATACCAACCTGTATTGTGGCGGCACCGACTGCGACGACACCCGCTTCACCGTCTACCCCGACGCCCCCGAGGTCTGCGACCACCTGGACAACGACTGCGACGGCGTCGTGGACGAGAACCTCACCCTCTACGAATACTTCGAGGACGGCGACGGCGACTGGTACGGCCGCCCCGGGACCACCCACCAGGACTGCGGCCTGTTCCTCGACTACGCCGACAACGACCTGGACTGCGATGACGACGATCCCACCGTGAACCCCGGCGCCGACGAGCTGTGCAACGGCGAGGACGAGGACTGCGACGGCCTCATCGACGAGGGCGCCGAGCTCGCCTTCTACCTGGACGAGGATCTGGACGGCTACGGCGTCGACGACACGGCCCAGTGGGGCTGTGATGGCCCATACGGCTGGGTAACGGACGGCGGGGACTGCAATGACGCGGACGTCCTGGTGCACCCGGGCCGCATCGAGATCTGCGACGGCATCGACAACAACTGCCGCGACGGAGTGGACGAGGACGCCTGCCCCGAGGTCAACGGAGAGGATGAGGATGAGGAGGGATTCGGGGAGGCGTCGGGCAAGGAGGGGTGCGTCTGCCATGCGGCCGGCGGGTCTACGCGGGGGGCCGGATGGCTCCTGGGGTTGGGGCTGCTGGTCGTTGTGATGCGGCGGGTGTTCCGGTAGGCCGACGGCGCGCGGACCGTGCGTTTGGTTCGGATCTAGGACTCGGGACAGAAACCCAGGTCGGTCCAGTGGGCGACCATCTCTTCGGTTACTTCGATGAGGCCTTCGTGGAGTTCATCGGTTTCGGGGTTGGTGCTGGTGACGTCGACTCGGGTGCCGCTCATGTTGAAGGTGTTGACCTGGATGCAAAACCTCCCCTGGTCCAAGGGGCAATCGATGCACTCCATATTCAGAGAAGCAAAGAGTTCACAGGTGATCCCTTCCCCGACGGACGAGTCGTCCACCCAGTCCGAGTCCTCGAAAGCGCTGTCGAATACTCGCGTGTCCAGCAGGCCCTCGAATCCCCCCCCTTCGACGGCCTCGCCGTCCACGGTGATGCTGCCTCGAAAAAGGAAATCGTAAACAGTAAACAGTACACCTTCGGTCCTGGCCCGCAATACCGTGGGCACGGTCTCGAGATAGGGATTGTCCCAGCGTCCACAGCCGGGTCCAGTCAGGTCGAGGGTAGGCTCGCAGAGGTCCTGGAAGAGCTGTCCTTCGATTCTCTGGACCGAGGCCCCCATGAGTTCGATCTCGCCACTGGGTTCATCCAACTCGACGATCTTGAAGAGGAATAACATCCCGGTTAAGTACTGGCTCATGAGGCCAAACACTCCCGGTGGCTCCGTGTACCAGGCCGAAGACATATCCATGTGGTAGCTAGCCCCCACCAGTAACTCGGAAGGATCGACGATGGGTGTTCCCGTCTCGGTGGTCGAAAAAACCACCCTCGTTGGGTCGATCGAATCGCTCGGCCCCCAGCTGATACTCAGGCCGTAGTCCGTGGCTGGCTCCAGCTGGCGATCAGCGTCCTCACCAAAAGGATCGAAGACCACCTTGGTGTGGTTGTCATTCCACGATACGATTCCCTCTATCGGCAGGCCGTTCTCATCGTGGAGTTCGATTTCAATCCAATCGATTTCGTCCGTGAATTCGATGATGAAGCAATTCCTGTAATGAAAATCGGTGGCTCCTCCTTGTGGATACGTCGATTTGATCTGCACCGGTTCCCTGGGATCCTCGACCGGTTCAGAGCCGTCGTCCGGTCCCCGATGACAGCCAGCCATCACACACAGTGACACCAAAAGACCCATCAGCAGACGCAAGTACATCTCGCCTCCTCCACTCAGATCGCTCCGTTTGTTGTGCAAGAAAGGGACCAGGGGATCGGGTTACCCGGCGGGCAGGCACGCTCCTTGCTGCATCGGCTCCACAGGAGACCCAAGATGCCAAACCGCATCCCGCTGAGCCCGACGACCGCCCTGTGGTGGGCCATCGCTATCGCCGCCGTCGTGGTGCCGACGTTCCTGCAAGGCTGCGCCTCGACCCACTACTACGTGGACCTCCCCGAGGCCCGCCGTGCCATCCACGAACTGCAGAGCGCGGACGAGGTCGTGGTCCTGGCCCTCGAAGAGGATGACGACAAATACGTGAAGATCCGCCTGGAAGACTCGGACAAGGTGCTCCCGGCGGTCTCCGAAGAGGTCGAGCAAACCTGGGAAGACCACGACGACCGCCACCCCATCCCCGAGCTCCACTCCCGCATCGACTTGCTCCAGGGATTCACCTACCGCCAGCGCAATCCCGGCCCCACCCTGCTCAAGTTCGGCATCGCCCTGGCCAGCGCCGGCACCGCCCTCGCCCTCCCCATGGCCCTGATCCCCGGAGAACCATCCTTCATGATCCCCTGCGCCGGCCCCATGCTGTGGGCCACGACCCACCTGCTGGACAGCCTGCAAGGCACCGCCTCGGCGTCCTTCGTCATGCTGAGCCTGGGCGGCATCATGGCGGCGATGGTCACCGCGGTCATCCAGGGCGCGGGCCTGACCTGTTTGATCGCTTCGGCCGTCTCGTGGAAACGCTCTCGTGAGGTGACGGTGGCCTCGGCGCCGGTGCGTCCCATGCGGTTCTCGGTGGCGATGGTGCCCATCGAGGGTGGGATGGGGATGGGGGTAGGGGGACGGTTCTAGCTGCTTCGAACCACCTGATGAAGAGTCCGCGAAGAGGGTCCCAGTAAATCTAACACCTTAACAACCGGCACCTTCTTGGTTGGGACACAGCAGGATTGTGGGGCAATGCCCTGCTCTCGCACGCCTAACGGGCACGTTCACGAGAGGAACAGAGTACGAATTAACTGAGTTCGACCAACCGCGCGACGAGCTTCTCGATCCCCGCCGCCACATCCTTGATCCCCGGCCCCAACATATAAGCCGGCGCAGTCAGGACCTTGTTGTCCGCGTCCTCGACGTAGTCTTCCACAGCACAGTTGACGTGCTGGCCGCCCAGCTGGTCGATGTGCCCCGCCGTGGTCTCGTCGGCGCCGATGGTCAGCTTGACGCCGGGGATGAGCTTGGCGGGGATGACAGGGGCGATGCACAGGAAGCCCAGCCACTTGCCCGCAGCATGAGCCTCTTCAACCACCCGCTTCACGTCCGCCTGCACCGTCATCTCCGGGCCAGCGACCGCGTAATCGCACAGGTTCTTGGCCGCCCCGAATCCACCAGGGAACAGGATCGCGTCAAAATCCGACACATCCATCTCGGCCAACGACTCCACCGCCCCACGGGCAATGCGTGACGACTCCACCGCCACATTCCGAGTCTCACCGCTGGGCTCCCCCAGAGCATGATTGATGACGTGCATCTGGTCGATGTCCGGCGCCACGCAGGTCACATCCGCCCCGGCCCGGTCCAGGGCCAGCAAGCTGATGACCGATTCATGAATCTCGGCGCCGTCGTAGACACCACAACCACTAAGAATGACCGCGATCTTGGGCATGAGTTGCTCCTCCACTTGAAGGAGCACATCCTATCGGATCTACAACTCCAGCCGCACGTAGAACTGGATCTCGTCCTGATCCGCCGGTGAACGCGCCGGATCGTAGATCTCGGACAGCCCGTCCGCCTTCCCCCGATCCAGCCGCAGATCCAGCCCCAGGCTCAGGTGCCGCTCCACCACCTGCTCCACCCCCACGGTCCCCCCCAGGCTCGTGTATGTCCGCCGCAGCAACGACAGGAAGATGCGCGTGTCCACCTCGTCCATGAACGGATGGGCCGCCCGCACCCCCGCGACGATCTCGTCACTCCAGGCAGCATCCGGCACGGGGCAAGGCCCCTCGTACACCAGCGAGTTCCCCTCCTCCGCCGGCTCCACCGTCCCCAGCTGAGGCGCCCCACCGCCGTCCGTACCCATCAGCTCCGCCGGCGGCCCCCCCCCCGCCCCCCCCCCCCCCGCTCCGCCCCCCCCCCGCCCCCCCCCCCCCCACCCCCCCCCCCCCGGGCCCCCCCCACCCGC
>CAZDDH010000174.1:0-6555 GCA_964504165.1 uncultured Rickettsiales bacterium | reverse complement strand
CAGCTCCGCCAGCGGCCC
The DNA here is from genome assembly GCA_964504165.1 of uncultured Rickettsiales bacterium. Classification (GTDB taxonomy): domain Bacteria; phylum Myxococcota_A; class UBA796; order UBA9615; family CAYRNR01; genus CAZDDH01. The sequence continues at coordinate 6,537 of CAZDDH010000174.1, read as the reverse complement.
GCCGGCCGCCCCGCTACCCCCGGATCCGCCCCCCGCCGTCTCCGCCGCCGCTACCGCCGCCTCGCCGTGCACCGCCACTCGGGCCCGGTCCAGGGTCTCCGCCGCATCCTCCCGCACGTCGCCCAGCACCTTGCGCCGCTTCCGCCACGACCGCCGGTTCTCCTTGCGAGAGGCGCGGGAGACCATCTTGTCGGACACCGCCGAGCCGGTCCTCAACGTCAGCGCCTTTTGCTGGTGAAGCCCCAGGTCGGCCACCGTGTGGTCCAGCCGATTTCCGATGCGCTCCATCTCCCGCAGCAACGCTTCCCGCTCCCGGGGATTCTCGATGCTGGCCAGCTCCCCCTCCAGCTCGGTGAGCAACCGCGCGTCCTGCTTGGCGTCACGGATCATGATGCGCCGCGAATGCTGCCAGGACCGCACTGTCCGGTCCCGCCGGGCCGCATCCGCCGGATCGGGGATGGCAAATCCGTCCCGCCGGGGGATCGCCCCTCCCCCCGCACCCCGCCCTGCCGCCGCCGGGTGATCCGAATAGGTCGCCGCCTCCCCCGGCTCCTGGAGCGCCAGCTCATCCATCAGCGAACCGGGAGCCGCCATCGCCCGCGGCAAGACCGGTGCACCGTAGTCGTGGGGATCGACCTCGTCCAGCCACAGGATCCTCAGCTCAGCCACCAGGATCGCCCGCGCCTCGGACTGCTCCCCCTCCTCGTCGAACTGGGCGTCGAAGCGCCTCACGATCTGGTCATGAAGCTCCCGCAACTCCTCTACCACCCGCGCCCCGTCGGCCCCCTCCTTCTCCAGCGTGTCGCGCCGGCCCTCGACCTCGGCGCTCATGTAAGCCAGCACCCGCTCGCTGTAGTCCTCCGCGGCCAGATTCCGCCAGGACACCGGTAGATCGTCGACGCAGAAAAAGAAGCTGTCCCCCATGGGCGGATGGTCCAGGTAGATCTCCACGAGCTTGCGCCCGTCGGAGGAACAGCGGGCCAGCTTGCGCCGCCAGATCTCCCACACGGCGAGCCGCCCCAGCGGGTCGGCGTGCTCGTAGGTACGGCGGTGGAGCCGGCGCAGCCCGCTCAGCGCCCCGATCAGATCCCCCTGCTGCGCCTCCAGGCAGCCGTTGACCTCCAGGTCCGCCAGGTACTCGGAGAGGCGGCGTCCATCCACGGTCGTATCCGCAAGGTAGCCGTTGAGCCGTCGCTCGAAGGTCTCCACCCGGGGCGCTTGCTCCACGACGGGGACGGCACGGAGGTGGGCACAGCCGCACAGCGTCAAGACCGCGAACGCGGAGAACAGCACCATCTTCGGGAAGGCCGGATACACGCGCATCAACCCCCGGCGGGGCCTGTTGAGTCCATGGCACCACACCAGCGCTCGATGATAGTCACCACGGCGCCGAAGTCATCTACTTCGTTGGTGTGGGTGGCCATCCGGGCCAGCTGGTCGTCATGGCAACGATGGGCGATGAAGCGGCCCACCCGTCGCGCCACGTCCCGATCGTTGCCGCCGTCCCCCACGCCGACCACGCGTTCCAGCGGGATCCCGGTCACCTCGGCGAGGCGCTCCAGGCCCGCGCCCTTTCCGCCATCCTCGACCCGCACATCGACCCGGCCGGTCAGCACGCCGTCACGGGCCAAGAGGCGATTGGCCAGGCTCCAGTCCAGCTCGAACTCCCGGTGGATGCGGTCGGTCAGCAACGTCAGCCCGGTGGACAGCAGGGCTACCTTCATGCCCAGCTGTTGCAGCCGTCGCACCCCCCCTTCCACGCCCGGGTTGTAAGGGATGGCGTCGATGATCCGCTGGACCTTGGCCAGCGGAAGCCCACGCCAGTGGGCCGCATCTCGATCGCAGAACTCCGCGTAATCGATGGCTCCCGACCGGTACTCCTCCCAGTGACGCTCGGCGTTGCCGGCCCACAGGCCCAACTCCTCGTGGAGGAATTGCCAGCTCGAGAGGTGTGGGCAAAGGGTGCCGTCCACGTCCAGGACGACCAGCGCCGGGGCCCGCCCCGTCAGCACGCCTTCAGGGACGCGCGCAGGCCGGGCAGGGCCTTGAGGATGGTCTCTTCTTCGACGCAGAACGCCAGCCGGAAGTACCCCTTGCGCCCGAATCCGCTGCCCGGGACACCGAGGATCCGCTGTTCCAGCAGGGAACCGATGAAGGCCACGTCGTCCTCGATGGGGGACCGGGGGAAGAGATAGAATGCGCCGCCGGGTTCCACACACTCGTAGCCGGCCTCGATGAGACCGTCGTAGAGCAGGTCGCGCTTGCGGCGGTAGTCGCCGATGTCCACGGTCACGTCCTGCAGCTCACCGACCAGCGACTGCATCAGCGCTGGCGCGTTGACGAACCCCAGGGTGCGGATGGTGAAGGTCATCGCGCCGAGGATAGCGTCGGCATCATCCGCGTCGGGCCGCACCACGGTGTAGCCGATGCGCTCCCCGGGCAGGGCCAAATCCTTGGAGTGTGACGTGCACAGGATGCTGTTGCGGAACAGGGCCAGGGACGACGGCATCTCCGTGTCGTACAGCAGCTTGCGGTACGGCTCGTCGTTGATGACGTAAATCGGATGGCCGATGCGCTCCTCGGCGGCCTCCAGTAGCTTGGAGAGCCGCTCCAGCAGCTCCTGGGGATAGACCACGCCCGTGGGGTTGTTGGGCGAGTTGAGGATGATCGCCTTGGTCCGGGGCGTGATGGCCGCCTCGATGGCCTCCAGATCGGGCTGAAACTCCTCGTCCGTCTCCACGAAGACCGGGACACCCCGGTGATTCTCCACATAGAAAAGGTACTCGACGAAGAAAGGCGACAGGACCAGCACCTCATCGCCCGGGTCCAGGAGGGATTTGAAGGTGATGTTCATCCCGCAGGCGGCCCCGACGGTCATGATCACGTGATTGCCTGTGATAGGCAGCCCGCTCTCCCGGGCCATCACCGCGGCGACATTGTCCCGGACCCACGGATAGCCGGCGTTGGACATGTAGCGGTGTTGTCCCACCGCCGGATCAGCGGTCAGGACACGCAGCCTCTCGACGAGCTCGGGCGGGGGCTCCATGACCGGATTGCCCAGGGTGAAATCGTAGACGTTCTCGTCCCCGTATTGAGCCCGCAGCTCGTTGCCCTGCTCGAACATGCGGCGGATCCACGAGGCCCTCGTGATGTATTCCTCGATCTGCTTTGATATCGGCACGCTTCCTCCACAAATCGGTGGCCTGGATCGCCTCCCCACGGGAGCCTGGCCCCGACGGCCACACAACCTACCAGAAAGCAATCAGGAAACGAATCGGTGGATCAAAAGATCGTCTGCTACTGAAGGGAATCTTCCTTCTCGAGGAGGGCAACGACCGCCCGGTACCGATCCCGGCCCAAAGAGGTGGCAAAATCCAGGATCTTGACGCCGAAGCCTCGGGGAAGCTCCCGCTCGGCCGGATCAGACCGCCACCACCGCACCTGACCACGGATACGGATCTTCCCCTCCCGGTGGTCCCACGTCTCGCCGGCAATCCACAGCTCGACGATCTCGTTGAGATGGGGAGGATGGGGCACGCCCACGTAGAAGCCGGTCATGCTGACGTTGATGATGCGCCCCAGCTGCCGGATGCGCAGCGGGCCCTTCTCGCGGAACTCCACCGGAACCAGCGCGTCGATCCGTCTGGCTCGCTCAGAGACCTGAGGGATCCGGTCGCTGTCCCCCAGCGAAGTGCGTTTGTTCCCGGCCATGGGTCAACGTTACCATGCCTGGATGCGGTTGTTGGTCATGTGTTTGATTTCGCTATTTTCGGTGGGATCCGCGGCTGCGGAGCCAGCGCCGTCGTATCCGGAGGCGGCCCCTTGGCTCCACTACTCGGGAGTGGAGCCCGACGACCTGAGCCTGCCCGAGTCCCCGGGAGCCTTGCAGCTGGTCTCGGACGTGGCCGCTTCCCCCCTGAATGCACATGAGCGAGTCAACGAGGCGCTACGGGCCTGGACCCATGCTGGGGACGAGGCGTGGGTACGCCTCGCCTGGACCGAGCTGGGCCACGCGCCGTCACCCACGGCCGCCATCGAACCGGCGGGAGATCTCCACCAACAGCTGGCGTCCCGCAAGGACGTGGCCCGCTGCCGCAAGCTCGATCCCGCCCTGCTGGGCGTCCTGGATCAGCTGGTCACCCTGGCTGCCACACCACCGCACGAGACCCTGTTTGCTAGCACGCGCACCGACGTGGTGTTGGCCCTCGAGCGCGAGAGCTACCTGGCGAGCACCGACGATCCCCAGCTCCACAGCCTCGCCCGTGAACGCACCCAGGGGGACGCTGCGTACGCCGCCCTCGCCGAGGTCGAGCGGCACCCCCTGGTCGATCTGGCCAACGCCACCGAGCAGGTCTGGCAAACCGCACTGGCTATCGAGGGCGCCCTTACGGGCGTGCAGGTGTGGCCCGTCGAACCGGTCCCGATCCACACCACTCGGGGGACCATCTGGATTGGAACGAACGGAGCAGACGTCTACCCCGACGACTACCTCGCGGTCCTCGACCCCGGTGGCGACGACCGGCACGGCTCGAGCCACGCGCCGGTGACCCTCGTCATCGACCTGGCCGGGAACGACACCTACGGAGACGCCGCCCGCGGTGAGGCCTGCATCGCCGTGGTCATCGACGGCGGGGGTGACGACCGGTACGGCGTCGATCATCCCAGCGGACGCCCCAGCGGCGTGGCGGTGGGCCTCGGCGGCAGCGGCGTGCTGCTGGACCGCGAGGGCGACGATCACTACCGGGGACGCGGCTGGAGCCAGGGGGCCGCCATGCTTGGCGTGGGCCTCCTCGTGGATCTGCTGGGGAACGATCGGTACGAGGTCGGGACGATGGGGCAGGGAGCGGCGGGGCCCTTTGGACTCGGCGCGCTGGTAGACAGTGACGGGCACGACACCTACCTGGCCCGAGACCCGCGGGGCAGGGCTCAGGGATTCGGGACCGGTGCTGGTCCGGGACTGGCCGGCGGCCTGGGAATGCTCATCGAGATGGGTGGGAACGAACGGTATGACGCGACAGAGCGTTCACAGGGTGCGGGCTGCCTGGGGGGTATGGGGCTGCTGTGGGACATGTTCGGCGAGGACCGCTACGTGGCGGACCGCTGGAGCCAGGGCGCGGCGACTCACGGAGCCATCGGGGTGCTGTGGGATTTCATCGGCGACGACCGTTACGCCCTCGTGGAACACGGGCAGGCCCGCGGGCACGACCGGGCACTGGGGATCCTGTACGACACGATGGGCCACGACCGCTACGCCGCCGACGGGGCCGCCCAGGGATTCGCGACGGCCAACGCCGTGGCCCGGTTCGACGATCAGCAGGGGGACGACGCCTACCAGGTCCTCGACACCCGCCGCTGGGGGCGGGCCGTTCCCCTGAGGGGCGAACCCACGGTGGCCCTGTTCGTGGACGGCGAGGGTGCGGATCATTACGGCCCAGGCGAGGACCGGGACCGGCGGATCGAACCGGCGTTTCGGCACGGTCTGTGGGTCGACACCGATTTGCCGGCTGCTGAGTTCCCGTCGAAACCCCTGGACGAGACACTCCCTGCGGAGACGGACGAGCTGCTGGACATCGCCACCGCATGGCCCACCCACCCGGATCGGTCGAACCTGGCCGTCGCCGAGCTGGCGGGGCGGGGGCCGCAGCTCTACCCGGTGCTCATTCTGGCCCTGGATACGCCCACCCCGTTGAGGGCCACGGCCGCGGCCCGGGTGATGGACGCCATGGCCGCCCTGGATCCGGCCTGGGGTGAGGAGCTACAGGGATTGCTGGTGGCCGATCTGGTGGCCGGCGTGCCGGACGACAGCGCGGCGCTACGCCTACCCAGGGCCGCGGCCCTCCCCGGCGAGGCGCTCACCTCCGCCGTCGTCGCTCCCTACCTGACCCACGACATCCCGTCCGTGCGCAAGGCCGCTGCCGCCGTTGCCGAATCCTGCTGTGCCGGGGAAGAGGATGAGCGCCTGCTGCTGCTGCGGCTGGCCGAGGACGACGACCCGGCCGTACGCGCCGCCGCCGCCGGCTCCCTTGGCCGTTGCGGGGGCGCCGTGGCCGTGGCGCCCCTCGTGGAGGCCCTTGGCTCCCCGCACCTGTCCGTGCGCGATCGCGCATCAGAATCCCTGGTCCAGCTGGCTCGAGGAGGCCACCGTCAGGCGGTGCTGCCAGCCACCCTACCCCTCGCCAGCCAGGGATCCATTCCCGCCCTGGAGGTCCTCCAGCGGCTCCCTGACCCAGCGGCGACCTCGGTCCTGGAAGAACTCATCGAAGGCGCCGACCCCGCCATCCGCGGCCACGCCGCCTTGGCCCTCGGCGCCATTGGGGACCACCGCGCCCGCAAGGCCCTAATGGGCCGCGAGGCCATCGAAGACGATCCCTTCGTCCGCTGGTGCCTGGACCGGGCCCTGCGCACGCCGGGTAATGCGGCGGCGATCAATCCTGAGTTGCGTTGAACGGGGGCGGGGGGGGGAGAGAAGAAAAAATCGCAGAGGACGCTGAGGTGCGGCTACTTTGCGCCTCGGGCCTTTGAGGTTCTTCTCGCGCC
>CAZDDH010000173.1:0-18525 GCA_964504165.1 uncultured Rickettsiales bacterium | reverse complement strand
GGTTGAGGATCATCTGGGCTTCCCGCTGGTCCTTGCCCGCGGCGAACCGGCCGAATTCGATCAGATTCTGCGTGTCCAGCCGCGTGTAGGTGTTGCCCTCCAGCCGGCTCGACGCCCAGGAGAGGTCGATCAGCAGACGATCGAGGATCTGGCGCGCGTAGGTCCCAGCAGGACGCTCGCCCTCCGGTGAACGCCCCAAGTCATGGAGGCGAAGACGCAACGCGGCGGGAAGGTACTCATCCTGGTTCGGCCGGTACCGGTCGAGAAGCGCACGCTCGTAGCCGATCGGTCGCCGCGACGAGAGCGGCCGACGGACGAGACGCTCGACGTCAACCCCTGCGGGCGATCGCCACTCCTGGCTCGCCTCGCTCTCGAACGGCACCGGATCGATATCCAGATCGGCACGGCCGAGCGTCTCGCCGACGTAGCGGCAGGCGGACGCCCGACCGATGGTACGCAACCGCCCGGCCTCGACGAGCCTCGCCAGGTGCCGCTGGAGGGTTCGGCGGGGTATATCCGTGAAAGCCTCGACGACCTGCCCGATGGCGAGTCCATCCGGTTGGCGCTCGATGTGGGCGACCAACTCGTCGAGCAGGGCTTCCGGGATTCGGCGGGGCACGAGACCTCCTGAAGTGGCGTGATTACACTATCGCGCCATATCCGATGGCGCAAGAACCGATTGCGCCATATCGAAGTGGCACAATGGCCGGAGCTGTCTTTTCAAATGGCGCACTCAGGCGTTCGTGACGTCGACCGACCTTGTGAGCGGCCTCCTCACGTCACGCGCTTCGATTCCGAGGTGGTATTGCTTGCATGACCCATACGGCGGGCCGTACGGGGATTGGTAGGAACCAGATCTCCGGGTACGACAAGACGCTAGGCGCGAATTGACCCCTTCACGCCTGCCCAGACTGTCTACATACCGAGCCCCGTGATCGTGAGGGAGATGACGGATTCTAGCGAGATGGTGCTGTCATGGATTGCTGGCGTCCATGACGATGGATGAGAGAAGGGTGAGCACGGGCATCAAGATCACTTCCTAGGGGCTGTATTCGAACGGACCGATGTCCGGCGCGCTGCCCTCGTAGGCAAAACCCACGTCAGCACCGGCGTCGACGAGGTTGCCCCCGGCGGTGGGCTTGAGAAAATCGGGCTCGGGCAGGCTGCCGTCCGGGTTGCGGGGCCCGAGCATTCCCGCATCGTCCAGGCTGACGAAATCACCGTCGCTGATGGTGATTCCCGAATACTGCTCCGCGCCCGCGCCGTCCCCCGACGAGTTGAAGTAGCCATAGGTGTTGCTGCGGATGTTGTTGCCGTTGTTGTCGATCCCCGAATAGGCGTCCTCGGCGTTGTGATAGGCGGCCGAGTTGAGAATCTCGTACGGCCCTCCCCGGACGGTCCAGCCGTGGCAGTGGTTGTTCCAGGACAGGCAGCGGATCGCCTGGTGCGGCGCTGTGTCGTCCTCGTACCCGAGCTTGATCCCGTCGCCCTCCCACTGGGACATCGGCTGGTTTGGGGTGCCCGTGATGCTCCCGTCCGCGTCATCGATCCCGGAGTATGCGGCCCAGCAATCCGTCATCTGTACGGCGTCGGGAGCCTGGGTGAAGTCGTAGCCGTCGTCCAGGTTGTGCCAGGCCCGGCATCTCTCCAGGCGGACGTTGGCCCCGTGGAAGATGCGCCAGCCGTCCCCGTGCTGATACTGGTTGACCTGCTGATCTTCGTCGTCCCTCCACAGATGGTTGGCGTTGTGGTGGGCGTCGCAGTCGATGAACGAGATATCGCTGATCTCGTCGCCCCAGAGCAAGAACCCGTGACCAGCCCTCGCTGCCCGCTTGCCGTTGTAGCTACTCTCGACCTGATCGAATTCGATGAACCGGCTGTCCTCGATGAACACCCCCGCGCCCCGGCCGTTGGTGAGATGGATCGGACCCCGGACCTCCCAGTACTGGGCATCGACGATGGCCCACGTGGGCGTCGATCCCTCGTTGATGTCTCCCTCGGGGACGTCCAAGCCGTCGATGATGGGGAGTTCCCCGGGGTAGCTGGCCAGCACGTAGCGGTCCTCGCCACTCCCCACATGACGGATGACGGTCTGCTGGCTCGGGTGGTAGGTCCCGCCCCGCAGGCAGATCACATCGCCGGGCTGCAGGTCCGGATGATCATGGGCCTCCTGCACCGACCGGAACGGCGCCGTCAACGTGCCAGAATTCCCCGCGACACCGGTCGGAGCGACATAGTAGGTCGCTCCGCCATCCGATAGACAGTTGTCCGCGTTCGTATCGTCGTCGTCGTCGCCGGTGTCGTCGTCGTCGCCGGTGTCGTCGTCGCCCTCGCCGGGCGGCACACCGCCGTTACAGCCGGGGAGGGTCAGGATCAGGGTCAGAACGGTCAGCGCGGTAAGCCAGGTGTTCATGGGACACGCCCCCTTCTGTGCCTCCACCGGAATCTAGCACGCCCCGCTCCTTAAATAGTCACCCGTGACGGTTTTCACCGATTAGGGTAGCCCACGCCGCGCCTGGCGCGCCCAGGCGCGATGGACAAAATTCCCCTGTCAGCGGTCCCCTCTTCGCCCCCTGAGAGTGCTCGTCGAACCCCTGAAACGGCGCCGATCCAGCGCAATCGTCGGATGATGACAACAAGAGTACTTCGGGGTCTGATACCGTGTGCGGGCTTCAAGCATTCCAGAAGGAGGGGACATGCCAACGCCGAAGCTTCGTGATCTGTTTGGTGGACTGTGTCTGCCCAATCTCAGCCGTAGGATCACCGCCCGTACGACCCATGAGGGGGACAACCGCCTGGTACTCTCGCCCGCCGGGGCTCTCGGGGCAGAGTACGACGTGGACGGTTGGCTCCAGGTCGAGTTCGTCGTGGACAAGGGCGAGATAGACGCTCAGGCGCAAAAAGCCGCGCTCACACAGCAATCCATGCCAGTGGATGGGGCCGTCAAGCCGTCATCCTCGAAGGTGTCGGTGGTCGTGCACGCGCTTCATCTTCGGGGATATCTCCGCGGGGAAGCTCCACCCCAGGTACCCCAGGAGATCGCAGCAGCGTTGCCCCGTGGTGTCGTGCCGAGAACCACCTTCGATCCTAGGAGCGGCGAGGCGATTCTCCACCTTCCCACCGAGGTGGAGTATCCCGAACTCCTCGACCACCACAGCAGGATGGCCCCCCCCTACCCTGGCCATATGCCCAGCGCCCGACCGTTGAATCTGGACCTGACTCTACGCCTGCGTCCGGACCCCTACCATGGCGGTCTACGGGCCTTGGCTTCGGGAGAGCTCGAGCCCCTTCCGGGGATCCCCGGCGCACGGCCGATTCCGACCATGGTGGTCCTCACCTGTATCTGTAACGGCGGGGGCGGCGGCACGGGACCTGGCGGTGGCGGTCCGACGCCCGGAGGCGGTGGAACCCCAACCACACCGGGGCCTGGCGGGAGCACGACGGACGAAGCAACGGTCAGGTGCATGAAGGGATGTCTCAGTATCAAGGTCGCGATGAAGGACGGTGCGGGGCTCAAGAACGAGGAGCAGGTCCGGGCAATCATCGACAAGGTCAATGAAATCTGGGGCTGCACAGAGCCGGGCCAGTGCTGCATCCGGTTCGACGTGGTCGAGGTCAAGGACTCGGACAAGGTACACCTCAAACCCCAACTGGCCGAAACGTTCTGTACCTTCGACTTCGACGACATCGCCGAGGCCGAACGGCATCCGGACTGTTACAACATGTATCTGGTCGAGGAGATCGACCCACCACGCTTCGCCGGAATGTGTAGGCACGACTCTAAAAAATCATCCGTCATATCCACATCCTCGGGTGGCCAGACATTTACCGACGAAAAGATCGCTCAGATTGCGGCACACGAACTCGGCCATGCCATGGGACTCGCTCGCAACGACGGCACAGAGGCCGGCGGCGTGGACCGCCACTCGTCTACAGCAACAAATCTGATGTCGCCCTCGATCGCCGGCACCACGGGCGCGCTCAATGCAGAGCAGTGCGCCGAAGCCCAACGCCGGGGACAGCTCACAGGTGTCCTCACCCCGACCGACGAAGACTGCACGATGGCTCCTCAGGAGGATTGACATCGCATCGGTTCCCGGTTGTAGGGAATCGTTCACGCACACGTGGATGGAACAAATAGTGAGGAAATCATGCGTCTGAGCCAAGCAACCCAAGAACAAAAGAAGAGTGCATGGGAAATCCGCAAAATGTGGAAACGGGATACGCCTTGCGCGATCTTCGATTCCGGGGAGGCCCGAGTCTATATACGGAACGAACGCCAGAAGCCTTTCGTGTTGACATGTAGCGTGGGAGACGAGCGCGTGTTGGAGAGCGTTGCTCCACCGCTCGGCAAGAGTACGACTGAGCAGATCGTGACATTGAGAGCAAATCGGTTCCTCAGTGTGGACCTGCTGTCGTTGAACGAACATGCAGCCGTCGAGGGGCTTGTACCCATCGCGGAGGATGGAAACAGGATCGACGTGTGGGCCGTGGATGACGCACCGCCCATCGTGCGGGTCAACGGGTTCCCGCTGACAGGCCCGGGTATGAGATACGGCCGGGCGGCGCGTGAACAGGTGGTTTCGGAGAGCGGATCGTCCTCTCCCCTCTTGATGCGAGACAGGACTCTGGGGCTGTGTGATTTGTCCACGGGACACGTGGTGTGGATCGAGGGTCGGAAGATCAAGCGGAAGGGGCCCTTGTTCGACGAACATTCTCGACTGATTCACACCGGCCGACTCGAACCCGGTAGGCATCGGATCACGGTGCTGGACGCAAGCGCCAGACAGATCTTGGTGGATACGGAGGTTGTATCCGATGGCCTCAGACCGATCGTGATCGAGGTGAGCGAACGCGACGGTTTCTTCGTGCGTGCAGCAGGGCGCGATGCGTTTGGTCCGGTCGAGATGTTCCGCGCAGCCGGTTCCAAGCAGCTTCTGTTCGAAACGGATCCGGGCAGGACCATGATCAACGGCAACATCCTCCCAGAAGAAATACGAAAGGCGCTCGCGAAACTCCGTGAGGCCATGGAGAACGAGAAGGAGAAAACCCAGTACTTCTACGATGGCTATGCGTGGTTCCTCGAAGAACGCGAGCGGGTCAGACAGAAGGTGGCGAGAGGAGAGACTCTGACCGACGAAGAGCGAGTCATTTCGGAAGCCAACGACACGTCCGCAATGAACGACGTGCTGTATGCAAAAGAAGAATCCGAAGGTGTCCAGAGTATGACCCTGGCCTGCACGGACCTCACGGCGAGAGTGCACTGGAAGGGCGGTACTCCCGAGACATTGCGCGATGTGATCAAGAAGTACGAAGCGATGGAAATCCACGAACCGAGCCACGTCTCTTCGATGTTGCAGGACATGGATGAATTCGGACTCGACGTCGATGAGTTCAGGAAATACATGGATCTGATGGAACACGGCAATCCCTTGGACATGAATCAAGACGACTACGACGAGATGATTGCCTGGTTCGATGCGAATTTGCCCAAGATCGAAGAATACCGTGCCAGGAGAGCGGATTCTGAACGTTCCGCTCGCGAAGAAGTCAGAGAGTATGGAGAGGGGCTGCTCTTCTACTGCTCGATTCTACGTCTGATGAAACACCCGCTGGTTCGAGATTGGTTCGATGCACTGGAAGAAGAAAACGACTGAGTAGAGGCAACGAGGACGCCGAAAGCAAACTGCAAATAAAGGAGGTCGCCATGCCGACACCCATCGATCGCGAAGCTCTCGACACCCTGTTCGGAAAGATCAAAAACCATGAGGACATTCCCTGGGAATGGACCACCAACTGCTGCAAGGACCGAGCCCACAAGGCATGTGAGCTGGCCTCGGCGGACGGTATCGAGACGGAGAAGATCTGCGTCAAGCCAGTCAAGCCACCGGACGACAACAAGCTCAGGCCCAAAGATGACGAAGGCAATCCGATCAACGATTCGACGGGTACTCCTCTGGAATGGAACTTCCACGTGGCTATGGTCGTAACGGTCCGAGGAGAGGGAAATGCGACCACCGACATGGTCATCGATCCAGCCTTGTTTCCGGATGGCCCGGTCACGGTAGACGTCTGGAAGCGTCGGACGACCGGCGGGGAGGCGTGTACGGAAAGCCGGCACGGCAGCGATGTCTATTTCCCCGGAGACGATTCCGAGAATGTGGACAAGCTCGTGGAACTGGCGTTGCTCAAACACGAATTGATGCTGTTGTTGTTCAAGCTCGTGGAGGAACAACAAGAGCAGGAGGAAGAAGAATCTGGGGGAGGGTCCGAAGAAGACAGCGATCAAGACGACGATCAAGACGACGATCAAGACGACGAACAGAGAACCGAACAAAACACGGGAGAAGACTGCGTGGAGCAGCCGAAAAAACCAAACAAGCGGCGTGGTCCAATCCAAAAGGAGTACACCTACCCAAAGGGGCGATTGTGTGCGGTCAACCGCATCAGTATGAAGAGAGGAATGTCCTGTGTACGCGTGGCCCTCTCGCCTGGAGGATGGTGTGATCTCCCCGTCGAAGGACCGCTGGGCGTCCATCTCTTGAAGATGATCACCTCCCTCGGCCTGGTCGCCCAACAGCCGATGACCGTCTGGTTGAAGCCCGGCACCAAGACCATCGCGATGATGGCTCCCTGTGTTCGGACCAAGATCATCAAGGCGTCGGACGTGGACGACGGATTGTACCTGTTCACCCAGAGTCCGCGGCCCCTCCTGGTTCCCAACGGACATCCGAGATTCAACAAGCTGAAGCGGGCCGTCTTGTCTGCGCAGAAAAGGAAACAGGCGGTCTACATCGCGTCCGCACTCACGGGTGCCGAGACGGTGGATGTCGTCGGCGCCAGAACCTGGCACAGGAGACACAAACGTAAGTCGGGCTAATTTCGTCCTAGCGGAGAATCCGCTTCACGAAGCGTTCCCTGGCGGCGTGGAATACGAAGAACTCGTCGAGCACCTCACGGACTTCGGGAGATCGCCTCATGTACAGCACCCGCTCGTCACCATGGGGCACAATCAACGCACTGTAATCCAGCGCTAGATCCCAACGTTGAATCTTCTGTTCGTCATCGATCACGTAAACGAATGCGTCACGCTGTGCCAGCAGCCCCGTCGCCCGACGCGGCACGCTCAAATCGAACAGATCGAGAAAGGCCCGGATTGGCTTCCGGTCGCGGACCGTGAAGGTCGGGAAATCCAGGTATCCGGGTGGACCCTCGCGATGCAGATCGCGGAAGGACATCGCGGTGATGCACTTGTCATCGGGCTCCTCGGGTAGCTCGGGGGGAGGTGGTTCCTCCTCGGGCTCCGGGGGCTCTTCCTGCGGCGGATCGGGCTCGAACCGATAATAGTATTCCTCGGGAAGGTATTCGCCGCACTTGACCATGCACTTGACCGGGTCGTCCTGTCCTGGGTGTCGGCAGACGAGGGTATTACCGTCGTCCACAAAGCCGCTGGGGCCAAAGTCCCCCGGAGTGAGTGCTCGATTGGTCCCATAGGCGATCACGTCGAGCTTGTCGGCAATGAACTGCAGCTTCTCGGCTCCTTTGTCGCAGCATCCCGTGTAGCACCCGAGTAGGCGAATCGTCGCCCTTTCGCAGAGTAGCTCCTCCTCTTTGAGCTCCAACAGCTCATCCAGCCACTCATCTGGATCTCCGTTGATCTCCTTGCCGGCCCTACCCGTCAATAGACCCGCGCCGACGCTGATCGCTCCCGGCCGGCCGTGACCCACGATGTCCAGTACCTCGATTCGGTCGCCGGCGCCGAGCGCGCCCTTGATCCGATCCACCATGTTCGCCACGGAGCTCACTCGGATGGAGTCCGGTTCCGGAGCGACGTCCACATTGGTCGCGACGCCTTCGAGGGCCTTGTCCGCGTCTTCCGGTAAGTCCGCAATCGGTTTTTCGACCACGATGATGTGCTGATCCGTCATGGTTTTCCCTCCCGCCCAACTGGCGTGCATATTATTTGGCAGTAACCCGCATGTTTCTCGGTTCTGAAGACCGTTCTGTGCCTTTGGGCACAAAAACAGGCGTAGCCTAACAATCTCATCGAGCTAAGACAAAACCACCTATTCAAGGTTTCGACAAATGGGGCGGGCGCAAGGCGAAGGCCGCAGAAACAGAGGTTTCAATGGCGGGCCGTACGGGGCCTGGTAGACCGCCCTCCCACAATCGGCTGGCTGCGCCGTCGTGTCCCCGGCGGGCTATCGCTCGAGCGTGGCCTCCACGACGTACAGCTCGGCAACCCCCCACGCCAGCCCCAGCGCATAGGTCGCCACTAGCCGATCTCCGCGGATCGCCAGGGCCAGCTCGCCCACCTGCTGGCCCGTATCGGACACGGAGAGCTGGGACTGCTCCGACCAGGTCGCGCCGTTGTCGTGGCTGACACGCGCGAATGCGTGCAGCCGCTGGTATCCGTCGATGATCTCGACGGACGTGCCTGCCAGCCAGGCCACGACCAGGGTGTCCCCGTCGCGGACCAAACGTCCGCCGTAAATGCCGACCTCGCTCTGGGCCAGCCGGACCCAGGGATTGGCCCATTGTTCCGTCTCCGGGTCGCCGGCGGCAAGGGCAAGGTAATCCATGGAGGCCCAGTTGTACCCGCGCAGCAGCAGGATCGTGCCGTCGTCCAGCTGGACCGGATCCCAGCCCACCAGCCAGGTCTGGGTCGAGTCGCCCGTTGCGTACTGAGTGAAGGTCTGGCCACCGTCATCGCTGACGTAGACCCCGTCCCCGGCCGCGTAGACCATCCGGCCATCGGGCCAGAACACGATCCCACCCGGCAGGCCAATGGATACGGGCGCCGGGTCGGTCCACTCCCCGTCATCGAGGAAGGTGATGCGTGTGCGGTCGGTGCAGCCGAGGACGGCGTTGTGATGGATGTAGCCCAGGGCCAGCAGCCGCTCGCCCTCGGGGGTGCGGACGAGGTAGGAAGGGTTGCGGCCGTCACACCAGCCGTCGTCGGCGTTGCGTACCGAGTCCACCTCCTCCCAGCTCTGCCCGTCCGTATCGCCGATCGTGTAGACCGCCCGAGACATCCGCGCGGCCACCAGGTGAATCTCATCACCCTCCAGTACGGCGTGGGGCCAGTACGCGTCTTCGGTGATCCAGATCGGTTCGGAGAGGTCCGATGGATTATCCGTGTAACTGCGGACGTACAGGTCGCCGTGTTCGTATTCGTCCGCGTCTTCCTCTTCGTCGTTGTAGAACAGCATCACCCGGCCGTCGTCGGCGAGGAGGGGAAACGGCGTGCTTCCGTTGACGTCGTCCACGCGCTGCGGCGACGTCCAGCTGGGCCCAGCTTCGCCATTGGGGATCCAGTCCGGGGGTTCCTCCGTCGCGTCGTCGTCCCCGACGGTGTCGTCGCCGGTGCCGAATCCGTCGTCCCTACCGCAGCCGTCGGCGCAGCCGGTCGCTCCCGTCAGCAACAACACCGCAAAGATCAGACCGCGTGACCATCCCGCAGCCGTTTCAGAGTTCATTCCTTGGACTCCCACTGTTGTTCTGATCGTACCTCCTGATGGCCGGCTGGTCTTCACCGAAGCGGTGACAGCGTGGTTCCGATGACCGTCCCCCTCCCGATGCGCATCCGCGGGCGGTGAATCGGTTGCACCGTGGCCCCCGAGAAAACGACATCCATTTGGCGCGATGACGTGCACTGGTTGGGTTTAGCCACGGGTCGGGAGTGCCGTGAACATTACGATTCCACCGGCAACCGAGGCGTGGTAGGTTGCGGCCGAAATGAGGGGCAACATGCGGTACATTTCTTTCCTGTGGATCGGTCTGGTTTGCGTTCTCCTGGGGCTGCCCGCGCAGGCCAAGAAGCTGGATATCGACGACAAGGCGCTGAGCGGCGACGACCGCAAGACGCTCAAATCCTGTGGCAAGGGCGAGGCGGAGGCCTGCTACCAGATCGCCCAGGTCCTGGCGGACGCTGGCCGGCACGCGGATGTGGTCATGGCTCTGTCCGCGGCCATGCCTGCCGGCAACGCCGAGGCCCTGGCGCTATATGCCGCCTCGCTGGCCGAGGTCGGCCGGGCCGACGATGCCCTCGCCAGCCAGGCCAAGGCATGCGAGCTGGACCACGGGCCGTCCTGCCTGACAGTGGCTCGCGACCACGCTGAGCAAGGCCGCGCCGACGAGGCCCTCAGCGCCTGGAGCAAGGCCTGCACCAACGGGGTGGCAGAGGGCTGCTCGGAGCGGGCCCACGCGCTGCGGGAGGCGCTGAACATCGAACAGGCGACGCTGGCCTTCCAGAAGCTGTGCCCGGCCGAGCCAATGGCCTGCGCGCACGCGGGGGAACTGATGATGGTGCGCGGCCGCCTGGGCGAGGCGGCCAAGGCTTACCAGCAGGCGTGCCAGGACGGCAGCGAAGCCGCCTGTCTGCTCCCCGGACGGCTGCTGCTGCTCAACGAAGATCCCGCCGCCGCCGACAAGGCGTACTGGGCGGCCTGTGAAGCCGGGTCGGAGGAGGCCTGCTTGGAGCTGGCCGCGCTCCGGCTTCGGGAAGACCGCGTCGCGGACGCCGCCGACGCCTACGGGCAGACCTGTGACAGCTGCTCGGAGACCTGCGTCACCTGGGGCGACACCCTGGCCGGGTTAGGCCGGCACGGCGACGCCGCGGCGGCCTACGGCAAGGCCTGCCAGGAGGGCAGCTGCAGCCACGGCTGCGCCGCGGCGGCCAAGATGGCCGACGAATCCGGTGACGAGGGCGCCGCCGCCGCTCTGCGCCACACCAGCTGCATGACGTTGGAGGGGGAGTACGGTGACGTGCCCGCCCGCAGCGATTGCCACGACGGCGGCGTGTACTTCAAGAACATCGGGTCCAAGGACAAGGCCACCAAGATGCTCGAGTTCGGCTGCGACGCCGGGGATGTGCGTGCCTGCAAGGAACTCCTCGACGTCATGCGCCGCAAGGGCACATGGAAAGAAGAGAAGGGGACCATGGCCCAGCAGTGCCTGGACATGGGCAGCAACTGCCTGCGGGGCGGTCTGCTCCACGAGGCCTACCGGGAGTTTGCCACCTCCGGTCCCATGCTCAGCAAATCCTGCGATACGGGGATCGCGCGGGGCTGCTACGCCTACGCCGATCACCTGGAGCGCGGCGGTCACGGCAAGCAGGCCGCCGCCGTCCGTCTGGAGACCGACGGAGAGCCGGAGCCCGAGGCCGGGGAGGGCTCCGAGCCGGTGGAGTACAGCTCCATCGCCCGCCAGTCCACAAAAAACGCCCGCGGCGCGTCCACCAAGATGTCGGATCTCCAGGGCAAGCAGATCACGGTCCTGTACCTGGCCGGGCAGTGGCCAGAGAGCTACATGCCCGTGGCCTACCTGGACAACCTCCCCGGGGATTACGAGGAGGGCCAGATCACCGTCGTGGTCGTGGCCGATCCCCGGGATGACGATGTGGCCATCCGGCTGGAGACCAAGGCCATCGGCGAGTCCCTCGCGGTCCGGTTCGGCAAGCTGGCTGCCCTGCGTCGTGCCCTCGGTGGGGGCGAACAGACCAGTCTGTGGGTCTTCGACGCCGCCGGTGTCGGCCAGGCCATCGATGGGCCGCTGATCCCCGGGGACGATCAGGCCCTCAAGGCGGCCATCGAGGCCGCGCAGGAGCGATCCAAGTAAAGCTCTAGGGTTTGACGGTCGGGATACCCCCGCCGATGCCGAACATGATGGCCGGTGCCGTTTCCGGTGGCGCCAGCGGCAGGGCCACGCCCAGGCTGACTGCGAGGGCGCCGTCTGGGCCGAACCAGGTGCCCACGCCGGGGGTCAGCGTGAACTCGGGCGTGGGCGGCATCCCGTAGCCGGGCATGTACACGGCGGGGCGGATCTCGACGAAGATGGCGATGGGGCCCAGGAGCAACTCGGGCGCGATGATGGCATGCAGATAACTTGAGGCGACGCCGCGGCCGCTGGGATACATGGTGGCCCCTGCGTTGACCACCAGCGCGAATCTCGGCGAAGAAGCCGACATGTGGAACTCGCCCCCGAGCATCATGTCTTTCTCGCTATCCCAGCCCAGATGCAGCGCCAGGCCGATGTCCGGGTCCTCGATGAACAGGTTGCGCACCAGCAGCTCGGCGAAGCCGCCCTGGAACCCGCCCTCGGCAGGTGGAGCCAGGTAGGGGCCTCCACCGGCGATGATGTCCCAGCTGTCGCTCAGCCCGATGGCCAGGTACCCGGTGGGTACGACCCAGCCGTCGAAGCCGACGCTGACGATGGAGATCGGCGCGAGGACACCGCGGCCGGTGCGGCCGCCGTAGGGCGTGATCGGTGTCGCTGCTGCGGGAGCTGCCAGGCTTATGCAGAGAAGAATCGTGAGCAGACAGGTACGCACTCTCGTCCACCTCCCTCAAGGGCCGCAAATGTGCTTCACGGGCCCTACATCGCGCAACAGCCTACCAAGGGGCCAGCGCGCGATTCCAGTCCAACCTGCATCGCACCGAACGGCGGGATCCGGGACCGCAACGGCTCCCTTCCCCGGCATCCTACTTGCAAGTGATTACGCGTGAACCTGCATGGAGGTCAGTCATGGTCCGGATTTTTATCGTTTTATCTCTGCTGCTGGCTGTACCCATGGTCGGCTGCTTCCCCATGGTCGATTGCACCGAGGAGGCGCGCTCGTCGATCACCGCGAGGGTGTTCGATACCAGCGGTATTCCGGTGGCGGAGGCGAACGTGACCTACACGGCGGACGGCTGGGTGGACGAGCCCTGTGAGAGCTTCGACGGCGAATACATCTGCGGATGGGAGGTCGCCGGAGAGATCACCGTCCGGGTGGAAGCCTGGGGCTTCCAGGAGGCGGAAAAAACCGTGACCGTGGCGGAGGACGAGTGCCACGTCATCGGCGAGACCGTCGAGTTCGTGCTGCAGCCGGTCGATTGCACCGAGCAGGTGCGGCCCTCCGTGACCGTGACCGTGGTGGACATCGAAGGCGATCCGGTCGTGGATGCGGTGGTTGAGTACAGCCCCGAGTGTGAGGATTGGTTCGCCCCCGAGCCTTGCCACCAGACGAACCCCAACGTGTTCGTCTGCGGGTACGACTACATTTGCCCGCTGTACATCGACGCCGTCGCCCCCGGCTACGAGCCGCAGACCGCCATCGTCGATCCGGACGAGGACGAATGCGGCCCCATCAATACGCCGTACGAGTTCGCGCTGGAACCCTACATGGACGAATCGAGTTCCTGACCGCGGCCGGGAGGCTACTGCTTGGTCACCCGCCGCCTCAGGGCGTGCAGCCCCTCGACGATGCGGCGGCGCCGGGCCGAGGCCGGGATGGTCGCGCAGCCCGGGTCCAGCCATTCGTACAGCTCGCCGATGCGTTCCCCACCGCCGTCCGGATCCGGGCGGATCCACGCAAAGCACTTGCGCCCCACCGGGCGGGTGTAGGCCACGTCCTCGAAGGCCGGGGACCAGGTGCCGGTGTTGAGCAGGTCGTTGTCCCCCAGGCGCCCGTGGCCCTCGATGTGGGTGTGGCCGATGACCGCCCGCTTCACGCCGGTGATGCGCAGGGCCACCGGGATGCGCTTGCGCACGGCGCGGTTGGTGTTGCCCACATCCGAGTTCACCGAGCGGGCGTAGAAGGCGAAGGGCGGCAGCAACAGCGCGAACAACGCCAGGGCCCACAGGGGGGATACGTCACCGAAGATGTTGAGGAAGCCGATCAACTGGAAGCTGACGGAGACGATGATCGCCAGGATGAGGGCCCGGTCCAGCCATAACTCGCGCAAGATCTTCCACGGCCGGAAGATGGCCGGGTGGACCCGCAGCTCCCGCAGGGCGCGGACGGTGCCGGGCTCGCAGTTGGCCCGCTCGGCGGCGGCGTTGGACCGGCGCTCCAGGGACAGGGGGTCCCGCATGGACGGGCGGAAGCCCTCCCGGATGGAGACCACCAGGGTCGCGACGGCCCCCCACAGCCAGGTCCAGCCGAGCATGGGCTGGACGCGGATCACGTGCTTGAAGAAGAACCGCAGGTATTCCAGCGGCGGCTTGATGAACGAACTCTCGGCGTAGGGATTGAACAGCCCCATGCCGTTGAGCATCAGCCGCCCAGCCTGGTTTCCGAAGGGGACCCGCATCCGGATCTGATGGCCGAAGCGGAACCGCGGATGGAGGGCGTCCGGGCAGACGCAGTAGGCGTCGTACTGGCTGCCGTGCTCGATGAGCGTGTCGGCGTTGCTGACGTAGAACCACTCGCAGATGCGCACCGCCCCGAGGCGGTCCTCCGGCAGGGCCAACGCGGCCAGGATCTCCTCGCGGACGGCCCGCCAGTGCAGCTCCATGTCGTGGTTGCCGATGACCAGCACCAGGCGGTGCCCCGCCACGATCCAGTCCCGCAGCGCCTCGATGAAGGGGGCGTGGTCCTGCAAGATGACGCGGATCTTGTGCCTGGATTTGGGCTCCTCGGAGTTCAGCCCCCGGCGCCGCTCTAGCCAGCCCACGTGGAAGGGCGGGTCGGGGGGGATATCCATCACGGCATCGAAATCGAAGATATCGCCGTTGAGGACCAGCTCGATATCACCGTCCAGCTCCCGCTGGTGGTGCTCGAGGAACCGCGCGAAGCAACCGTCCACGTGCAGGTCGCGGTGCTTGTAGCGCATCCACAGCGGCCGGCGCGGATCCCGGTCCTCGGCCTCCGTGAGGTGGAGGTCGCTGACGACGAGGGTGTGGCTGGCCGGTTGGTCTCTCATCGGATCGCTGGCATCACGGATCCATCATGACCGGTTGGCCCGGATGGCGCTACCGGGTCCGGGAATGCAGGCCGGCTGACGGGCGAGCTGTTACAATGAACAGGATGGCCCGAGGCAGCTCCAAGGAAGGACGCCGGCTGAGCCAATCCGTTCGTTTCTGGCTCGTCGTGCTGGGCATGATCGCATCGTGGGGGCCCATCCGTACGTCCCACGGGGAGGAATGGCTGCGCTCCTGGGGGGCCGCGCAAGGTCTCGAACAGAGCTCCATCACCGCCCTGGCTCAGACACCGGACGGATATCTGTGGCTGGGCACCAATTTTGGCCTGGTGCGCTTCGACGGCGTGGCCTTCACCACCTACACCACCAAGGAGCACCCCGGCCTGACATCGGACCGGATCGAGAAGCTGGTGGTGGGGGCTGGACGCCTGTGGATCGGTACCCGTGAGGGCATCTCATACGTGGAGCGGGGGCGTATCGTCCGGGTCGAGGGGCAGACCGGCACCAATTCCGGGATGATGACCCATCCCGACGGGGGGGTCTGGGTCAGCCGCGACGACCTGCCGCTATGCTCCACCGTTGCCCCCACCGAGTCGCTCCAGGCGCTCAATGCCGAAGCACGAGACTATCTTCTGAATCCCAGGATTGGCCGGGACGGCACGATCTGGGTCTCGGATGGATCACTGGGCCGCCTGCTGCGCTGGGATCCGGCGAGCCGCCGCGTCGACGTCATCCCCAATATCAAGGGGGAGATGTGGCCCATGCTCGAACGTCCCGACGGGAGCCTGCTGGTGGGGACGCGAGGGGGCCTGTTCCTCCTGGTGGGGCAGACGCTGGAGCCGATCTACTCGTGGGACGGTGTGCCCTCCGAGGCGGTGCTGGCCCCTGACGGCACTGTCTTCGTGGGCCTCGATGGCCCCGGTGTGATGGTCTTCGACCAGGACCTCGCGCCGCGGGGATTGTTGACCGACATCCCGCCGGGCGGCGTGATGAGCCTGCTCGTCGATCGGGAGGGCAACATCTGGGTGGGCACCTACGCGAGCGGTCTGTACCAGATCACCCCGCGGCTCGCCGGCCGGCTCACGCTGCCCCCGGAGATCGACCGGCGGAGTGTGGCCGCGGTGTTCGGCGACGCCGACGGGGGGACCTGGGTCTCCGTTCCCTGTTCGGGCGCGCAGCGCCTGGTGGACGGCGAGCTGGAGCGGTCGTTGGGGATCGAGGAGGGCTTGACCAGCGAGTGTGTCTGGTCGTTCGCCGAACACCCCGCCGGCGTCCTGTGGTTGGGCACGTGGTCGGGCGGGCTCTTCCGGTATGACCGCGAGACAGGCCAGCTGGCCCAGTTCCATCCCCCGGAATTGGGGACGGATCCGGCCATCCGAGCGATCCGGCTCGCCCCGGACGGCCGCCTGCTCGTCGGCGCCGCAACCGGCTTGTTCGAGGTGGGCGACGAGGGGCTCGTGGCGGTCCCCGTCGCCGGCCTGGAGGGCGTGCAGGGCCTGCGGCACGACCCGGCGGGCAAGCTGTGGATCACATCCGCGAGCGGTGTCTACGCGGAGCGGGCCCGGGGCATCGAGAAGGTGGCCGACCTGGAGTCGCGCGATGTCTGGTTCATCGACGCAGCGAACGCGCTGGTGACCACCTACGGCCAGGGCCTGTTCTGGCTCCACGGGGGGGAGACGACCCCCATCGGCGGGGAGCTCGGATTCCACGATCTGTTCCTCGGTAGTTTCTTCGGCGACGCGGCCGGCTTCCTGTGGTTCACGGGCAACTCCGGGCTGTACCGTATCCATCCCGAGGAGCTGATGGCTGTGCTCCAGGAGGGCGGGGCGCTCCCGGCCCAGCTCCACCTGGAGGGCGATGACGGATTGCCCGCCACCGAGTGCAACGGCGGCTCGACCGCGTCCGGCTTCGTGGACCCCCGGGGGGTGCTGCACGTCTCGATGATCCGGGGCGTCGGGACGGCGGATACCGTCGAGCTGGCCAGTGCCATCCCCGTGTCCCCGTCGGTCATCTTCGAGGCCCTGGTCGCGGGGGATAAGGTTCTCAATCTACCGATGGAGCCGCTGACACTGGAGCCCACCACCCTGGACGTGGAGATCCACTACACCGCCCCCGCCTTCACGGACCCGGACCAGCTTCGCTTCCGTTACCAGCTCGACGGCAGCGGGTGGAAGTCGGCCGGAACGAACCGCATGGTGCTGCTCTCCGAGCTACGGGCGGGGGAGCACACCTTCGAGGCCCAGTCCAAGCTGGCGGGGGGGAACTGGTCACCGCCGGTGTCCCTGACCCTGGTCCGCACCCCACGGTTCCACGAGACGTTCTGGTTCAAGGCCGGGCTGGTGGTGCTGGCGCTGGTTTTGCTGGCCGGGCTGGTCCGCTACTACCAGCACCGCGAGCGGGTCATCCAGCGGTTGGTGGAGGAGCGCACACAGGACCTGGCCCGGGCCAACCAGAAGCTGGCCAACCTGGCCAACCGCGATGGCCTCACCGGTGTGGCCACCCGCCGCGTTTTCGACGAGCGGATCCAGCTCTACTGGCACGCTGCGCGCAGGGCCTCCAGCACCATGTCCCTGCTGATGATCGACGTGGACCATTTCAAGCGCATCAACGACCGTTATGGCCACGTCGCCGGCGACGCCTGCCTGACCCAGCTGGCCAAGCGGCTCCAGGGGGTGCCGAGGCGCGCCCTGGACCTGGTGGCCCGCTATGGCGGCGAGGAATTCGCCATCGTCTTGCCGGATACGGACCGGGCCGGGGCGGTGACGCTGGCACGCCGCCTGTGGTCGGCGATCCGCGACGAACCGTTCGACCTGGGCCGGGGCATCGAGATCGACGTGACCGTGAGCATCGGCATCGCCTCGGTGGTCCCTGGCGACAGCACCGAGACCCGCGATCTGGTGGCCACCGCCGACCTCGCCCTGTATCGAGCCAAGCAGGAAGGGCGCGATCGCATCGAGACGGAGGATGTGACGCGGGTGGCCTCACGCGATTCGGCGGAATGAGCCGCTCAACTACCGCAGAGGCAAGGGGTTAGTCCAATAGACGTACGCAGAGTGAGCTCACTCCAGGAATCTGGAGTACTCGTAGAGTTCGGCTTCGCCCGGCTTGAGGTAATGCGCGAGCCTCAAGCGGAGGCTGGAGAAGATCCGATAGCCGATGTCGGTGATCAACCGCGGGAAGATGGCACAGTAGTGAAAATAGGACCAGCGCGTGGGAAGCGATGCGTAGATCTTGAACACCGCGTTCGAGTAGACGTAGGACCGTTCCACGCCGTTCTTTCTTTCGATGAAGATGACGGACGAGAGGGTATCTGGGACGTGGTGCCGCTCGTAGAACCGCTTCGCAGCGGGCCCATCGACGGGTGCGAAGTAGAACTTCTTTTCCGTGTCCACGTCGATGATCCAGGTCACGAAGTTATTACAGACCCCGCACTCCCCGTCGTAGAGCAGCAGATGAGTGATGTCCTCCGGATCCTTGAGGAACGGTTCTCCCTCGTAGTAGTCCGCCAGGTCCTCCGCGCCGTCGCACAGCTCGAACTCGGTCGGCGTCGTCTCGTGGAAATGACGTAACCGCAACCAGTCGATACCCTGGCGCTTTGTGCGTTGATCTGTGCGCTGCGGAGCCTGGATTACGGCCGGCGCTAGCCAGTTGTCACTCGACTCGCCGAACTCAGGCGCTATTCCTTCTGATGATAGGGATTCCATTCCCTTTGCTCCCGTCATGAGGGAATACTAACTGCTCTTGTATCATTGTGTATGGTGTCGCCCATTTTGCCAACCTCTTTTTTTTTTGGGGGGTAGACGGTTAGCGCCTCCTGCCACAAGATGTAGGGGTGAGCCAT
>CAZDDH010000172.1:0-18587 GCA_964504165.1 uncultured Rickettsiales bacterium | reverse complement strand
TCCTCAAGATCGCCAAGGAGCCCATCAGCCTGGAGACGCCCATCGGCGAGGAAGAGGACAGCCACCTGGGCGACTTCATCGAGGACAAGGGCGTCGTCAGCCCGGCCGAGGCGGTCATCTCGATGAACCTCAGCGACCAGACCCGCAAGGTCCTCGCCACACTCACCCCCCGCGAGGAGCGGGTCCTGCGCCTGCGCTTCGGCATCGGCGAAAAGTCGGACCACACCCTCGAGGAGGTGGGCCAGGACTTCGAGGTCACCCGCGAACGCATCCGCCAGATCGAGGCCAAGGCGCTACGCAAGCTCCGCCACCCCAGCCGGGCCAAGCGGTTGCGTAGCTTCGTGGACACCTGATCCGGACAACCCCACGGGGATCCCAAGGGCCCATAGCACAACGGTTAGTGCATCCGGCTCATAACCGGGTGGTTGCTGGTTCGAATCCAGCTGGGCCCACCCCCCTTTCCCACCACATTTATCGCCGTGCCACGAGTCCAAGTAGGTCCAACACCGTGAGCGACGCCCCGCTCTAGAAGGGTGGGCCCGCTGGATTCGAAGCGTGGGAGCGGCCCCCGAAAACGCCCATACAAGGCGTTTTCGGGGGCAAATTTTGCCGGACGCAAATTTTAGCGACGAGGGGCCTGGAAGGAGGAGTCCAGGATGGACGACGACTGGAAGGCGAATCCAGCTGGGCCCACCGCATCAACCAAAACGCAAAATCCCCCCCCCGCGGGCCACTAAATGATAAATCGTCAAGCTCCGGGCACCTATCCCCCCCCGGGCACCTATCCCCCCCGGGCACCTATCCCCCCTGGTCAGCTCGGGGAACCGCACGATGGGCACGGCGTGATTGCCCGCAAACAGGCGCAGCATCATCCGGTGGGCATGGTCGAACCACGGCATCCCATAGGAGGGGTGCCAGACGATCCGTCCCCCGCTTCCGTAGTCACCGGCTGCCGGTATCAGGCCTGGATCCAGCCCGGTCTTCGGCCGCCCTGCGTTGCCGGCCAGGACCAGCGCCGCCATGACGATCATCGTGCCGGCCAAGCCGCGCACGCAGCCACGCACACGTGCCCTGCGGCGGTCCAGCTTCCACTGTCTGTCGGGGTCCATGCCGATGCCTCTTAGGTCGCTCATCTAGCCAACACCCCAGCCCGGGAACTACTCCGGGCCGGTCATGTGCCCCCGAAACCAAGAAAACCGCAAAAAGAACCAATACCCACAACCCAATCCACAATCCGCCTCTTCTCCGATCTATGGTGCTCGGCGGTGTGCGAGATGAAACGGTTGCTCCCAGACACCAGTACCTCCTCGGTGCTGCTCTCGTCCTTGCTCGTCCTGGCCCTGACGGCCTGCGATGGCCCCGACCCCGAACTCTCGGCCATCTGCCATTCATCCACCCAGGACTGCGCGTGCGAGAACGACTCCGATTGCACGATCACCCAGTACTACCAGGATGTCTTCTCCGACGAGGACTGCTGCTATCCATACGTCTGCTGTGCCCCCGGCCGCCCTTTGCGGAAAGACGCCGCCCAGCGCAACGAATCCAACTACGACCAGGCGAACTGCGCAGATCGGAGCGACCTGGATTGCGACGCCTGCGAATCCCCCACGTATGAGTACTGGCCCTCCTGCCAGGAGGGCGTCTGCGCCTCGATCCGCCTCCAGAAAATCTGATCCCATCCGGCCGTCTTGATGCCGCTCCGCCTCGGTTGGGGAGGAGCCGGTGTCCATCTTCCCGAAAAACAAAAAAAACGGTGAGGGGTTTGGCAGCGGGCGACGTTCAGGCTGGCAACTGGACCGAAACCAACCTGGGAGGAAACCATGTCTTATCGTTGTGTCATCATCGCCGCTGTCCTGCTCTCCTCGATCACGCTCCGCGCCGAGGCCATCGACGAATCCATCGCCATCAGCGGTGTGCCGGTGGAGCTGGTCGCTGCCGAAGCCCTACCGTCCGAATGGGAACGATACCTCGGTGACGAGCGGATCGCCGTCGTACTGGACGGCAGCTGGTCCTTCGACCGCGCAGACATCATCGAGGTGGATGACGCCGGCCAGCCGATGGTCGTGCGCTTTGCCCTCTACCGGCTGCCGCTGGAGATGCGTCTGCTCACCGACCCGGGCATCCTCGACCAGGAGACCCTGGTGGGCATCATCGAGCCGAGCTGGCTCGACGCCTCCATCGAGCGGGCGCTCAACGGCCGCTGCAGCCATGAGCCCGGCACCGTGGGCATCATCGAGCCCAGCTTCCTGAACCCGGACATCGCCGACGGCCTGGACCGCGCCGTCCTGATGGAGACGGTCGTGGCCATCACCGAGACCGGCTTCACCGCTGATGCCATAAGCTTCATCGATACCCGTTACACCTCCGGCGTCCAGGTGGGCATCATCAACCCCGACAGCATGCACCCCGGCGGCTGGTGCCAGTCCAACGCGTGGGTCAGCTGGGAAGACTGCCGCGGCTGCCTCCCCGCCCCCGAATGATCTCGCCCGACCGTGGACCAAGAACCGGTAGCTGAACGTCCCCCCCCTGATCTCCAACGACCCATCGCGCTTTTTTGTATCCGGACGCGGATCCGCGCCGAAGTACACAGTGGAGATGCACGTTCGTTCCACCAATCATCGCATCCGCAGTTCAATACCAAGATTGGACTGTTCGATGCCTCGATTCTCTCCCCGGCCCGTCGTCTTGTGGGCACTACTGGTGGCGCTGTTCTGCATGGCCTCGAATGGCTGCACCCCCGGCGAGTCCGAACTGTCGGCCATCTGCCACGCCCAGGGTTCCGACTGCGGCTGTACGACGGACGCCGACTGCACGATCACGCAGTACTATCGGGACGTCTTGTCCGACGATGACTGCTGCTATCCATACATCTGCTGCGCCCCCGGCCGGCCC
Organism: uncultured Rickettsiales bacterium; assembly: GCA_964504165.1. Lineage (GTDB taxonomy): Bacteria > Myxococcota_A > UBA796 > UBA9615 > CAYRNR01 > CAZDDH01. The sequence continues at coordinate 15,695 of CAZDDH010000172.1, read as the reverse complement.
CTGAACGTGAGCGCTGCGGCGCGCAACGAATCCAACTACGAGGACGCCCACTGCCAGGACCGCAACGATCTGGACTGTGGCGCCTGCGAGGCCCCCGCGTACGAATACTGGCCCACCTGCCAGGATGGCTGCTGCGTGTCGATGAGACGCCGGATCCGCTGACACTGCGCCCCGACGGCCGGCATCCGATCCGCATCGTCCGGCCAGATGCCCTACCATGCTCGGATGGTGAAAAATAAGCGCAAATACGGGAATGCCATGCTCTTGGTCCGGCACATCTCGGCTCCGGCTGGGCTGTGCCTGCTTCTGCTGGCGGCGGTCCCCATCGCCGCCGAAGAAGGGGGCCCCCAGGAGGAGACCGTTGCGTCCCCTCCCCCGCCCGCCCCGGCCGAAGCCGACGACGACGGCCTGTTCACCGAGACGCTCGACAACGGACTTCACGTCATCGTGATGCCTGACCCGGAGCTGGCCGTGGTCGCGACCCAGGTCTGGTACAACATCGGCGCGGTTCACGAGCCCCCCGGCCAGTTCGGCATGGCCCACCTATTCGAGCACATGATGTTCCATGCCACCGAGCACGACAGCCAGGATGCTCTGTGGCGCTGGCACCACGAACACGGCGGCCGCAACAACGGCTACACCAACTACGACCGCACTGTGTACATTTCCGAGATCGCGCCGGAGTTCCACGACCAGGTGCTGGTCTTCGAGGCCAACCGGATGGCCCACCTGACCCTGACACCCGAAGGGCTCGCCAACGAAAAGAAGATCGTCTCCGAAGAGCTACGCGCAGGCAGCCTCAACGATCCCTACCAGCGGGTCATGACCGCCGCCCGCAAGGCCGTGCTGGGCGACCATCCCTACGGCCACGAGATCATCGGGACCCTCGAAGACGTCGAGGCCGCGACCCTCGAATCCTGCCTCGCCTGGTACGAACGGTACTACCGGGCCGACAACGCCGCCCTGGTGATCGTCGGCCCCGTGGATGGCGCCGCCACGCTGGATCGAGTCCGCGAGCTATACGCGGACGTTCCCGGCGGGAGCCAGCCACCGCCGCCGGTCCCGTCGTTGATGGACTGGGAACTCCCCCAGGAGGTCGAGGTCCGCGAGGATCTACCGCCGGTCGTGGACGTCATCACCGCCTACCCGCTGCCCGGCTCCGATTCGGACGATCTCTGGGCCCTGCAACTGATGTTGAAGGTGCTGGCCTACAGCTGGGTCCAGCCGTTCGACGATGTCTACACCGCTGCGCATCCTGCGGCCCTCGATGCCAGCGTCTTCGCGATGGGCGGTTCCAGTGGATCATTCCTGATCTTCAACACCACACACCTCCGCGGGCTGTCCAAGAAGACCACCTATCGCTGGCAAGACGCTGCCCGGGAGAAGATGGCTGATCTGCACTGGCTGACCGAAGAGCGGCTCGCCGCCGCCAAGCGGAAGATGACTCGCGAAGAACTGGACCAGCACTACTTCGCGGGCCGGATCGCAGCCGCCTTGGGGGAATGCTGGCTCAACTACGGAGACGAACACATGGCCTTTGAACACGCCGAGCACATCGAGGCTGTCACCCTCGAGGACGTGGGCAGCGCCTATCGCCGCTACATCGTGGGCGGTACCCCCGTCCGCGTGCGGATCATCCCGGAGTAGCCCATGCGGACGTCCCAACAAAGCTGGATACTGGCCGCCTTCCTCGCAGTGTTCCTCGTGCGCGTCGCCGGAGCGGACGAGCCGGTGCAGTCGTGGAGCCTCGAGGATGGCACCGAGGTCCTGCTGGTGGAAGACCACCGGGCGCCGATGGTCTCCGTGAGGCTGTACTTCCCCGCGGGCACCCACGGTGACTGGGCCTGGGAGAATCACGCCGGCACCGCCATGCGCATCCAGACCATGGATCCGGACGGTTTGCTGCATGCCCGGGCAGATGAACTCGCGGCGGACGTCGGGTCTGGGATGTCCGGGCTCTGGGCGGAGATGAATGCCCGCTGTCGCAAGGAAGATCTGCCGGCGGTCCTGGGCCTCCTACAGGATACGATGGCCAACCGAGATTTCGACCGTACGGAACTGCGCCGCTGGCGGAGGAGCAGCAAGGCCTACCGCTCGAGCCGGGAGAAGAATATCTCCTATTGCGGACGTCGAGCCACGTACCGGCTCCTGTTCGACGGGGACGATCCCCGCCTCAGGGAGCTCGTGAGCCAGCGCCTCCCCTCCACCGATGCGGCGATGCTCGCCCAGGTCCGGGACACAGTCATCCGCTTGCCCGGACGGAGGATCGGATTCGCCGGGGACCTGACTCGTGCCGAGGTGGAGGCGCTCGTGGCCGAGCTGCTGCCCCCACCGCTGGACCAGCCCCCCGAGGGCCTGGCGCCCGCGTACAAGGAGGTCAACTCCGTCGGGCCGGCGCACGATTCCGAGGTGACCATCCCACGGCTGACCCAGGTCTATTTCGCCTTTGTTCGTGATTCGATCCGCATGCAGGACGACGATTTCCCAGCCTTCCTGGTCGCCAACCACGTGCTGGGAGGGCACTTCTACTCGCGGCTCTCTGTGGCCCTGCGCCACGAGGGAGGGGAGACCTATGGGGCGGGATCCGGCGGGTATGGCATCCGGACCAAGTCGTACTACGGACTGACCACCTACACCCACACCGCCAACGTGGACGTGGCAGATACCAAGCTGCGCGATGTCCTGCACACCATGCGGCAAGACGGCATCACCGAAGAAGAGCGCGTCGCAGCGCTGGCCAACCTGCGGGGCCGGCTACCCTTCTCCCAGCAGTCTCCGGACCAGATCCTGGCTGCAGCTCTGTTCGAACGGCACTATGGTCTATCCGCCGGAATCGAGGCGCAAAACGTCATTCGGGCCGAGGCGCTGACCCTGGAGGAGCTCAATACCTTCATCCGCGAGTTCTTCGATCCATCCCTGTTCACGATGATCCACATCGCCCCCGAATAGACACCGGGGAAGAAAATGTTTGTCAGCTACTCCTTTAACTGTTAGACATATCTTACTACAGGAAAGGGCAAGCCGATGAGCGTCTTCGAACTCGAACCAGGTAGCGAGGGTAAGGTGACCCAGGTCAACGCCTACGGAGCCATCCGCCAGCGTCTACTGGACATGGGAATCCTTCCCGATGCCCGCGTAGAGGTGGAGCGGGTCGCCCCCTCGGGTGAACCGATCTGGATCCGGCTGCACGGGACCCAGTTGGCCCTGCGCCGGCAGGAAGCCCAGGCCGTCATGGTGAGCACCGAATAGGCCGCAACCGCTGAAGCCCCCCCTTTTTTGGGCCTACTGTTAGAGGTGTCTAACATATGACGAAAGCTCTACTGAAACAGCCCGAACCCGACGTCGCCCCCATCCGCGTAGCCCTAGCCGGCAATCCAAACTCCGGCAAGACGTCCATCTTCAACGCCCTCACGGGGGCCCGCCAGCATGTGGGCAACTATCCGGGTGTGACGGTGGAGAAGCGCAGCGGGTCCCTCCGCGCCGACGGCGTGGCCTACGAGGTGCTGGATCTGCCTGGCACCTACAGCTTGACCTCCTTTTCTCCCGAGGAGCGCATCGCCCAAAACGAGCTGCTGGACGGGCAGTTCGACGTGGTGGTGGTGGTCGTGGACTCCACGGCCCTCGAGCGCAGCCTGGTGTTGCTGACGCAGGTGATGCAGACCAGCGCCAACCCCGTGCTGTGCCTCAACATGGCGGACGAGGCGGAGAAGGCGGGGCTTCGCATCGACACGGATCAGATGCAGGCCCTGCTGGGCTTCCCGGTTCTCCAGACCGTGGGCTACAAGGGCATCGGTGCGCGGCAGCTGATCCAGGCCATCAGCGAGGTCGTCCGGAACCCCACGAGGGGCCACCGCCTGGTGCTTGGCGAACGTATGGACCGCGCCATCGCCGCCATCCGCGAGGTGCTGGCGTCGGGGGAAACGCCGGGTTCACACCTGGACTGGACGGCGACAAAGCTGCTCTTGGGCGACGCCCCGTTCGTGGAGCGCGTACGGGCCTCCGGCCTCCATGGCCGTGCAGCCATCGCCGAGGCGGAGCGCTGGAGGCAGCGCATCGAGTCCCAGACGGGCCAGGAGATCTCCCTGTTCGTGACGGGCCGCTACTTCGGCTTCGTCAACGGCCTACTCAAGGAGGTCGTGCGCAGCCCCTCCCGCATGGACGCGCGCCAGGTTTCGGACGCCATCGACAAGGTGCTGGTGCACCGGGTGCTGGGCCTGCCCATCTTCGCGGGGGTGATGTACGCCATCTTCTGGATCACCTTCACCGTCGGCGAGGTCCCGATGGGCTGGATCGAGACGGGATTCGGAGCCCTCGGAGGCTTGATCTCCGGTTTCTGGCCCGCGGGCGCCGAGTCATCGCTGAGATCCCTGCTGGTGGACGGCGTCATCGGGGGCGTGGGGGGCGTGGTCGTCTTCCTACCCAATATCCTGCTGCTGTTCCTTGGGCTGGCACTGCTGGAGGACACGGGTTACATGGCCCGGGTCGCCTTCCTGATGGACCGGGTGATGCACAGCTTCGGCCTGCACGGCAAGAGCTTCGTGCCGATGATGACCGGCTTCGGCTGCTCCATCCCCGGCATCATGGCCACCCGTACCCTGGAGAACGAGCGGGATCGGCTGACGACCATGCTGGTGCTGCCGCTGATGTCCTGCGGCGCGCGCCTCCCGATCTGGATGCTGCTGATTCCTGCCTTTTTTGCGCCGTCATGGCGCGCCCCGATGCTGTTCTTCGTCTACGCCGCCGGCATCGTGCTGGCATTCGTACTGGCGCTGTTGCTGCGCAAATCGGTCCTCAAGGGTGAAGAGGCGCCGTTCGTCATGGAGCTGCCCCCCTATCGCCTGCCGACCCTCAAGGCGATGGGCATCAAGATGGGGGAGCGGGGATGGCTCTACCTGCGCAAGGCGGGGACGGTGATCCTGGGAATCTCCATCCTGATGTGGTTCGCCACATCCTATCCCCAGAAGGATGCCTACGAGGTGGACGCCCAGCTGGCCAGCGGCGCCGTCCAGCTCACCACCGAGGAGGCCGCTGACGCCCGCACCGCCGAGGACCTGCGCCATTCGATGGCGGGGCGCATCGGCCTCGCCATCGAGCCTGTGATCCGGCCGCTGGGCTTCGACTGGAAGATGGGCACCGCCATGATCGGCGCCTTCGCCGCGAAGGAGGTCTTCGTGGCCCAGATGGGCATCGTCTACGCCATGGGCGAAACCGACGAGGAGTCGGCGAGCCTGCGGGACACGCTGGCCCGCGACTATTCACCCCTGGTGGGGCTCTCGCTGATGCTGTTCCTGCTCATCTCCACCCCCTGCATGGCCACCGTCGCCGTGACCCGCCGCGAGTCGGGGAGCTGGAAATGGGCTCTGCTGCAGCTGGGCGGCCTCACCGCCGTGGCCTATCTGATCTCGCTGGTCGTGTTCCAGACCGGCCGGCTGTGGCCGTGAGGGAGGGGACCATGGAACTCCTGTTCGTACTGGCCGCTGTCATCGTCGCCGGCGCCCTGATGGCGCGCCGACTCCTGCGGGCCTTCGCAGACATCGAAGGCTCGCCGGCGACGGCCTCCCCCCCTTGCAAGGGGACCTGTGCGGGGTGCCCGGCCGCGGGCTCTGCCGCTTACCCATTCACGGAATGTACTCCGGACCATTCCGGGGCACTGGAGCAAGAATCATGAAACACCTGGCTTTTTTATCCTTCTGTGTGACCGCGGTCGCCTCGGGCGGCGCTGCTCGAGCTGCCGACACCACGGAAACCTTCGACGTGGGAGCCACCGACGCCGAGCTCTACATGGGCTTCGACGGGATCGGCAATCAAGGCGGCGAGGGGGCGCTCTACGGCGACATCCTGTTGGGCTACGGCCTCGTCGAGGGATTCTCGGCCTACCTGGGCACCACCCTGTCCGCCAGCGAGTTCTTCACCGACGGCAACGCGGACGTCTACCTGGGCATCTTCGGCACGCCCATCGACACCGACCACCTGGATCTGGATCTGTTCATGGACGTCGCTGCCGGCGGGGGCGGGTTCGATGAGTTCACGGTCACGCCCGCCACGGAGCTGAACGTCGACGTGCGTCCGGACACCGGCCTGTGGGGCCTCTACCTGCGCGCCGGTGTGCCCATCTACGGTCACATCGAGGAATCGGAGGGCGGGGACCTGGAGCACCGTCGTACGGCCGACGTGGAGCTGACCCCCGGCACCTACTGGACCCTCGCCGAGCGGCACCAGATCCTGCTGGAGTACGACATGGCCCTGCACCCTGCACCCTCACCGGACGAGCGCGCCGTGGACGTGGGTGGAGTCGCTCTCGGGTACAACGTGGCCATCGCCGGTCCCATCGAACTGGTCACCCAGGTCTACCTGGACATCCCCCAGCAGGACGAGCCGGCGACCGTTGGGGTGATGGCCGGTTTCATCGCCACCATGCCCTCTCCCCACCGCTCGTCCGTCGCCCAGCTGACGCCCTGACAACGTCCGGTACTGCGGTTTCCATCGCCGTAATCCGCTTACCTCCACCGTAATCTCCACTCCCGACATCAGCTCCTGGCAGCGGTCCCGGGGGCCGCTCTTCCCCCAGAAATCCGGCGTTCCGGACAATTCTGGTCCTCCTCCCGATCTGGCACGGCGTTTGCTCAACGCGACACCGGCAACCCTGGAGGAGAGTTTTTGTGATGCGGTTACGAACCTGCTGTTTGATCCTGCTGCTGTCCCCCCTGCTGTTCGGCCAGCGACCCGCTCTCGCCGACGAAGATCCCCCAGAATCCGACGGAGCCGAGGAGGCAGACCAGGCGGAAACCCTGGAGCAACTCCTGCAGCGCATCGAAGCCCTCGAGACGGAGCTGGCTGACGTCAAGGAGAAGCAGGCCGAGGACGAGCTGCAGCGCCTCATCGAGAAGGCCGAGATGGTGGCCAACTCGCCGCCGGAGGAGCAGCGCCCCGAGGACCGCACCTTTGGTGACGCCTCACGCTCGTTGCAGGCCACCAACCCGGAGATCAGCATCGCCGGAGATTTCCTGGCCGAGCTGAAGATCGACGACAACCTGCACAACGGCGAGCCGGAGGGAACGGGCCTGCCGTTCCGCGCCATGTCCGTGGACATCCGCTCGGAGCTCGATCCCTACTCCACGACGAAGGTTGCCTTCGAGATCCTTCCGGATCCGGAGGCGCCGGTCTCCCTGGAAGAGATCTACATCACCTGGTTCGGCATGGTCCCCTCCCTGTCCCTCAGCGTCGGGCGCTTCCGCCACGAGTTCGGGGTGGTCAACCTGTGGCACGAGCACGACCTGGACCAGACCATGTACCCGCTAGCCATGCGCCAGATCCTCGGCGATGTGGGCCTGTCCGGCGACGGCATCTCGCTGAAGTGGTTCATGCCCAAGCTGTGGGCCCACGCCCAGGAGCTGCGTTTCGACGTCGTGGACGGCAACAACCCCGAACTGTTCTCGGGCGAGCGCTTCTCCGTGCCAGCCTACCTGGCGCGCCTGAAGAACTACTGGGACCTCAACGAGGCGACCTACTTGGAGCTGGGGCTCTCCGGTGCCGCCGGCTTCAACAACCCGCTGGAGCGGGCGGAGACCCGCGAGGAGGCGCTGGCCCGGGGCGGCGACCCGGACGCCGATGACTACGAGGTGGAGATGATCGACGACGGCTGGTCCCGCACCGTGGCCGCCGGCGCCGACCTGACCCTCTACTGGAACCCTCCCCGGAAGGCCAAGTACCGCTCGTTCACCTGGCGCAGCGAGTTCTACTACCTGCAGAAGGAGGACGAGGCCGGCGACTGGACCCGCGGCTGGAGCGCCTACTCCTACCTGCAGTACCAGCCCGGCGCCGGCTGGTTCGTCGGCGTGCGCGGCGACCTGGCCCGGCCCCTGGAGCCGGAGCACAAGGCCACGGTCTGGGGCGTGACCCCCTACGTGACCTTCTGGCAGTCCGAGTTCGTCTTCCTGCGCCTCGAATACGGGTACACGCAGGGACTCACAATCGATCCCGAACACCGAGTGGCGTTCCAGGTCAGCTGGGCCGCCGGACCGCATAAACACGACAAGTACTGAGCGAGGTAACCCCGATGAACCGTCTATCCATCCTGTCGATCCTGGCCACCACGACCCTGTTCGCTGGCGTGCTGTTGCCGAACGTCGCTGCGGCCCAGCTGAATGTCGTGGTGACCTGTTCCTCCTACGAGCCCATCGTCGAGTACATCGGCGGCGAGCACGTGGAGGTGTCCCACCTGGTCGAGGGCTACCAGGACCCCCACATCGTGCGCCCCAAACCCTCCCTGGCCCAGAGCCTGGCGAAGGCGGACCTGTTCGTGGCCACCGGCCTGGACCTGGAGATGTGGGCGGCGGCGCTGGTGGATCAGGCCAACAACCCCGCCCTGCGCAGCGGTGAGAGCGGCTACGTGTCCGTCTCCACGGGGCTCACCATCGGCGAGCGTCCCACCTCGATCAACCGCGCCGACGGGGACGTGCACGTCTTCGGCAATCCCCACATCCATACCAGCCCCCTCAACGGCAAGGTCATCGCCGAGAACATCTGCGTGGGGCTCAAGCGCATCGATCCAGACCACGCCGCGGAGTATGACGCCAACCTCAAGCGCTTCAAGGACGAGATCGACCGGCGCCTGTTCGGTGAGGAACTGGTGGCCATCCTCGGCGGCAAGACGCTGACCAAGATGGCCCACAGCGGCAAGCTGATGGAGTTCCTGGCGAGCCAGAGCTACAAGGATCGCCCGTTGACCGACTACCTCGGCGGCTGGCTCAAGCAGGCCGAGCCTCTGCGTGGCACCAAGGTGGTCGCCTTCCACAAGAACTGGGGCTACTTCACCGACCTGTTCGGCATCCAGATTGTGGATTACATGGAGCCCAAGCCCGGCATTCCGCCGTCTCCCGGACACATCACCAACGTCGTGCAGACCATGCAAGAGCAGGACATCAAGGTGCTGTTGGCCGCCACCTACTTCGACGTCGCCAAGGTGGAGCGGGTGGCGGATCAGACCGGCGCCGAGGCGGCCGTCGTCGCCCTGGCCGTCGGCGGCCAGGAGGGGATGAACACCTTCTTCGACCAGTTCGACATCTGGATCGAGTCGTTGCTGCGCGCCCAGCAGCAAGCGGGTGGCTGACCTCACCAGAACGCGCAGAAAGCAGAGGAACCGATGAGCAACTTCTTCAATATCATGGCCGCCCCGTTCGCCGAGTGCCTGGTGCTGGTGGGCATCCACGCCTACCTGGGCATCCACGTGCTCAAGCGGCGCATCATCTTCGTCGACCTGGCCCTGGCGCAAATCGCCGCGCTGGGGACCACCGTGGGCATCCTGTTCGGCATCGTGGACACCAACTCGGTGGCCTCCTTCGGTATGGCGATGGGGTTCACCTTCGTCGGCGCCGGCGTCTTCGCCATCTCCCGGATGCGCAACCGGCGCATCCCGCAGGAGGCGGTCATCGGCCTGGTGTACGCCATCACCGCGGCGGTGGCCGTGCTGGTCGTGGGCAAGATCCGCGGCGTGGAGCACCTGGTCAACGTGACCCACGGGCGGCTGCTGTGGGTCCAGTGGTCCGAGGTGGGTGTGGCGGCCGTCGCCTACCTGCTGATCGGCGTCGTGCACTTCATCTTCCGCAAGCGGTTCTTCCAGATCTCCGAGGACCCGGACGGCGCATTCAAGACCGGCGTCAACGTCAGGCTGTGGGATTTCTTCTTCTACATGACCTTCGGCTACGTCATCAGCTTCTCCGTCCCGGTGGCCGGCGTATTGCTGGTGTTCGTGTTCCTCGTGGCGCCGGCGATCATCTCGATGATGGTGTCGAATCAGTTCAAGGTCCAGCTGGCCGTCGGGTGGATCTCCGGGACCATCGTCTGCGTGCTGGGGATCTACCTGTCGTGGACCATGGACACCCCCAGCGGGCCCACGGTCGTGGCGACGTATGCAGCCGTGCTGCTGTTCATCGCCGTTGCGCTCTACCTGATCCGCGCGGAGCAACGGGGAAAGGCCCTGGCTCGCGTGGGAGTCGGCGCGGTAACCCTCGGCGTGCTGAGCCTGCTGTTCTACGGTGGAGGGACCTTCCTCGCCGGAACCCGGTTGGCGGAGAGCAAGTACGGCCACCACCAGCACCACCACGACATGCCGGCAACGGTCGAAGGCGAAACGGAGGATCACGACGGCCACGATCACGGGGACCATGATCACGGGGACCACGGCCACGCCGCCCACGAGGCCCCGGCCAGCGCTGCCGCAGCCACCCCACCACCCGCGGAGGAACCGGCCGCAGCGCAACCGGCAGGCGCAGACGCCCTCGTGACGCAGTATAAGGAGGCGGAGACCTGTCTCGACCGCGTCGATGTCCTCTCAGAGCTGCTGGAGCAGGAACGCAGCACGGGCCTGGAGCTGACCTACGTCTTCCTCTTCGACGGGGAGACCATGCCGTTTTGCCGCAACGGCGCGTTGGACCTGATCAAGGCTCAGGCGGGTCATGATTTTGGCCTGGATCCGGACGCCGATCCGGTGGACAGCCGGGAGGCTCTGCAGCGCCTGCGGCAGTGGATCGACGCGGGCGCCGCTCCCCCCGAGACCCAGTCTTGAGCCCGACCCGACAAACCCGCACACTCCGAACCCGCACATCGCGGTAAAGTAGGCGCGGAAAAACATGCTCCGCGGCTCACTCCGATTCAAGCTCACTCTGCTGGTCAACCTGGTCATCTTGGTGCCCATGGTGCTGTACCTGCTGTGGGACATCCATCTGGAACGGACCTCCATCCTCGAGAGCCGCATCGAGGTGCTCCAGAGCATGGGCCACCTGGTGGTGGAAGCCGTGGCTATGGACGCAACGGGGGACGAGGGACGATTCCAGGAGCTGCTGACACGGTTCGGTGAGCACCATCCACACTTGGAGATCTACCTCCTCGACGAACAACGCCAGGTTTTGGCCAGCTCGGTGCCCCGCCGGCTGGGCACCGGGATGGAGGAGGAGGAGATGCTGGACGTCCTGGCCGGCCGCATGGACATGGCGTGGGACCTGGACTCACACGAAGGCATGCCCGTGCTGGAGATCACCCTCCCGGCCGGACCGGTGGGCATCGTTCACATCGCCGAGCCCCAGTCTGCCCTGGAGCGCGAGATCAATCAGGCCCGCATCCGCAGCGTCGCCTTCGTGGTCCTGCTGATGGCGTTGATGGCCAGCGCGGTGACCCTGATCACCAACCGCATGGTGATCCGGCGGCTACGGGGTCTGACCCGGGTACTCGAACGCACGGAGTGGTTGAAGCCCGGCGGCGCACCGAAGCGCGATGAGGACGAGCTGGCGGTCCTGGCCGGCGCCCTGGTGGTGATGATCGCCGAGATCGATCGGGCCACAGCGGAGCTGCGCAAGACCCTGGACGAGAAGCAGGACCTGCTGGAGCGGGTGGAAGGATTCAACGAGGAGCTGGCGGCCGAAGTAGAGGCCACCCGCCGGGAGCTGGAGGTCGCCCAGGAAGAGCTGCTGCGCAAGGAGCGGCTGTCCGCCCTCGGCGAACTCTCGGCCGGCCTGGCTCACGAGATCCGCAATCCGCTGCAGATCATCCAGGGGACCGCCGAGATGGTGCAGCGTAAGTACCCGGATGCGGACCTCTCCGACGTGGTGGAGGAGGTCCGCCGCATGAATCAGCTCGTGCGGGACCTGCTGGATTACGCGCGCCCCCAGGCCATGGATCGCTCGGTCATCGATCCCCACGCACTGATGGAGCGGGCGATCCTGGAGGCGGGCCTTCCCCGCGAAGGCATCGAGCTGGGGATGGAACTCGAATCAGAATGCCGCTATCTCGGCGATGAGGCGCTGCTGGAGCGGGTTCTGGTCAACCTCCTGCGCAACGCGGTCGAAGCACTGGAGCCGGGGGGCGGAATGATCCAGGTGCGGACGGCCTGTTGGGATGATGATGGCCTGTCGATCGAAGTCGAGGATGATGGGGCCGGGATACACGAAGAGGATCTGGGCCGGGTCTTCACACCGTTCTTCTCCCGAAAAGAAGCGGGCGTCGGGATGGGCCTGTGCCTGTCGCGACGGGTGGTCGAGCAGCACGGGGGCACCCTCGAGCTGCGAAGCAAGCCGGGGCTAGGGACGACGGCCCGCGTCGAACTGTCCGGCGGAGAGGAATCCCCATGACGCGTGTTCTGGTGGTGGACGACGAGGTCAAGCTGTTGCGCCTGATCGCCAGCCTCTTCGAGGAGGAGGGCTGGTCGGTCCAGACCGCGACGCGAGCGGAGCAGGCCGAAGAGATGCTCGCCGGGGAAGCGTTCGATCTGCTGGTCACCGATGTCCGGTTGCCCCGCAAATCGGGGATCGACCTGCTGCGCGGTGCGCTGGCGGTGCAGACGGACCTACAAGCCATCGTGATCACCGCCTACGGGACGGTCCACGAGGCCGTGGACGCAATGCGCATCGGTGCGTTCGACTACCTGCTCAAGCCGTTCGAGATGGACGGGTTGCTGCTCATCGCCCGCAAGGCTCTGGAAGCGGGCCGGATGAAGCGGGATCTGGCCTACATGAGGTCCCGTCAAGGAGCGGCGGTCCCCGGCCACACCCTCGTCGCCGAGTCGGAATCGATGAAAGAGGTGCTGACGCTGCTGCGGCGCGTGGCCCAAACCGACACCACGGTGTTGCTGCTTGGCGAGAGCGGCGTGGGCAAGGAACTGGCCGCCGAAACGATCCACGACCGCAGCCAGCGTGCTCCACGGCCGATGGTGCGGGTCAACTGCCCGGCCATCCCCCGGGATCTGCTGGAGAGCGAGCTGTTCGGCCACGTCAAGGGGGCTTTCACCGGAGCCAGCGCGCCACGCAAGGGCAAGTTCGAGATGGCGGACCGCAGCACCCTGTTCCTCGACGAGATCGGTGATCTGCCGCTGGCACAGCAGGGCAAGCTGCTGCACGTGTTGGAGAATCAGCGCTTCAGCCGGGTGGGCAGCAGCGACGAGAGCGAGGTGGATGTCCGTATCCTCGCGGCCACCAATCGCGACCTGCCGGCCATGGTGGAACGGGGGAGCTTCCGCGCCGACCTGTATCACCGGCTGAACGTCTTCCCCGTACACATCCAACCGCTGCGCGAGCGGGCCGCTGACCTCCCTGGCTTGCTGGACGAGCTGCTCGTTCGGCTGAGGCACCAGATGGGCCGCCCCCAGCTGGACATCGACGAAGAGGCCACCGACGCCCTGCAATCCTACTCATGGCCGGGAAACGTGCGCGAGCTACGCAACGTGCTGGAGCGGGCCGCTGTCCTCGCAGAGGGAGATCGGATAACACGGCGGGACCTCCCCAGCGAGCTACGCGGCGCGGCCGCCTGCCCGGTGTGCGGCGAACCCGAAGCCGAGGGCGGGTTCAACAGCGCGGTGGAGGGCTACAAGGTCCAGCTCATCCTCGACGCCCTGGAACGGCATGGTTGGAGGAAAAAGGACGCCGCCGCCGAGTTGGGCCTCACGCCCCGTGCGCTGAGCCACTATATCCAACGTCACGGCATCGACGAACGGCGGACCTGATCCTCCGCACGGACCTCCGGGTCTATACTGGCGCCACTGGAGGCGTCATGACGCGAATCGCCTATCTGCTCCTGTCGTCGCTGCTGCTCGTGGCACTCTCACCGGGCTGTGAGACCACGGACGACGACGACGGCCCCCCCGGCCCCCAGGGTGACGACGATGACGACGACACGACCGCCCCCGACCCCGAAACGGACTGTGAGGACGGCGTGGACAACGACGAGGACGGGCTCACCGACTGCGACGACACCGACTGCGACGCGGTGACCCACTGCACCTGGCCCAACCAGATGGACCACCACTCCTCCTTCGCCTTCGAGTCCGACATCGGCCTCGTAGACGACTGCGAGACCATCTACACCTCGTCGCTGACCGAGGCAGTGGAGCTGGAACCCTGCCAGGTGTGCGATCGCACCTACGAGGGCCCGTTCACCTACACGGTCAACACCTGCGAGGAGATCCTGGATTTCCTGGGCATGGACATCCCGGACCACGGCGGGTACGGCGTGGTGTTCCTGTCGGACCAGCAGCGGGAGATCTACTCGCGGGACGAGGAGCTCCAGTGGTACTCGGCCGGCATCGCCGAGTACGACGCCCAGCAGGATCACTACCGGCTACAACGGGTGGACGAGATCCAAAACGTGGGCCATATCACCATCACGCTGACCTACACCGACCTGGACTGACCCGCCGGCTACTGCACCGACGCATCCCGGTCATCCGCGTCCCAGGGCGAGCCGGGACTGGCGTTGCCCTGCCACCACTCGTAGGCGCCGTCTCCGTCGAAGTCCCAGAACTCCGCGCCAACGCCGCCATAGGCGCCCATGTCGCTGGTGGTGCCGTCCGGATCAAAAATCGCCGGATCGCCGATGTCGATCATCACGCCGTTGTAGTCCACGCGTAGATCCCAGTCGCGGGCCAGGGCTGCGGTGTCGTCCATGAACAGCGGGACGGCGCTCACGTTGCCGTTGGTGCCCGTGGGATTGCCGGCGGTGCCGCTGTAGTTGTCGGGCTGGTTCCCGTACACGTTGGAGTAGCTCTGGACGAGGTAGGTGAAATAGAGGTAGGCGCCGTGGATCCCCCCCCCCGAGCTGCTGGCGGAGTTGTCCGCCACGATGGTGTTGCTCACCACGATGTAGGCCGGGGACCACAGATCGTAGATCCCGCCCCCGCTCCAGGCCTCGTTGGCGTAGATGACCGAGTTGTAGAACCGCATGTCTCCATGCAGGTACACGCCGCCGCCCAAGTCCGAGGCCACATTGCCGGCGATGATGCAGTTGGTGAAGGTGTCTCCGCCGGCGTCCACCAGATAGACGCCGCCACCATCCCTGGAGGCGGTGTTGTCCGTGATGCGGACGTTGTCCAGGGTCACCGTACCCCCACCCAACCCCCACAGGTACAGGCCGCCACCGTCCGTCGCGTAGTTGTCCCACACCACCAGGTTGCTCATCTGCGAAGACGAATTCTCGGTACGGATGCCGCCACCACCCCCGTACCCTTGGTTGCCGGTGATGTGGAGGTTCTGCAGCGTCGGGGAGACGCTGTCGATGGTGATGCCCCCTCCCCTGCTTCCGCTGCTGCCCTGACCATTGGTCAAGGTGAATCCGTCCAGGATCGTCGTCGCCGTCTCCCCGCTGTGGAACCGGGCCACGGTCCCGGCGCCGCCCCCGTCGATGATGGTCTGGGTCGGCCCACCGATGCCCAGCAGGTGGATATTGGCGCCGTAGAAATCGATGTTCTCGAAGTAGGTGCCCGGCACCACACAGACCGTGTAATCCCCGGACAGGTCGGCCCAACCGATGCCGTCCTGGATCGTGGGGTAGTTCTGCCCAGGTACGACGATGTCACAATCAAAGCAATCATTGTCTGCGACGCCGTCACAGTCGTTGTCGAGGCCATTACACAGCTCCACGGCCCCGCCGTAGATATCCGCGTCGGTGTCGTCGCAGTCCCCTTCGCACTCGGCGGTGCCGTCCCCGTCGTCGTCTGATTCGGTGTCCGGGACCAGGCCGTCGCAGTCATTGTCCCACTGATCACAGAGCTCGGGGGCGCCGTCGTAGGTCTCGATGTCGGCGTCGTCGCAGTCTCCCTCGCACCCGGTCATCCCGTCGCCGTCGTCGTCGAGCTCGTCGGCGGGCAGCGCGCCGTCGCAGTCGTTGTCCAGGCGGTCGCACAGCTCGGCGGCGCCCTCGTAGATGGGCCCGTG
>CAZDDH010000171.1:15787-18754 GCA_964504165.1 uncultured Rickettsiales bacterium | reverse complement strand
CCATCTCTACGTCCGGTGAGGTCATCGGTGAGATCGGCCCCGACGACGACTTTGAGGAACCGTGGGAGGGCCGGGATTCGGCGACCTGTCAGTGGCAGCGGGGGGATATCGTCTCCGTCATCTCCGGCCACCGCTACCGCATCGGCGTGGTCCTCGCACCGCCACCATCGCCCGATTGGATCCAGCGGCATCCCGGCATCGAGGTCACAAGGGGCGACGACGTGTACCTCGTCGGATACCCAGGCACCGTTTGCGACCACTCGCATCCGATGGAGTGGGAGATCATCAAGCCGCTGGATCCGGTGCCCGACGAGCTGCGTGCTGAGCTGGAGCGACGGCTTCGGGACAACCCCTGTCGCTCAGATGGTCTATAAACTATCCGAGTGGAGGACGGATGCAGGTGTGCGCTGATCTGAGGACCGACGACGTGGTGAACGCGGGTGACGAGCTAGCGGCTGCCAACGAGACCGATAGAGGGGCCGTCTTCACCAGGCTCCCCGTGGTGGAAGCCATTTTGGATCTCGTCGGCTATCGTGCTGAGGAAGAGCTGGCCTCGCTGCGCCTGCTGGAGCCTTCTTTCGGCGGTGGCGACTTTCTCCTTCCCGCCGTGAGTCGGCTCCTTCGGAGCTACCTAACGCGGTCGGGTGACCCCGAGCAGGCTGCCCAACAGCTCGGCTCTTGCATCGTTGCCGTCGAGGTCCATCACGAGTCGTTCCAAGAGACTCAGGCCAAAGTCGTTGCAGCCCTAATCGAAGGGGGTCTACCAACGGACCAGGCCACCGCCCTGGCAGACAAATGGCTGGTGCGCGATGACTTCCTGCTGGCACTGATTGCTGGCGAGTTCGATGCGATCATTGGGAACCCACCCTACGTCCGCCAGGAGCGCATCCCAGACGCTCTGATGGCTGAGTACCGGCGACGTTATCGAACCATCTATGACCGGGCGGACCTATACGTCCCCTTCATCGAACGTGGGCTCGACCTTCTCGCTCAGAAGGGACGGCTTGGCTTCATTTGTAGCAACCGGTGGGGGAAGAACAAGTACGGCAAGAAGCTACGGGCCAAGGCGTCCAACGGATTCCATCTCGCTTGCCACCTGGACCTAGAGGGGGCCGATGCCTTCCATTCGGACGTCATCGCCTATCCGGCGATCACGATTCTCGAACGGGGCAATGGGGAGAGCACGCGAATCGCTCGAACAACCGATGTGAGCGACGACAACATGGGCAAGATCGTCGCCGAGTTCAGCTCTGATGCCCCCCCTGCCCCGCCGGTTGAGGACGTGCGATCTGTGATGTCGGGCGAAGACCCCTGGCTGCTGGACTCTGCTCAGCAGCTCAGGCTGGTACGGCATCTGGAAAGCAAGTACCCCCGACTCGAAGACGACGGCTGCAAGGTCGGTATCGGAGTTGCCACGGGCGCCGATGCCGTCTTCATCGGCAGCTTTGCAGACCTTCCGGTAGAGGACGAACGGAAGCTCCCACTGGTGATGGCTCGCGATTTTGATGACGGACGGATTCGATGGCAAGGCAAGGGCGTCGTCAACCCTTTCAACGACGACGGGAGCATGGCTCCGTTCGACGCCTTCCCCAAGTTCGCAGCCCACATGGAGACTCACGGCCGGCGGCTGAAAGGCCGCCATGTTGCGAAGAAGACCCCTGACCGATGGTATCGGACCATTGACCGCATCACACCGTCGTTGACGGTAACCCCGAAGCTGCTGATCCCGGACATCAAGGGCGAGGCCACGGTCGTCTACGACGAGGGCTCCTACTACCCGCACCACAACCTCTACTGGGTGACGTCGGACACCTGGGATCTTCGCGCCTTGCAGGCCGTCCTACGCTCTTCCGTCACGCTGATGTTCGTAGCCGCCTACTGCATTCGGATGGCCGGTGGCTTCTTGCGTTTCCAGGCTCAATATTTGCGCCGCATCCGAGTGCCCAGGTTCAGCAGCTTGTCGCCCGGCCAGGTTGACGCCCTCCGGGGTGTGGCTGAGGAACTGGACCAAGATCGAGTGGACGCCGTAGTATTCCCGCTGTTCCAGTTGGACGAGCACGCAGAGCTCGTTCGCGAGCTCGCTGCCCAGGCGCGAGTGCGGAGGCGGAATGGCAATCGATCTACTCCCGGCGGCGTTTGACGACCTAGTAACTAAGGCTGTGATGACCTTCTGGAGCACGCGTTCCAAGGGCTCCGATACCCAGGGCGGGACTCGCGGCAACGTGATCGCGGGGAAGAATCTCGATGGATTCATCGAGGTAGTACGTGCCGTGGCAGACCACTGTGGCATCCCCTCGAATGCAGTGTTCACGAAGGGCCGTAGGGATTTGACGATCCCTGGCTACTTCCGGCCCGTGAAAAACTGGGATGCCGTCGTCGTTTACCAGAAGAGGCTCGTGGCCGTCTTCGAGTTCAAGTCCCAGGTAGGCTCCTTTGGTAACAATTTCAACAACAGGACGGAGGAAGTCCTGGGGAACGCGACCGACCTCTGGGCGGCCCACAGCAAGGGCGCATACGACCCCGACAACTACAAGCTACCCCTGGAGCCGACCGGCAACGGCGACCCCAGACCGCCGTTCGTCGGCTACCTGATGTTGCTCCAGGCTTGCGAGGGCTCGACGAGGCCGGTCGGCATCAACTCTCCGCACTACGAGGTGTTCCCGGAGTTCAAGAAGTCCTCGTATGCAGACCGATACCGCCTGCTCTGCGAACGACTCATGGAGGAACATCTCTACTCGGCCGCTACGTTGATGCTGTCGGAACAAGCCAGCGGCCTCTCCACCGGGGCGTATCGTCACGCCTCAGAGGCAACGACCGTCCACAACCTGTTTCGCGTCTTCGCGGGCCAGGCCGCCGCCGCTGCCTCGTAGCCCGTTGGCCCCTTGCGGCTGTCCGCCAACACGGGGGGGGGGGGGGGGGCAGCCCCCCCGGCGCCCGCCGAGACGGGCCCGAGTGGGAGCGGGACGG
>CAZDDH010000171.1:0-15777 GCA_964504165.1 uncultured Rickettsiales bacterium | reverse complement strand
GGGGGGCGCCCGGGGGGGGCGGGGGCGCCGGCCGGGGGGGGGCGGGGCCGGGGGGCCCCCCCCCGGGGGGGGGGGGCTCTAAAGCAGCCCTCTGAACTCCGCTACTGTCACGAGTTCGTCGAGGAACGTTTGGTGGGAGAGCCGTTCGTCTACGGGCGAGAGTTGGACGCGCCACCCTTCTGGTGAATCCCAACTCCCGGCTGGCAGATGGCGCAGAGTAGTCGGTGCGAACGCTATCGCATCGTAGTGTGTATCTCCCCGTGGTTGGGGTTCCTCAGCCAGCAGGTCCAACAGGCGTTTCTCCGCCTTTTCGACGCAGTCCTGTCTGCCGCGACCTTTCCCTCGTTTCTTTTTTGCGTACTGCTGTAGACGTGAGGTGTCGAAGAAATCGCCCCCCTCTTCGACAAGGGCCAGTTGGGGATCCGCCCGACCCTTGATCTTCTCCCCTGGCTCAGCGATGCCCCTGGAAACACCTCCATCCAAGAAAAAGAAGAAGAAGCCGAAGGCAGCGTCCGTATGTCCATAGTGCCGGAGCACAGCAGCATCTCCGAAGGCTTCCTCGATTCGATTCGTGAAGTTCCGGGTAGCGTTTTGCATGGACTTCACGCTGATCAGGATTTTCGGCCGGTCATCGAGGGGCCAACAGACGTCAAAGGACTTGCTGGCGTATTCGTTGAACCTGAGCTTCCTCTTGCCAACAAGATCAGGCGACACGCTGAGCCGCCTTGCTAGAGCTCGTTGCCAGTAGTCCTCTAGCTGGCTCACATGGGCCGAATTGGTGGTGGCCTTCTTCCTATCGTGAACCGGCTCGGTGAGACGCAGACCCTTGCCTTCGTGATCGCGGCGAAGAGCGGCGTAGTAGATGGCCCAGAAGGACCGGATGGTTTCCTGCAACTCGGGCAGCCTGGGCATCCTGCTCTCCAACGTAGCGATTTGCTCAGCGTAATCGGACGGAAAGGGTATGTCCAAAAGGCGGGATTACGGCCCACCAGCCCAGGTGTGAACTATCGGACTACGAACTTCGCTGGCCGGTCACAGGCGACGGTTGTGGCGCCTATTCGTCCACCCGGTATAGATCGATGACCCGCCTTCGCACCTGTTCGAGCGCCTGGACGTCCTCAGCCCCCATGTAGCCGTGCGCAGGAATCTTGCAGGAGTGCTCCCCCAGACCGATGCGGGCACGGTTGATTCGCGTGAGGCAGAACATGAAGTCCCTGCTCTCGTTGTGGACGTACATGGGTCGGAGGACGGTGTTGGTCACCTCCAGATCGAGCTGCAAGTCTGCCATTCCAGTGCCGACGGCCCCGACGAGCACCTTCGGCTCCCCCGACAAGTCGATGGACACTTCCTGTGTTCCCGGCTCGAACAAGTCGTAGGCCCACTGCCTACGGACACCGCCTCGCCGATTGAAGGCGACGTGGACGGAGGGTTTGCCCTGGTAGACGTGCAACAGATACCGGCCAACTTCACGGTGCTTGCCCTGCATTTCAAAGGGCAGCACGACGAGCCGAAGCATCTCGGCGACCAGCGCCCCCGCGTTGACGGTTCCTGGCGCATGATCGGACTTCCCAGGGCTCCGAAAGAACTTGATCTCGATGAAGTTCTCCCGCCGGTAGCCGAAAGAGTGCTCGACGATGGAGTTCGTGCCGATCTGGGGCATCTCTACCATCATGTCCGCTCGTAGGTTCCGGCCAAGCACCTCCGCCGACTTGTAGATGGCTTCTTGCTGGATCTGGAGATGTGGGTTCGAGATGCTGCGAGAGGACAGGAGCATCGACAGGGACATAGCAAAGGCCGACGAAACGCTCGACTCGTAGAAGCGTGATGATATTCGGAGGGCCATGATTTCCGGCAGGGTGTAGAGCGCCTGTTCGATGAGCATTGACGTCCCTCCGTTATTCAACGCGCAGAGGGAGTATACGAGACGAACGGACCGTTCCGACTACCAGGAGCAGTCCAGGCGTTGACCACCCCTTCCCAGGGCACCTACTCTGCCGTGGGGAGGTTCCGATGCCCAGACACCCATCAGCAATCACCGGAGCTGCTGGCGAACACCTCGTCGCAGGCCGCCTCGCGGCTATGGGATGCGTGGTGGCGCTGACACGGGGCGGCAGCCCGACGGCGGACCTTCTCGTGACCAATCAGGCCGGGAACGAGACGGTGACCATCCAGGTCAAGACCTCGACGTGGGCGGGCCGCTGGCGGAAGCGGGATCCCAGCAGAAACAAGTGGGAGTGGCCCATCTCGCGGAAGGCCGCCGAACTGGAGGGGGACCGGCTGCTCTACGCCTTCGTGGACCTACAGGAGTGGCCGGACAGCGACCGCCAGTTCCAAGTGTTCATCGTTCCGTCGGAGAAGGTCGCTTCGTGGGCACGGCTCGGCGTTGAGAAGAAGTGGTCGCGCATCTTCTTCGAGATCCTGGCGAGTCGAAAGGACGACCACCTGGAGCGGTGGGACCGTGTGACGGATATCCTGGAGCCCGCGAACGAGTAGTCCGCCTCGAACGAAGCCACTGCTCCGGCATTGGTTCGCGGACCAGAAGTGGTGCGATTCTGAGGATTCGGTCGCTTCCACCTTCGAGTAGGAAAGGGAAAGACGTATGGAGCCGTTGGATCTCGCATTGATTGGCGCCGGGGCTGGTCTTGTAGCCGCCTTGATCGGTGCCCTAGCTGGATATGGGATCGCAAGAATGAGCCTGGATCGACAACGTGAGGACCACGAGAAGTTGCTTCTTAGGGACGCCTGGATCGACTGGTCGGTTTCCCTGGACCGCTACATGCAGAGCTCCATGAGTCTACAGCGTCATCCAGGCACACCAGACCAATGGGCTGAGTGCAAGGCCGACTACTACGTTTTCTCAGCAGCCACGATGAGGCTGCTAGCGTTGGAGCCGCTGGCAGACCGGAAACGCAGAATCAAGGAACTCCACGACGGTCTGGTCTACATGGGCGCCGCTGAGAGCGCGAGGGAACGGTTTGAAGACCTTGCCGGGCATCAACGCGAAGCGGTCGTTTTGATCGAAGACGCGATAGGTGCGGGGGGCTGGGTTCTTCACGCGCCGCCAGAGAATCCGTCGCCGCAACTGTCGGAGCCATAGTCGGTATCTAAGGATCGTCGCGTCTATCAGTTGGCCTTTGGAGCGACTGGACGTCGAGGCGGGAGTAGGGCGTCCACGTTGCACGGGAACGGCGATGACGCATACCCCTGCGCGAACCGCTCGAACACGATGATCTTCACGCCCACGCTCGAAGACAGGATGTTCGCCTCCCGCCAGACAGCCTCTGCGTCGGGACTGTCTGGCCCTCTCGTTTTCGCCCGACTCACCAGGTCGTCCCAGGGCCGTCTGTGCTCGATGGAGATGCGATCCCGGTCCACGGCGTCCATCTCGGTGACCATGTCGCTCCATACGCAGTATGCCGGGACAGACTCGGGCTCGATAGGTGGTGTGCGCGTGACACCAAGGTGCCCTCGAACCATGTCGGCCAGGGGGCCTGCTTCGGAACGTAATGCCCCGGTCGAGCGCCAGGACAGCCCGTCGCCTTCGAGGCCGACCGAGAGCAGGACGACACCGTTCATCAGGGCGGGAATCTCACCGTCCGCGATGAGGTTGGGCCACGCCCAGGCGAGGCGGTCACGGTCGAGCTGGCCGCGATCCCCAGGGAGAGTGACGTAGACTAGGACGAACTCGCTTGTGGTCTTCCTGGCCTTGTCGCAGGCGTGCTTGGTCACCCGGCGTTGAACGACGCCCCAGCCCTCCCCGCCCCATCTCCACTGGATGTTGGTCCCGAAGCCCCGGAACACCCTGAGTACGAGGGCATCGTCGCGGCCGATGGGCGGCTCCAGCGGGACACGGAGTTTGAGTTCATGGTCTTCTGGGAGGTCGGTGATCGTCTCCAGCGTCCGTTGCACCCGATTTAGCACGCCTTTCCTGCGTTTCCCCCACTCCTCTTTCGCCGGCCACTTCCCGCTCGGCCACGAGACGGTGACGTGAGCGTTCTTACCGAATCGCTTGCGGATGGGACGCAGCAGAGCCAGCTCATCGTGCTCATGGGCACCCAGGGTCATCCGGTCCTCAGAGTCGTCCACGTCACGCTTGACCTCAACTCCGATGACGCTGTCCCCAACCTGGAGCCCGAAGTCGATGGGGTCGTCGCGGTCGAGAGTTGCGCCAGGGGCCTCCGCCAGCATCCCCCGTTGCGACAACCATGCGGCCACCTGGAGTTCCGCTACAAGGTCGTAGAGATTCTGGGCCTGCTGCTCGGCAACCAGTTTGTCGGCCAGCCTCTCCCGGACGGCCTGGGCGACAACCTCCCTGGAGGAACTGTCGAGAAGCCCCAGAGCGGCCTCTGCTGCATCCAGGTACGGGTTGGCTTCGTAGAACCAAGCACATCTGAGTGCCGTCGGTAGTGCCGCCGTGGGAACCGCGTCATCAGCGATCTCCGACAGCTTCGACCACCCCTCAAATACTCCCATTGCTCTGCTCCTTCGGGCAGCGGACGCGCCAGCGGTTTATCGTCCGGTTTCGAGCGGTCCCCAGCCGTCTTGTCGTTCGGCTGACAGTTACAACCGTTGGTCCTTCTCGAAGAATCCCTCGATATTCGCCATCAGCCGTTCGACGGCATCCGTCAGGTAGCGTGGGGCTTCCGTACCGTCTAGGCGCTCCCGAAGGTGCATCTCCAGCGAGAACCGGGCTGTGGGTGCGGGTGCCCCTCCCAGCCCCTTTCTCGCGTCCTCAGCGCCGTTCTTCTCACGGGCGTCCAACAGGATCTCCGCGATCACGTCTGCGTCGCCTTGTGCCGCCTGTATAAGTAAGTCGTACTCCGCGACGGAGATGAAGAAGATGCTGCTCGGCAGCAGCGCCGAAGCATCAATCCCTCGCTTCTGCAACTTGTCCGTGACCGCTGCCCCGATGAACTCGTCCCAGGCACGACCTCCGTGCCAGAGGTAGAGCGGTTGGTAAGTCACCACGAGATGCAGGAACTCAGCCCGGTTCGGAATCTCCAACATGTCGGCGTTTTTGCGTAGGCCATCGGCCACGGCAAATCCCTGAATGACTCCCTTTACTGCGCTGTCCCGGAGTTCGCTCGCCATTCTTTTCGGGCTTCCAAGAGCCCTCGCGATTGGATTTAGCTCCGTCGCCTTGGCCTCGATCATCACCGTGGCGGATTCGAGCGGAACGAGGTAGTCCACAACGCTCTGGGGGCCAAGAGCTTTCGTCTGCGCTTTTTCCCGCAAGAAGGGGGCATTCAGGTGCCTCAGACCATGTTCGAGATGGCCCTCGAACACAGGGCCGAATCGCTGGGCGAAGTCCGAGGCGTGACGTTCTCGAAGCGTGTCGTAGATGAACACCCGTGTTGACTCGTCGAACACCCGTCGAGAGACAAGCGTGTAGCGGTTGCCCAGATCCAGGAGCGGATGCCGAACAAACGGTGGCCTGTCTAGGTGCTGATGGTACGGGTCGCGAATTCGACGGCTATGGGCCTCGTACTCTTCTCCAGCCCGCGCTGGCTCGACAGCCAGCAACGAAAGGAACGCCTGCCACTCGTCCTGGGGGATGTGCAGTCCACGGACGATGTCATCCCCGAAGTACACCTCCTGCCCCTTGTTGTGGTGGTACGTCCAGAGCAAGAACGCAAGCTCCAGGAACCGTGAAGGCGTGATGCCGGATATCTCCCGGAATTGCCGGACGATCTCGTGGTCCTCAGCGAGTTCCCCGAAGAGCAGCCAGAGCCTCCCCAGATCGGCGGCATCAAGCGGGCGTTGCCACCAAAACTGCTGAAAGGCCATCGCTCGCATGAATCGCTCGATACCGAACTCGGACGGAAGCAGATCGGGACGGTCGGTGAGCGACTTCACCTGGTTGAACAGCTTGCCAAGGTCGGCCGTCGTCGGCTCTCGCTGCTGGCCCCGACCCTCGAAGTCTCCGTAGGCAGCTATCCACCTCAGCAACAGGAGTAGATCCCACGGTGTCCAGGTACGGAGCATCTGCATGTTCCGGGGGCTGGCCTCGACTTCCTTGTGCTGGTTGAGGCACAGACTGAACAGCGGCATCGCCTGGTACTTGCGGATCTTGTTCCTGATCGGCTTGAACTTGGAGAAGTTGTCGGTCATGGCATTCCGGCAAGGATAACCCAGGGCCGCGTCATTCCCTGTCGCCTACTTCGACCTCTTGGCCGACTCGAACTCGAACGTGAAAGTCGTGCTTCTCTCGGCAGCAGGGCGCTCTTCTTTGTCGAACAGGGTCAACTCGTTGTCGCATTCCGCGAAAGCACTGAAATCGGGGTGCCCGTCCAGCAAGGAAACGATGTAGCTGACCATGTGGATTCGCACGTACGCGATCACCCAATCTACAGCCAGAAGCCGGCCTTGCTCGTCTACGGTTCCGTCAACCAGATACCGGAAGGTTGCGCCGGGTGGCACGCCCACTTCCAGCTTCTCCGTGTACGGCCGGTGACCCCCGGCCGAACGGTCGTTGAGCCACATGCACAGTGGCTCGAATTCCTCTCGAAGTGCGAGGCTCGGGGCATGTACGCAAAGTGCAAGATACGCAGACTTAGCGAGGGCTCGTGACACGAGGTCGGGTCTTGGCTGGGGCACGTTTGCCCTGATGGTGAACTCGCCTGGTCCAGCTTCATCAGGTCCACTCAGCGCGATCTCCTCCTCGTTGGATATTTGCAACCCGAACCCACGCTCGTGATGGTTGGCAACCG
Source organism: uncultured Rickettsiales bacterium (assembly GCA_964504165.1). GTDB lineage: Bacteria > Myxococcota_A > UBA796 > UBA9615 > CAYRNR01 > CAZDDH01. The sequence continues at coordinate 9,067 of CAZDDH010000171.1, read as the reverse complement.
TAACGGATTTCCCTGGTCCAGCGGTAAAAGTCGCCTGCCTGTTGCCCGTGACGTACATCGGAAGCAGGAATCCCAACGTGCCGGTGTGAAGAAGCTCGTTCTCGCAGTCCGAAGAGGCGTTGTTGACCCGGTCATCGACGATGCCTGGAGGAAGCGAAATCCATCGGATACCCGTCGCCTGGAGGACGACGTGTTCGGTCTTGGTAGCGAATTCCGTGGGGATTGGCTCGCGTGTAATGGGGCAAAAAGACTGGCCCTGCTGTCTCATGAAGGTCCGAAGCTCTTCGACTTTGAGAGGCCAGGAAGCAGGATCATACACACAGGGCGGGCATTGCCAGGCGGCTCCGTCATCGTGGAGGCGGACGCTCATCTGGAGAGCGTTCACGTCTGGGTGGGGTTGGGTCACGGCTTCTTCGCGGCGAGCCGGGCCTCGACCCGACGCAGGCCCTCGTCCTTGCCGGACAGTGGAGGATCCTCGACAGCCTGGGGCGTCTTATTCGACATGGTTGTGGCACCCCTGGTCGGCTCTTCGCCCTTCCGGCGGCGGATGACCTTCCGTGCCTTCGGCCTCGTCTGGGCGTTCGTTCCGGGGCTCTCTGCCGTTGAGGCTTCCTTCTTCTTCCTTCGGGCGAAAGGACTCAGTTCACCACCCTGCTCGACGTGGTGTTTGTAACAGAGTTTCGCCGGACCGCTGGGGCCGTACATCTTGGCGGAACAGCCGGGCGTAGAGCAGGTCGGCCAGGCCCGCTTCTGTTTCGTCTTGGCAACGGCCTGCTGTCGGGCAGCAGGAGCCCGTTTAACGGCTCTGGGCGGCTCGTCCGGCGCCTGGCCCTCGTCGGCATCTTCGGCGGGCTCAACGGCGGGCTCTGGAGCCGATGGGGGCTCCGGGACGGGTCGCAACTCCGGCCGTGCTCTCCGGGGCGAAACGCCGGCAGGAGACACCCCCGCCAGCTCTTCAACTGTGGCCTGGCGGATGATGCCGATCAGGCTGTCGGTGAAGTTGGCGACGGCCTCGTCGATGGCAGCTTGCAGACGGGGTTTGATCATAGCGGGGAGGATACCACCCGGCGTTGGTACACCTCCCAGGTCTGCCCGTCCTACTCGCCGGCTGTACATCGGCGTCGAGCCGGACAGGGGGGTTCCTATCTGGTCGAATCGCGTATTTGAGATCGGAGCGACGAGATCATGCGGAAGTAGCCGCTCCAACCAATCCAACTCGGCTACAAGCCGTGGAGAGACATGATGAAGTATGAGACGAGCAACAGGTGCCCCTCTTGCGGCAGCCGCGACCTGATCGTGAGCCACTGTTATCAGGCGGAGTGGGAGGTCACATTCGAGATCACCTGCACCTGCAACGGCGGCTCCAAAGAACAACAGCAAAAGAAGGTCGTCCACCATCAGGTGTTCTCGACCAAAACTGGACGGATCAACTCCGACCTGGAGATCGAGTGGGAGAAGAAATCTCGCTGTGACACTACCAGGGAGGAAATCGCGGCAGACACCGGCCTCTTGCCAATGCATTGCTCCTGCTGGCACGGCCCCGCCATGCAGGGCGAGCCGGCCGTCAAATCACGTCAAGACATCTGGAAGATTGAGTGCGGCGACTGCACCGCTGAGCCGGCGTTCCGGTGGGCCGGGGCGGGCCGGACGGGGAAGATTCTGATCGCCGGCGAGTAGACCGCCCGGTGATGAGCCGTCACCACGACCGCTGCCACGCCTCCCACAGCTCCCGGCCCTGTTCCTCCACCTGGCCGTCCGGCGTCTCGAACCTGAACCAACCACACCGACAGGCCCAGGACCGGATGCCGTTCGGGAGGATCTGGTGGTGAACGGAATCGTGGGCGCAGAAGGGGCAGGTGTCCGGTTTCCGGTCTGGATGGTCAGCGTGCGTTGGCATCTTGCGCTTCCAGCTTCAACTCGTCGTTAGGCTCGGCAATACTCCCACCGAACAGGGAGGCCCTATGAGCATCAGGACGTTGACGCCCCCGGCATTTCGCCAGCAACTCGTGGAGATCGCGTTGGAGTGGCAGCGTCGCTACGGGGTAGCCCCAGCGGTCACGTCCGCCGTCTCGGAACTGGACGCTGCGAAACTCGTCGGGATGACGGACGATGAGTATCAGCTCGACGGCCGCCAGCGCACCGCCGTCACGAAAGGTCTGGACTTCCTCCATCAAGGTGTCCGGTATCAGGTCAAAGGAAGCCGTCCAAGCGGGAAGCCTGGCTCCAAGGTCACGAAGCTGGGCAAGGCGAGCAACTACCTCTGGGACCGACTCATCTGGATCCTGTACGACACCGACTACGTGGTGCAGGAAGCGTGGATGTGGGAGGTCGAAGACTACAAGCGCGAGTTCGACGCGCAGAAGTACGTGAGGCCGCCTGATATGCAGCGTGGCTACGACCTCTTGCAGTTCGGCCCGAAGTGACCTGAATCCTCCGCAAACGCCCGTACCACGGGCTTTGCTTCCATCCCGATCAACAGCGGCGTACACAAACGTAGGAGATGTGCCCCACGACACACTCTTCCCGGTGCCCGGCGGCCCGGTGAGCATCAGGTTGTGTCCACCGGCGGCGGCCACCTCCAGGGCCAGGCGGGCGTGCTCCAGGCCGCGGACCTCGGACAGGTCGGGGCGGGGGCGGTCGCGGTTGTGGAGGCCGTAGGCCAGCGGCGAGGGCAGCGGCGGGGCGTCGATCTTGCCGTCCAGGAAATCCACGGCCTCGGCCAGGGTACGCACCGCGGCCACGTCCAGCTCGTCCACCAGGGCGGCTTCGTGGCCGTTGGCCCGGGGCACGACGATGCCCTCGAAGCCCGCCTCCCGCGCCGCCATCGCCGCCGCCAGCACCCCGGGCACCGGCCGCAAGATGGCGTCCAGGGACAGCTCCCCCAGCAGCAAGTAGCGGTCACAGCGCTCGCTTTCCACGAGCTCCATGGCCCGCAGCAAGCCCAAAGCGATGGGCAGGTCGAATGCGGTGCCGGACTTGGGCAGGTCGGCGGGGGCCAAATTGACCACCACCCGCTTCTTGGGGAATTTCACTCCAGTCGCCCCCAGGGCCGAGCGCACCCGGTCCTCGCTCTCCATCACCGAGCGTGACGGCAGCCCCACGGTCTGCATGAACGGCAGGCGGTCTTGCAGGTCCACCTCGACGCGCACCGTGCGGGCGTCCACGCCAATGAGGGTGGCGGCGGTCACCTTGGCCATCTTGGATTTGTTCTCGGGGTCCGTTCCCATTGCTCACCTCCCGGGGCATTCCGTTGTGATGTCCGCGCAGGCCCCCGGGCCAGTGGTGCGGCGGCGGCCCCGGGGTCCCGGCGGACGGGATGGGGGAGGAGCAAGGGGTGTGCCAAAGGCTATCTGTGCGGAATTACTGGGGAAGTGATCTGGGGTCGATCGGCAACGGTCCGATTTTCGGACGGGGGGTCCGGATTTCGGACGGTTGGGTGGTTAGGGGGCTGAAGCCCGGGGTTGGGTTGTCGCGTGGCTAAGTGTCAAATGTCGGTGCCTGGCGCAAGACCAGGCAACCAACACACCCCCAACGCACGAATAACCGAGCGTTCAACCCATCTTGGGCGGGCCGCCTGGCTCCCTCCCGTGCCGGCTTGAAGCGTCTCATGCCGTTTTTGTCCTTTTTGAAGGAGAACAGGCGCACGAGACACCAAATCGACCGGTGTAGGATTCCAAGCCCAGGTGGAAGTGCCGGAGCGATGTGGATTGACCCGATGATCAGACTGGTACTGGCGACGTCGATGGCCCTTGTGCTGGGGTGCACCGAGTACAAGCTGTCCGATGACACCCCGGGGGACGACGACGACACGACCCCGGCGGCCGACGACGATACGGACGACCCGATCCCGGACCCGGACGACGACAGCGAACCCCAGGAGTGCCCTGAGCAGGATATCCCAGGCGGCGAGTGCTGGATCGACGAGGAGTGCTTCGCCCAGGAGCAGACCGGCACGTTCACGCCGGTGACGCTGTGGAGCAAGGAGTCGTGGGCCACCGACGCCGCGTCGCACGACGTCAGGATGGCTCCGATGGTGGCCAACCTCACCGACGACGACGGCGACGGGGACATCGACGAGAACGATATCCCGGACATCGTGGTGGTCAGCTATGGCGGCGACTGGGCATACGGGCGATTGCGCGCCGTCGCAGGAGACACGGGAGCCGAGATCTGGGATGCGGCGGTGTTTGTTCAGGGGCAGTCTGGTGTCGCCATCGGTGACATCGACAACGACAACCTGCCGGAAATCGTGGCCACGACGAGCGACTACCAGGCCATCGCCTTCGAGCACGACGGGACCCACAAGTGGACCTCGGACAGCCACCCAAACCGGATGACCCAGTACAGCACCAATCCCGCCATCAGCGACATGGACCACGACGGCACCCCCGAGATCATCGCCGGGGCGGTGATCTTCAACGCCGACGGCACGACGCGGGGCGTCGGCGGCCTGGGATCGGGGCGCAACCCGGCGGGGAACGTGGGCTCGTCGAGCTTCGCGGTGGATATCGACCGTGACGGCGAGGAGGAGGTCATCGTCGGCAACGCCGTTTACGACTCCAGCGGCAATACGGAGTACACCTTCGGCGAGCACGACGGGTACCCGGGGGTGGGGAACTTCGACGCGGATCCCGAAGGCGAGATCGTCGTGGTCAGCAACAGCCATGTCGCCCTGTACGACATCGATGGGACCCAGGCCTGGCAACGGCCCTTGCCCGGGGGCGTCAACGGTGTCGGTGGCCCGCCGACCATCGCCGATTTCGACGGCGACGGCGAAGCAGAGGTCGGCGTGGCCTCGCGCGCCGCGTACAGCGTGTTCGACACCGATGGGACCGTGTTGTGGATCAACTCGACCCAGGACCTCTCGTCAGGGAACACCGGATCGGCCGTGTTCGACTTCGAAGGCGATGGGTTCGCCGAGGTGGTCTACGCGGACGAGGAGAACCTGTGGGTCTTCGCCGGCCCCGACGGTGCGGTCAAGCTCGAGGAGACGTCCCATCAGTCCGCCACCTGGGTCGAGTACCCCACCATCGCCGACGTCGACGCCGACGGCCACGCCGAGATCATCTACACCCACAATGGCGGCAACGGCCCTGGCGGCACGGGCCTGTCCGTGGTCGAGGACGCCAACGACTCGTGGATGCCCGGGCCGGCGGCGTGGAACCAGCACGCCTACTTCATCACCAACGTCGAGGCCGACGGATCGATCCCCACCACTGCCGCAGTCAACTGGGACAGCTACAACAGCTTCCGCTCCGGCGATCTCGTCACCGCGGGTAACTCGCCAGCCTATGACCTGACAGGCGAGATCCTCGACGTGTGTGAGATGGAGTGCGACGGTGGCACGGTCGAGGTGTACGTCCAGGTCTGCAACTCCGGCACGGACAACTTCAGCGGGCCGTTCCCCATCGCCCTGTACTCGGTCCACGACGACCAGCTCGAACTCGTCGAGACGATGATCTACCCGTCGGGCTTGCAGTCGGGGACGATGACCGCGGGCCTGCTGTTCGAGCTCGACACCGCCGCTGTCATCGGCAAGACCCTGGAGCTGGTGGTGGACGATGTCGGCAACGGCACAGGCATGGTCTACGAATGCGACGAGGACAACAACCGTTCGTACTGGCCCACGCCGCTTTGCATCTAGTGACCTTTACAAGGCCAAGGCACTGGTCATGAACCACCAGTCCTTTCAACTCCCCCTGGGCAAAAACCCAGCAGCCCCTGCCGCCGGACCAGTCGCTCTTCACCCTCGTGGAACGTGGAAGGGTGACCGGGAAGGGTGACCGGAGCTTGACGATTTATCATTTATCGTCAGATACAACGGTCGATCACGGTTTCAACACGCAGCCGATAGGTGTCCGTGCGGTGTCCGTGCCAGGCACCTCGTCAATCGCCCAGGCGGCATCTCCCCACCCGTGTAAGGTCAAGTAAGCAGAGTCGTCCAGACCCGCCCCCTAAGATGGCCGCACCAATGAGGTGGACCATGAACGACTCAAGCGGCTGGCGCGGGCAAGCCCCCTATGCCCTCGCTTCAATCCTGGGCCTTTGCGTCGCATGTGCTTCGGGTTTCGAGCCCGATTCTGTGAGCGACGATCAGGACGTCGCGGATGACGACGACGATACCGCGGCAGAGTACGAGCTCCAGCTGGTGACTGCAGACAGCGGATTGGACCCCGTACAGCTCCTCCTGATCGACCTAGGTGAGGACGTGCAGCGCCCGCTTTGTGCGTTCGAAGGGCCCTTCGAGTCCATGGCCATCCATGCCCTCGCGGCTGCGGATGACGGATCGCTGTACGCCCACGACAACGACACCGGCCGCCTGCTCTCCATCGACCCGTGCTCATGCTCCATCGACATCGTCGGCCCAACGGGGCACTCGTCGATCACGGCCTTGTCCTTTGATGATCAAGGGGTCCTGTACGGCATCGACGCAGCGGCCGACGCCCTGATCGTCCTGAGCACCACGAGCGGCCAGGCGACGCCCCTGATCCCCCTGGCGCTGGACCTCGACGACACCGGGTTGACCTGGTCCACGCAGCTTCAGCGGCTCTATGTGCTCAATGCCAACGATCAGACCCTGTGGATCCTGGACCCGACGTTGCTCGAGCCGGTCGAGTTCGAGCCGTTGTTCGAGCTCGACCACTCCTTTGGAACGGCGGCGTTACATCACGACGAAGCCTCGGGCCAGCTGATCGGCTGCACCGATCACGAGCTGGGCACCATCCACCTCGGCGACGGGACCTGGTCCCCTCTGGGGGCGGTCGATGAGCGCTCGTCCGGTTGGACCAATCTCGCAGCCCCCAGCCCTCCTCTCGACTGCCTCGACGACTAGGAGGGGAGCGGCGGGATAGTGTCAGTGCCTGGCACCTTTATCTTTTGTCTTTGTCTGTTCAAACAACATGGGAGATTCCCCGGCTATGCCGGGGAGGCAGTCGCAGTTTGACAATTCCGGGATGACTTCCTGAACTCCCCGTCGTGAGCCGCCCATGGCAACACGACGAGGAGAACAAGATGGATAGTGTGTCGAGTCTGAATCACAGCGTGTGGGACTGCAAGTACCACGTGGTGTTCATCCCGAAGTGCCGCCGGAAGAAGCTTTTCGGCGCGCTGCGCAAAGAACTTGGCGAGGTGTTTCGCCATCTAGCAGCACGCAAAGAGTCCCGCATCGAAGAGGGGCACTTGATGCCTGATCACGTACATATGCTGATAGCGATACCGCCCAAATTCGCTGTCGCGCAGGTGATCGGCTTCATCAAGGGGAAGAGCGCCATTTACATTGCGCGGAACTACATCGGAGCGGAAGCGGAATTTTACGGGGCAACACTTCTGGGCGCGCGGTTACTTCGTATCGACCGTGGGCCGCGACGAGGAGGTGATCCGCGAGTACATCAAGCAACAAGAAGCAGAGGATCTACGAGGGGAACAACTTCGGTTCCCGTAGCCAACCAAGCCGCCACCGTCAGGTGGCTACTGGGCCGCTGACAAGCGGCTAAACAACCCAGCCGCCTTGGGCGGCTCACAACCCAAAGCCCCCGGCTCTGCCGGGGGATGCTTACTCGGAACCCCTTCGGGACCCTTTCCAGCACAACCTCGTGGCGTGGCCATCGTTTTTTTGCCGAACAGATCGCCACCCCCAGCGACTACCCGGACAACAGGAGGAATCGATGCGAATCACGATGTTTTGGATCTGGATGAGTATGGGGTCGTTGCTGTTGGCCGGTTGCCCGGAGATGGGCGGCAACGACGACGACGATGATGTGGCCCACGATGACGACGATACCGGCGATGACGACACGGGCGACGACGACACGGGCGATGACGACACCGGGGACGATGACACCGCACCCGACCCCATCGAGATCAGCGGTGTGGTGGTTCGCGTCATCAATCTCCCGGGGAGCTGGACCGGTATCGGGACCCTGTGCGTGTTCATGGACGATGCCGAAAACGGTCCCCATCTCCATGCCTTGCAGCTGGACGACACCGACCTGACGGACATGGCCAACGAGGCGCCATTCACCTTTGCCTTCGAGCCCGGTGAACTCGCCACGGGGGGGGCGTACTCTTTGTGGGCGCTGTACACCGAAGAGCCATACGATTGCGCCAATCCCGTGATCAACAACGAGGAGCTCATCTCGACCGTCCCGGTGCCCTTCCCCTTCGCCGTGGAAGAAGATGTGGATGGGTTGCGCATCGAATTGGACACCAATACTGGCTGGACCTGAGTCCCCGTTGATAGGCTCACGCGCCGCACGGCCCGCTGAACGAGGACGCCGGGGTTGGTACACTCCGGAGACGATGACTCCCAACGACCCGGTAGACGAACTCCTGCGGGGGGGATTACGCATCTTCTCGCTGGAGAAGGAGCGGATCTACGCGCGCATCCGCCGGGACCTGTTTGGCGGGCCCGCCGATCCCATCTCGGTGGGCCGCTTCACGGTGCAAGAGCGCCTCGGCGCCGGCGGAATGGGCGTGGTCTACGCGGCCACCGACCCGACCCTCGGACGGCCCATCGCCCTCAAGGTGCTGTTCGCCGACAGGGGGGATGACGCCGACATCGATCAACGGCTACACGAGGCCCGCATCGTCGCCAAACTCAACCACCCCAACGTCATCACGATCTACGACGTGGGTACCACCGGAGACCATGTCTTCTTGGCCATGGAGCTCGTGGACGGGGAGACCCTGTTGAGCTGGTCCCGGGACCCGGCCCGGCCCTGGCGCCACAAACTGGACGCCTACCTCGAGGCGGGAGCCGGGCTGGTCAACGCCCATCAGGCTGGGGTGATCCACGGTGATTTCAAACCGGAGAATGCGCTGCGGGGACGGGACGGCCGCGTCCGCGTGGCGGACTTCGGGCTGGCTCGGTGGTCCGAGGACGGGGACCCTTCCTCATCGGCAGCCGGGCCGGACTCCCCCGCCATCGGCGGCACCCGGGATTACATGGCACCCCAGCAGCTGGCCGACGCACCGCCGGACGAGAGCAGCGACCAGTACTCCTTTGCGGTGTCCCTGAAGGAGGCCCTGGCGCGCCATCATCCGCATGGCAGCCCACCCCCCCCCAAAC